>JAOAGZ010000003.1 GCA_026415495.1 Eximiradius proteiniborus | reverse complement strand
TTGCTACACTCTACGTTGTTACTCTGCCAAATCAAGCTACTCAAATCAATTGGATTAACTGGGGTCGTACACAAATTACATTCAACTGGACTAATGGTAATGGTAACGGTCGCATTGTAGTAGCTACTAAACAAGGTAGCTGGCCTGCAATTGCTTTCGTTCCTCAAAATAATGTTTATTATAATGCAGATCCATTATTTGGCAATGCAAGTACTAAACATACAGTTGATGGTAATGATTATTATGTAGTTTACAATGGAACTGGTAATGGACCGGTTACTGTAACAGGTCTTGAACGCTTACAAAATTACACATTCCACGTATTTGAATATAACCAAAACGGTGGAACAATTATTTACAATACTTTTTCAGAGTTATTAGCAAACAATCCACGTACTCGTCAGACTTCACGTAAAGATGCCGACGAAATTGAAGTTGCAACTTCATTGCAGATTTCTTCTGTAACTCCAAATCCTGCAACTGATAGAATTTCGTTTGTTCTTGATGTTGAAAACGCTGGTTTGTATCGTGTTGAACTTGTAAATGTAATTGGTGAAACAGTTTATGTTAATAACGTGAACTTAAATACAGGTTCTCATAACTTTATGATAGAATTATCTAACGCAACTGGTCAATTGCCAAGTGGCAATTACTTCTTACGAGTTTCTGGAAACGGTGAAACTGCTGTTCATAACGTTGTGATAGTGAAATAATATTACTGAACATAACAATCAAAAGCTGCCTCTCAACTTTGAGAGGCAGTTTTTTGTATTTTGTAATGATGTTATAAATAAATTCTTATAATATAAAAAAGATTGTCCCCAAAATGTCCCCAACTTGATAAGAATACGTAAAAAAGATAATATAATATGAAAGGAAAACGATAATAGATTATTAACAAAAAAAGCCTTGAAAATATATATTTTCAAGGCTTTTCTTTGCTCCTGAGGAGGGACTTGAACCCCCGACCCTCTGATTAACAGTCAGATGCTCTAACCAGCTGAGCTACTCAGGAATTATTTCGAAATCAAAGAACAATCATCATTAATGAGGATACAAAATTACGGCATATTTTTTAAAAAAGCAAATATTTTTTCGTAAAAAAGTACTTTTTTTTAATTTTTTTTTATTCTAAATTTGCCGAAAAAACTAAAGGTTCATATTTATGCCTGAAGTAATTTTTAAAGGTAAATCTGTTTTTTATAAGTTTTTTGCTAATCTTCTTTGGGTGGTTGGCATTGTAAATATCTTTTATGGTATTTTTTTAGTTATTTTCTCATTGATTGAAAAGGATATAGGACTGACAGGTCCTTTTATTTTGGTAGGTGCCTTATTTGGGCTGGTGCCTTTTTATTTTGGTCACAAAATGCGAAAAAAATATAAATCATATGATAATTTTGGAGTTCTGCGAAAATATGAACAGCTTGTTTTGCGATGCATAGCAGAAAATGAAAATGTTATTAATGCCGCTACTTTAAGTTTAAAAACAGGTTTATCACTTGCAGAAGCAAATTATGCACTTGAACAACTTACAAAAAACGGCTTTCTGATCCCTGAAATAGATGAAAATGGCTCTGTATATTACGTTTGTTCTCAATTTATTAAAAAATAATAAATATCCTTGCTTAATTAATATTCTGCTTTTTCTTTATTTTTAAAGATTCTTTTTACTAATTTTTTATTTGAAAAAATTCTTTGTAATATTTTGTAAAAAAAAAGAATTTAATAGATCTATCTGTATTTACTCTCAAATTAGGTGCTACAAGTCTTAAAGCGAAATTCGCTAATTAATTCTTAGAATCCGATGGAGTAATGATAACAATAGGTTGATGAAGTCGGTAATATTTATTATTTTTGCTTACTATAAAATTATAGGAATAGTTAATCGATGGTAGAAAAAGATATATCTTCAATACGTCATGATTATGGCAAATTCAAGCTTGATGAAAAAACAATTAATAAAAATCCATTTGAACAATTTGAAATTTGGTTCAATCAAGCTTTGGAAGGTGATTTTGCGGATCCAAATGCTTTTGCTTTATCAACTGTAAACGGTGAAGGAAAACCATCCTCGCGAATTCTGTTGCTTAAAGGTTTTGATGAACGAGGCTTTGTTTTTTACACAAACTATGAAAGTAGAAAGGGGCAGGAGTTACAAATAAATCCCAATGCAGCAATGCTGTTTTTCTGGGATAAATTTGAAAGGCAGGTTCGTATTGAAGGTAGAATCGAAAAATTGACAGCTGAAGAATCCAACCAATACTTTCAATCGCGTCCATATACAAGTCGTCTTGGAGCATGGGCTTCCGAGCAAAGCAAAGTATTGAAGTCTCGATTTTCATTAATGAGAAAAGTAGCTATGCTAATGCTTAAATACCCAACAAACGTTCCTCTTCCACCTCATTGGGGTGGTTACCGACTAATTCCTGAGCAATTCGAATTCTGGCAAGGACGGCCCAGTCGTCTCCACGATCGTTTTCGCTATGCATTATTACCACAGGGTGATTGGCAAATAGATAGGCTTTATCCATAATCCATAAAGGGATTGCAAATGAAAATCGTTACCTGGAATGTGAATGGTTATAGAGCAATTACAGGGCAGAATAAAAGTATTCGCCTTGATAACGTTTCTTTTGAGAATAATTTGTTTAGTTTTATTGAAGAAGAAAAGCCTGATATTATTGGTTTGCAAGAAATAAAAGCAAATCCCGAGCAAATCGCTGACCATCTTAGAGTGCCACCGGGCTATATAGCTTTCTATAATCCCTGTAAAGTAAAAAAAGGATATAGTGGTGTAGCTCTTTTTTCGAAAATTGAACCCAAAAATGTAAATCTCGAGATAGGTATTCCAAGATTTGATGATGAAGGTAGGATTATAGAAGCTGACTTTAATAAATTTGTTTTATTTAATGTATACTTTCCAAAAGGATATACAGACGACCCACGATTAGACTATAAACTTGAATTTTATGATGCTCTTTTGGGGTATGTAAAACAAATTTTGGCGAAAGGTCGTTCAGTAATTATTATGGGTGACTTTAATACTGCACGAACAGAAATTGATCTTGCTAATCCAAAAGAAAATGAAAACACTTCTGGATTTTTAAAAATTGAACGTGATAAAATGGAAGAGTATTTCGAGGCTGGTTTTACTGATGCATTCCGGTTGTTTATCAAAGAAGGTGGACATTATACCTGGTGGAGCAATCGAGCCAATTCTCGCAAAAGAAATATTGGCTGGAGAATAGATTATCATCTTATTTCAAATGATTTAGTTCCATTTGTAAAGAATGCTCGCCAGTTACCGCAAATTTTAGGTTCTGATCATTGCCCGGTTGTTTTAGAACTAAATTTCTAATTTTTTTGAAACATAGTTTGTGTTCGTTACGTATATCAAATAGAATACGTGATAAGGAATATTATTATGACAAAAAAATTATATCGCTCATATATTGATAAAAAAATCGCCGGAGTTTGCGGAGGAATTGCCGAGTACTTTGATATTGATCCAGTGCTTGTTCGTGCCTTATTTATAATTACGACAATTTCTTATGCAGTAGGTTTTATTGCATACATTATATTTTGGATTATTGTACCTGAACGTCCTAAACCAATTTTTTCGAATGATTTTATTCCAGTTACTGAGGCAGAAGACTTGTCGGAAATTAATTCGAACAAACCTCAAAGTCGAACTGTATTTGGAATTATTCTTATTGCGATAGGGTTATTGTTTTTTGTTAATGAATTTATCCCGATTTGGGATAGCGGTATCTTTTTTTCAATCATCCTAATAATTATTGGTGTTTTATTATTGTTTTCTAAGAAAAGTTAAAATCAGTTATGAGAAAATCAAGTATATTGTTGGGAACTTTCTTTATTTCATTAGGACTGATTAGTATAATTAATAATTATGTAATTCCAATAAGTTTCAACTTTACAAATTATGTATGGCAATTTTTTCTTGTATTTTTAGGGATTAGTTTTTTCAAAGTTTCTGAAAGAGTAAAAATCCTATTGATGATATTATCAGGAATAATAGCTGGATATTATTTTTATGGTATCTTTGCAGATGCAAGTCATAAATGTAATTATGTAGATACGGTAAATTTTTTGACGCTTCAAATTCCAATAAACTATTTTTAGAGACCACACTAATTAGATTCCTCATATTGTTTTGGAAATATATATATTTTTAGTATATTTATTTTTTAATATTTATATGATGGTTTATTGTGAACAACGAAATAAACAAAATAGCAATTCTTACATTAGGCTGTAATAAAAATTTAGTTGATAGCGAACGTCTTGCAGGAATTTTGGATGGTAAGCAGTTTGAATTAACAAATAATCTGAATGAAGCGGATGCAGTAATAATTAATACTTGTGGTTTTATTAAGCCCGCAAAAGAAGAAAGCATACAATTAATTCTTCAGATGGCTGAATTACGCCGTAAAAACAAAATTAAAAAACTCGTTGTGTTCGGTTGTCTAACTCAACGCTATCCTGATTTAAAAAATCAAATATTGCAAATTGATGAAGTTTTTGGCATTGAACCCTATAAACAAATTGTTGCTTCTTTTGGGAAAAAATTCGTATCTGATTATAGCCGTCTTTTGATGACACCACCGCATTACAGTTATCTGAAGATTTCAGAGGGATGCAACCATCGTTGTTCATTTTGTGCGATACCGTTAATTAAAGGGAAATATCGTTCCCGAGATATTGAAGAAATATTAAAAGAAGCAAAAGATTTATCGAAACAAGGTGTTCAGGAACTAAATATTATTGCTCAGGATACAACTTATTATGGAAAAGATATTTATGGAACATATAAATTGCCAATTTTGCTCAATAATTTAGCAGAAAATTTTGAATTTAAATGGATTCGTCTTCTTTACACATATCCAACAAATTTTCCGAAAGAAGTTTTGAAAGTCATAGCTCAACACGAAAATATCTGTAAATATATTGATTTGCCCTTGCAGCATATTTCAAATAACGTGCTCCATTCTATGAAGCGAAGAGCCACAAAAGAGAATATTATTGATCTAATCAAAGAAATTAGGGATACTATTCCCAATGTGGCTATTCGGACAACTTTTATTGTAGGTTATCCCACAGAAACAGAGCAAGATTTCGAAGAACTATATAGCTTTGTTGAGGAACAACGATTTGAAAGGCTTGGAGTGTTTGCCTATTCTCCAGAAGAGGGAACAACAGCTTATCCTCTTGGCGATCCAGTTTCACAAGAAGTTAAGGATGAAAGGTTAGATAAAATTATGCGATTACAGCAGCAAATCTCGCTTGAACGTAATAAATCGTTTATTGGCAAAACAATTGAAGTAATTATCGATGATGACGAAAATAAGAAATTTTATATTGGTAGAACTCAATTCGATGCACCTGAGATTGACAATGGTGTTATAATAAAATCCAATAAAAAGTTTTTGCCGGGTGTGATTATTAAAGCAAAAGTTTTTCGTGCAGAAGAATATGATTTACACGTTGAATATCCAGCAAATTAGCGAACTTTGAAGGTTGCCATAGTTATTATCGCAAGCATTACGGCAATAATATAAAAACGTGTAACTATTTTTGATTCGTGTATTCCACATTTTTCAAAATGATGATGTAAAGGAGCAATTTTGAACAATCTTCGACCTTCGCCGTATTTCTTTTTTGTATATTTAAAATAAGATACTTGAATTATTACAGATAAAGTTTCTGCAAAAAATATTCCACCAACAATAGGTAAGAGAAACTCTTTTTTTAATAAAATACACATACCTCCTAATGCCCCACCAAGCGCGAGTGAGCCTGTATCACCCATAAATACCTGAGCCGGATAAGAATTAAAGGATGGGGGGGGGGTGGCTGCACCAATAATAGAGGCAGCGAAAATTGTAATTTCGCCGCTACCCGGCAAATACATTATGTTTAAATACTTGGCAAAGGTTGCATTACCGGAAATATATGCAATTAAAGCAAGAGCAAACACTGAAATTCCAACAGTTCCTATTGCTAATCCATCTAAACCATCTGTTAAATTTACTGCATTTGAAGTTGCTGTCATTACAAAAATAACCATTGGAATATATAATAATCCAAAGTCAAAATTGATATTTTTTGAAAATGGAATTGTAGTCAGTGTATTGTATTTATCAAATGATGAGGAAAACAATTCTGGGAAAAAATATATAGTTGCTCCAACAATTAGCCCGATTGAAACTTGTCCAACAATTTTGTATCTACCAATTAATCCATTTGGGAATTTTTTCACAACTTTCAGATAATCATCAATAAATCCAACAATTCCTAACCATATTGTTGTGAGGAGGATAAGAATAACAAACATATTTGAAACATTTGCCCAAAGTATAGTAGGGAGTAGGACTGCAAGCAATACAATGAAACCTCCCATTGTAGGAGTGCCAGCTTTTAGCGAATGATTTCCAACTGTAGCAAGTTCTCTTTTGGCTTGTTCGCCAAGTTGATTTTTCCGAAGCTTATTAATAATTTTAGGTCCGAAATAGAAGCAAATAATTAAAGCAGTAATTGCTGCTGCTGCTGAACGGAAAGTAATATATTGAAATAATCCAATTCCTGGTATGTCAAAATGATTTTTTAATAAAAATGATAAAAAATAAAACATAACTCACTAATAATTAATTCTCAATATTTTTGTTGATTTCTTGAACAGGATTGACAGCCCAATGGAGCTTTGTGCGTATTAAGTCATAAAAAGCACTTTCCATTGGTTTTATCAATTTTACTCTATTTTTAGAAAGATAAATATTGACAGCGTCTCCATCTGATAGAATTGTTTGCAATTGTCCATCTGCAACAAAATTTACTTTTCCTGTAGGTGAAAATACAACAAATCTTAAATCGCTGCTATCATCAACTACTAATGGACGTAATGTAAGAGAATGAGGCGAAATTGGTGTAAGACAAACAGCTTTTGTAGAAGGTGAAATGATTGGTCCACCACAAGAAAGTGAGTATGCAGTCGATCCTGTTGGAGTTGAGATAATTAAACCATCAGCCCTATATTCACCTACATAATGATCGTTTGCATAAGCCTGAATGGTTATCATTCTCGGAGAATCTTTTTTCTCGAAAACGAAATCGTTGAGAGCAAAATAAGTATTACCATCGATTTGTGTTTCTAATACAGAACGATCAATTAATCTATAATTTCCTTCTAATAGATTATTAATTGATTTTTCCAAATTTTGCACAGAAAACTCAGCTAAGAAACCTAATTTCCCAACATTAAATCCCATTATAGGAACATCATAATTTATTAATTTATGGCAAGCTGATAGAATTGTTCCATCACCACCAAATGTAATAACTAGATCTGCAACTTTTCCGAAGTCACTAAGTTCAATAGGATTGACTTTTTCTCGAATTTCATCAGAGAATTGTTCTATTGCTTCCTGGCGGGCATAGCAATTAACATTAGCTTCGCATAATATATGGGCAGCCCTTTCAGCCCATTTAATTACATCAGGTTTTTCTGAAATTTCGTAAAGAACAAAATTATTCATTTATTATATGCAAAAAAGTAAAACTATGCTAATATATCAGATAATTCCATCATATAATTGAAGATTTTTTTCTTTTTAGTCCAGGTTTCAACAAGTGGTGTATATACAATATCGTGCATTGATTTGCCAACCATAACGTCGGTTTTTCCATCAAGCAAAGCTTCAACAGCTTTTACGCCTAAATGGCTTGCTAATACACGATCCCTTGCAGTTGGAGCACCACCTCGTTGCATATGACCAAGAATAGAAACTTTAGGTTCAATATCGTATTTTTGTTTCATTAATTCAGCGATGACAGCAGCACCACCATATTCGTCCCCTTCACCAACAATAATAATTGTGCGACGAGTTTTTCCTTGTTTAAGAATTCTTTGATATAGAATATCTAAGTTTGTGGCAATTTCAGGAATAGCAATATATTCAGCTCCACAAGAGATGCCAACATCCATTGCAATAAAACCCGCGTGACGCCCCATAACCTCAATTAAAAATACTCGCCCGTGAGAATCGGCTGTATCACGAATTTTGTCAATGGCTTGAACAGCCGTGTTTATTGCCGTATCGTATCCGATTGTATAATCAGTACCATATAGATCATTATCAATTGTTCCCGGTGTACATACTACTTGAACACCGTGTTCTTCCCATAACGCGTGAGCACCGTGAAAAGTTCCATCGCCACCGCAACAAATAAGCCCTTCAATACCGTTTTCTTTTAATTGTTCAGCGGCAGCTGCTCGACCTCCGGCATTCATAAATTCCTTTGAACGACTTGTTTTAAGTATTGTGCCACCAGAAGAAATGATATTTGCTGTTTCTTTCCGAGTTAATTTTATAAAATTTCCTTCAATTAAACCAGAATATCCACCTACGATTCCATAAATCTCTAAACCGTTGTATATTGCTGCTCTAACTACTGCTCTAATGTGAGCATTCATTCCAGGAGCATCGCCTCCACTTGTAAGCATTGCAATTTTTTTCATATTAAATTCACTATAAAAGTTTATAACATAGAAAATTACTGATTATTTTCCAAAAATAAAGCATTTAATTTAAAAAATAAAACAATTTATTTAATTTCTTGCCAACGATATTTATTCAATGTTTGGTTAAAGTGCTTCTTTAATTAAAGCTCCACCCACAACGTCATCTCCTTCGTAAATAACTACCGATTGCCCGGGAGCAACAGAACGTCTTTTTTCTATAAAATCAACCTGCAATAGACCATCACTATTGATTCTGCAATATGCTGATTTACCTTTGTCGTTATAACGAATTTTTACAGAGAAAACCTTTGTTGCATCTAATTCATTATATTTCATTAGATTTAATTTTTCACCGATTAATCCATTATTATATGTTTCGTCGAAAGTATCAACTTCAATGATATTATTTCCCGCATTGATTTTTTTTACATACAAGGGTTCGCTAAAGGAGATTCCAAGCCCTTTACGTTGCCCGACAGTATAGAATGGAAAACCTTTATGTTTACCAATTATTTTCCCACGAAAAATAATGTTGCCATTATTTACTTTTTGATTAATGTCTGGAACTTGCTTTTCTATAAACGAGTGATAGTTGTTGTTCGGAATAAAACAAATATCCTGAGATTCAATTTTGTTGAAAACAGGTAAATCGTATTTTCTTGCAATTTCTCTAACTTCCTGTTTGGTATATTCGGCGAGAGGGAAGATAGTCTTAGCTAATTGTTCTTGCGAAAGTCCCCATAGAGCATAAGATTGATCCTTGCTTTTATCTATTCCTTTACTAATGTAGAATCTTCCGTTATTTTCATTTTTCAAAACTTTAGCATAATGACCTGTTGCAAGGTAATCGGCTCCGTACTCATTAGCTTTTGTCAGAAAAGGTCCCCATTTTATTTTAATATTACATTCGACGCAAGGGTTTGGAGTGCGTCCGTGAAGATACTCTGCGATAAAGTTATCAATAACTGTATTTTTAAAAGTCTCTGTTAAATCTATAATTTTGTGTTCAATTCCTAATATTTGACAAACTCGATAAGCGTCTAAGCTTCCAGTGTATGAACAGCAACTTTTTTTGTTTTCAACTGGTCGGCAGTCATCGTCAAGTTTGTGAGTGGCAATTGTAAGTCCAATTACTTCAAATCCTTGTTCTAAAAGTAGTGCAGCAGCTACTGATGAATCAACTCCTCCAGACATTGCAACTAATACTTTTGTCTTTTCGTGCATAGTTTATAGTCAATTATGTTATGAATAATTCAACTATAGACTATAGACGAAAAAAAATAAAAAAATATGTATTCCCAAATATTTAGTTTGATATTAATTGTATTTTGTTCTTCATGTTTTTCGATTTATAATGAAATAAGTTATTAGAAAAAAAAGAGGCTACTTTTGATGAGTAGCCTCTTTATCTCATAGAATTAATTTTAAATTAATTCATCAAACCTCTTTTTCTGAGCAATGGTTCAATTTGTGGTTCTTTACCTCTGAATTTAATATATAAATTCATCGGATCGTCGGTATGACCTTTTTCTAACACATTTTTTCTGAACGATTCAGCTGTTGCTCTATCAAAAAGTGATGTTTCTTTGAAAGCTTGGAAAGCATCGCTATCGAGCACTCCAGCCCAAATGTAGCTATAATATCCGGCAGAATATCCACCACCAAAAATATGGTTAAAATATGTCGAACGGTAACGGAATGGGATTTCTTCAGGTAAATTAATTTGCTGAGCTACTCTATTTTCAAATTCTGTAACATCATCAATTCTGTCTGTTGTGTAGTAAAACATATCAAGCAATGAAGCTGCTAAGTATTCAACTGTTGCAAATCCTTGATTGAACTTACTGCTTGCTTGAATTTTTTCGATTATTTCATCAGGTATAGGTTGTCCAGTTTGATAATGACGTGCAAAGCTACGCAATACTTCTGGTTCAGAAAACCAATTTTCCATTACTTGCGAAGGGAGTTCAACAAAGTCACGAGGAACATTAGTTCCACCTATGCTTGGATAAGCATTGCTGGCAAACAATCCATGGAGAGCATGCCCAAACTCGTGGAATAGAGTTTCTGCCTCATCCAGAGAAAGTAATGAAGGTGTGTTTTCAGTTGGTGGAGGGAAATTACAGACATTGAAAACGATTGGATATATTGTTTTGCCATTTTTAACTTTTCTTTCTCGTAAATTATTCATCCAAGCACCGCCGCGCTTGCTGGAACGGTTGTAATAGTCTACGAAAAATAACCCAATATGGCTGCCATCTTCTTCAGTTACTTCAAAAACACGAACAGTCGGGTCGTATACCGGAACATTTTTTATTTCTTTAAACCTAATTCCCCACAATTTATTTGCAACTGTAAAAGCACCCTGCATAACGCTTTCAAGAGGGAAAAATGGGCGAAGTTTTTCTTCATCAATTTCATATTTTTCGCGTCGCAATTTTTCTGTATAATAACGCCAGTCGTGTGCCTCTAATTTAAAAGTATTACCTTCTCTATTAATCAATTCCTGCAATTCTTGAGCTTCTTTGATAGAATTTTCTCTTGCCGGCTCCCATAGACGGTAGAGTAGTTCGAACACTCTATCAGAAGTTTTTGCCATATTATCGCTTATAACAAACTCAGCAAAATTTGGAAAACCTAACAAACGAGCCTTTTCTTGGGATAATGAAACTATTTCTTTAATAATTTCTTTATTGTCATATTCATTGTCATTATTCCCACGATGTAAATAAGCTTTAAGAATTTGAGCTCTTAGATCTCTATTTTCAGCATATTGCAAAAACGGCATTATGCTTGGATTTTGCAGAGTAAACAACCATTTATCTGGTTGTCCATCACGAGTAGCAGCTTCTTTTGCTGATTCAACAACGCTATTGGGCAATCCGCGCAAATCTTCTTCTTTTTCAATATATAGTTTATAATTGTTTGTTTCTGCGAGTACATTATCTCTGAATTTTAGTTGCAAAGTTGAAAGTCTCTGATTGATTTGAGCAAGTCTTTCTTTTGCTGTTTTGTCCAATAGAGCGCCATTTTTAACAAAATCCTGATATTTCTGTTCAAGCAATCTTAATTGCTCGGGTGATAGCTTTTCTTTATTACGATTGTCATACACAGTTTTGATTCTTGCGAATAGTTTTTCGTTGAAAAGAATATCATCGTTGAATTTAGATAGTTTAGGAGTAATTTCCTGAGCTATTTTTTGCATACCAGGTGTTGAATTTGAGCTAACTAAATTAAAGAATACAGAAGAAACACGCTGCAGTAATTCGCCCGAAAACTCTAATGCTTCGATTGTGTTTGCAAAATTAGGTGCTTGCTTGTTGTCTGTAATTTTTTTGATGTCAGCATAAGCTTCTTTCAATCCTTTTTCAAAGGCTGGTAAATAATGTTCTTCTTTGATTTTATCGAAAGGAGGAACATCATAAGGAGTATTGTAGGGCTTAAAGAAAGGATTGTCGCCTGCTGATTTTTTTTGTGCTTCGACACTCATAACGGTTAATAATAAACTGAAACATAAAAAAAGTAGTTTTTTCATATTACCTCTCCAAATAATAGAATATATTTGAATAAAATGTTTCCATTATCTATTTTCAAATAATAGAAAAATTAATTAATCAATCTTTACAATATAGTAAAAATTTGCATAAAATACTTACAAAACGTTACATTGATAGTTAGAGTAATTTATCCGATGACTTCCAGTCATCGGATGAATTTTTTTGGAAGGGAAAACATCCGAATTTTTTTGAAGAATATTATATTTTTTGATATCATAATTCTATCGAACGCTTTAATTGTGAACTTCGAATTCTCAGCCACAGATTTTAGTTATTTTAATTATCCACACAAAAATATCTATAGCATAGACATACTCAGAAAAAAGTAAAACAAATCCTCATTAACTGACCTTATTATTAATGAAAAGAATCAAAATTTTTCATTTATTATTAATAAATCAAATAATCAGAAAAATATTGTATTCAAACTGAAAAAATATTATATTAGCAATAGTGTGTAATCTAAACCATCAAAAAATTATTATATGATTTTTCAAACCACGGGGGAAATTATGTTTCGAATTTTATTTTTTTGTTTCACTTTAATATTATTTTCTTATAACATTCAGGCATCAAAAATCCAATATCTTCAATTACCATCAAATGGAAGTATTGTCTTATCTCAAACTACTGATACATCGAAGACATACATAATTACAGTGGAAGGAACTTATTCGATGTGGCCGCGGGAAGGCAGTAATGAATGCTATGGGGTAGATGCTGCTTATGTATATGATGTGCCTAAAGCTGAAATGGACAACTGGAGATGGCCACCAGATACAGTAGTATTATTTGGAGTAAAATTCCCATTTTTTGTTATGCCAAAATGGGTTGGAGATCCTCAATTATTTGAAGTACCTCCGAGAGAAATTGCTGTTCCAGAATTTAGTCTAAGTTTAAGAAGATATACAGGCTTTAGAATTAACGGTGAACCGTTGCCAAATGTTGGGATTAACAGGTTAAATCATACATATTCAATTGAGAAAAAAGGGACAGGGGAACCCTTCAAATTTCAGATATTAGATTCCAATTATAATGTATTATTAGAAAGCATCATACCAAGATATGAGGATAATTGTGGTTTTTTAAAAATCAAAATTGAAGAGAAGGCAGAGAATCAACCTGTAGTTGACATATGCAACGTAGAAGCAATATGCGATTCTAATAACGTTTTAGCAGGGTTAAGAGTATGGTCAAAGATATTTGTCCAGGATACTAATAATCCAACAGGCTTCAAAAATATTTTAAAAAGTATTAACCCATCTCAAATAAGTGTAATAGAGAATGGTGTGTTTAAATGTGATGTAGAAATAAATTGTGACAATACAGAAGGTATGTCTACTGGGTTGTTGGTAGATGTTTCACCCAGTATGGATTTAAACATTCAGCCGGGTGATTTAACAAAAAGAATAGATGCAACTAAGACAGCATTAAAAAAATTTGTATCAAGTTTAACAGAATTAGACTCAACATTTTTAATGAGTTTTGCTACAGAAGTAATTCTAAATCAAGACTGGACAAAAGATAAAACTAAATTGACAAAAGCAATCGATGAACTTGACACATTATCAGGTAAAACAGCTTTGTTCAAAGCTATCATCGCTGCATTGGACAAGATAAATCAAAGCAAGCAAAGAGTAAGACATCTATTGGTGTTAAGCGATGGTGCAAATACTGTTCCTTTTTCTGATAAATATCCAAGTGACAGCATTCAATTAAACAATGAGGTATTAAACGAAATTAAAAATAGAGCAAATAATATTCCAATTTATATAGTAGCATTGGGATTCGGTAAAAATGACAGCACCGGTATAAGACAAATAGAAACGATAGCCAGAAGCACTTTTGGTAAAGTAAATTACATTAATAATAAGAAAGGTTTAGATTCAATATATTCTAATTTCAAAAATTCTATTGATGATAACGCTTGTTGTGTTATCTATTTTAACATTGATCCTTGCGCAGTTGGAACCCAAAAATATATAAGGTTATTATTCTCGCCATCCGATACATTACTTCTTACAAAAGTAATTTCATTTAATTGTGATAGTTGTTACAAGATAACATCTGTTCAACCAGAGAACTTAGAAATTAAGTCGTTAGATGACGTTAATGTTTATCCAAATCCAACACGAAACATTACTCATTTTGAATATTCAATAACAAAACAATCTCGTATTAATATAAAATTGACTGATATAAACGGTAATATAATAAAAGAGTATTCCGATTATCATGAAATGCCCGGTAAATACTATCAATCTATAGATATTAATAATTTGCAATCAGGTACATATTTCCTTACGCTATTTATTAACGAACAGTTTACTACAAAAAAAGTAATAATTTTAAGGTGATATTATGCTCTCCAATTTCATTAAAACAAGTGTAATTATCTTATTGTTTGCAAGTTTGCAAGTGCTAAAATCAGAGTGTTTAATCAAGTTGAGAATTGAAAATGAAAATTCGTTGTATGCAGGTGAAAGAATCGTTCTTAAGCATATAAATAATTATCCATTGACAGAAAATATCAATATATTTATCGACGACACAATTCAAATATTTGTTTTTGAGTTAAGAGATAGAATATTGACTTTCAGGCTGCCTAGTTACTTAACAGAGGAGCGGCACAAAATTTTTATTTATGAAAAATTATATGAAGATTGTGCTGAAGTTTATTTTTCAGTAAAAAATAAGCCAAATAAGTCTGATACTATAAATCCTTATGATCCTGATCCAAGAACCAATCTTGGTAAAGAAGTTGATTATTCCAAAGGTAAGCCACCTGTTCCAAAAGGAGAAGTAGTGAAGAACAAACCGGGAGGTAGCTCAAATAACAAAATAGAAGATTGTGATAAATTTCATAAAATTGATGGGATTTTTACTGATTCAGTTGGTGATGGAAAAACAAAGGAATGGTCCACAATAACACCGTTAATAGGAACATTTTCCAATCTATATTTGGATTACTGCCCAACAACAAAAATACTGTACATAATGAATGATTGGAAATTAGGAAATGGCAATTATGATTCACTTACTTGTTTCAATGAATTCGAATTTTCAACTGCTGGAGGAGTTGAAAATTGGAAGATTAGAATATACAACTCAATTACGAAAGGTATCAAAGTAACGTTAAACGGTAAAGACGTTACAAATGATACTAACTATGTATTAGGAGGAAGATACGGTAACGCCAAATCATTACTTGTCGACTCTAATCATACAATGTGGGAATTTGGTGTAAAAGCAAGTGGTGGTCTTTTTACAATGCGATTGTTTAGAGACGAAGTAGGGATGATAGAAGTTAAACCAAGTGTTACATTATATTGTGATGAAGATGGATACGGTACAATATCCGAACCAAATATAATAGTCGGTAGCATAGATAAAAATGGCTCAGAAATGCAGATATCTAAACGATATATTCCGTTATCCGGTGTAGCTGGTTTGTTAACTGAACCATATTCATTTGGAGGTACATTAAAAAAAGATACATTAACGATTTACTCCAGCAAAGACAACAAGAGAATAAAAAATATCTGTATAAATAACCACAAAATTGATGGTAAGTTCACTAATGAACCTGGTTACTTGGATGAGTGGATGAATTCTGAACCTGCAGAAGGTATGTTTTCAAATCTTTATGCTGAATATTGCTCTGGTAAATTATATATATTAAATGATTGGAAAATTGGGTACGAAGAACCAGACAAACAAAACTGCTATAATTTATTTGAATTATTTACAGCAAATGGAAAAGAGCACTGGGGGATTTATGTTTATAACGACAATAAAAAGAAGCCTATAGTATATAAAAATGGAGTTGATGTAAGCAATGATACTTCGATTGTAGAGGACGGTAAATACGGCTTCGGGAAATCACCAAAAATTGACTATGAACACACAATTTATGAATTTGCGATAAATGCCGGTGAAGGAGATTGGCATTTATATCTATGTGACCCAGGTCCTTCAAGTTTTTGCGATGGTGATGCAAGATTACCCAGAAAATATAAAGAATATATAAAATTTAGTAGTTCAACAGGTAATACAGAATTAACCGATGCATTTTATAATGACACGATAAACTTAGATATAATGTATGATGATATTGATTTTCTATATGCTAATAAATTTGCATTTTATATTAATTATGATTATAAATTGTTTTTCCCGCTTTTAGAAAACATCTTAGAAAACAATAAAGGCAAATTTGATAGATTTAGTGTTCGTAAGATCGATAAGGGATTAATAGAGTTAGAGGGTTATTCAGACAAAATTGCTTTTACTGACTCGTTATTAATTAATATTAGTGGAATTGTTTTGGCTGGTTATGACAATAAATCAACTTTATCAGGCAAACTATTAATAGGTAATAAAAGTAGATATATGAAGGAATTTGAAATAAAGCCTATTAAAATATCAGCTCAGTCCAAATGTCCACTGACAAACAGTTTAATATTCGATAATTATTTTAGTATTATTGATTTTTATCCAAACCCAAGTGAAACAATAATATCATTTAACATATTATCAAAATATGAATCGAAATTAAACTTCGAAATCATTGATTATCGTGGTGTACCACTAATAAAAACAAATAATAATAATGTTAATAGCGGAATTAATGAATACACTCTAAATGTTGCTAATTTACTACCTGGGGTTTACCTATTAAAAATAAGTGATGGTATTAATTTAAGTTTTCACAAATTTATAAAGAGGTAATGATCGATATGAAAAAATGGCAACCTATAATTTCCTTAATCATAATACTCTTTATTTTTCACACTCGGTTATATTCATCTATTAATACAAATAGTGAAAAAACAACACCAAGAGTTTATATAGGTTTGGGATTTGTTCCAAACATTAATATTACCACCGGCAAATATGAACCAGTAAATAAAAACAATATTTGCTGCAATCCATTAGACTTTAATGATGTTGATTATGGAACAAGTTTTGAAATTTATGCTAAAGCTTTTTTCCATAATATTAAAAACTTCCCATTATTCGACTCTTTATCCTATAACTTGTCGAGTAATATAAGTGTAAATAATAACAGTTTGATTGGGTCAAATATTGAACCGAATCGAAAAGTATATTATAATGGCGAAATAAAAAATCTTGTAGAGAAAAATAAAATTCAAATTGAGTATACATCAATTTATTGGAGTTTCAATATTGAGTTAGGTTCTCCTCACCATTCATTAAATTATTTTATAAATTATTTTGCTCCACAATACTATTTTTCTATTGGTCCAATTTTTGGTTATGTTGTAGATCATAACTATAAACAAACTCTCTCAATTGTCGAACCCAAAGGTTATACATATGATAATGGACGAGACTTTCAAAGTAAAACCTACAACAATTTTGACGGTTTAAACAAGTTCTTTGTCGGAGTTAATTTGAATTGTAATATTAATTGGAATGCATATAAATTTTTACAAACTGAATGGTCTAAAAATTTTTCAACAGGTATCGGGCTTAGATATGTTTATTTTTTCACAAAGTTTATTGAATCTCAAAAAATCTATAATTCAAATATTGGCTTTAGAATTAATTTTATTTATGCTCTACCACTATATGACGAGAACTATTAATTCAATTTAGTTATAATTTAAATTAATCTCTGATGATGGAGAGGGCTTTGGAATCGGAGGCGAGATATTTTCGTTATGTAGGGGCGGTAGCGGGAGCACGTCCATTTTGTCGGGAGCGGGTTGGGAAGGTGTATTCGATAGAGGAGATACGTGGGATGGACAACGGGCAGGATTTGGCGGTGGAATATTTTTGCGGAGGGTGGAATTGCAGGCACAGGTGGGTGGCGGTGGCGGAGGATGGATCTATTGCTAAAAAGCTGCAAGAAATTGAACTTATTTATAACGAAAAGGACAAAAGGCAGGATGTTGCTAAACATGCAAAAAAATTCGGTTTATCACCTGATGAGTATATAGAGGAAGCAAAACGAGTAGTAAAGAATGCGAAACAAATTTATAAACATACTTATTTAGGAGAAACGCAATACAATTACATCGGTGAAAACGGCTACGTGGTTGTTGATCGATTTGGAAAAATAAGAGGCTATTATTATCACGGCGAATCGAATATTGAAAAAATGATTGAAAATAGAAAGAATAAAACAACAAAAAAATGGAGGAAGATAAAATGACAAAGGAAGAATACGAAAAAGAGCTGCTCGAAACCTTGGAGATTCAAAACGGAGAGGACAATATAAACACTTTGTATTTAAGAGACTTGCTGTATGATTTAGAAGATTACCTACCGTTGAGCAGGGAAACAATCGAAAAAGCAAGAGAAATAATCGAAACAAATCCGGCTTTTCGAGTTCCTATGATTGCAGAAGAGTTTAAGGAAGATTTAGATATTTTGTTGAAAAACAAAACGGGAGGGCAGAAAGATTGAGTATTGAAAAAGATTGAATTTTGTTGGAGGAATCATTCATCGGATGACTGAGAGTCATCCGATGAATTAGGTGAAAATGGGCTCCACCTGGGAGGTGGAGCCCATTTAGGATGGGAGGCTTCGGAAGGGTTGAGAACCTTCCGAAGGTATTTTTAATGTGTTTATATTTGAGTTGGAAAGAGATTTAATAAACGAAGAGAAAGCGTTTGCAAAAGCGGAGACTTGGATGAGAGAGAATGTAGGGAAAGAAGTGTATATTTATAAAAAACAAACAAATATGTTTAAAAAATTATAAGGTGAAGTTATGAGTAGGGTGTATGAAGTTTTGAAGGATATGTTGAACTCGGTAGAGGAGCACGAGTGGAACACAAACACAAGCTGTTATTATTTAGGAAGAATACATATGGCGTTTGAATGGGGATTGATCACCGAGGAAGAACGTAATGATTTACGCAAGAAGCTAAGGATAACACAGAAAGAGATAGATGATATAGCTTGGTAAGGCAGATTAAATAATCGGTTTGATTGTTTTATTCATCGGATGACTGTTTTTTGGGAAACATTCGGTAGGGTTGTTCTATTTCAAAGACTTCTATGTCTTGTATTATTTCTATGTTTTTGAACGAAAAGTCCAGTTGTATTTTCAGCTAATTTATCTTCGTTTTTGTCGTTTAGGCTCATAAACTTTTACATCTTGCAACCTTACTTGTTTAACTTAATAGACTTAAACTAAGTTAAAAAACGATATAAATATCAGTTGAATCATTCCGTGAAAAAGGCTAATCTTTTGTATTGTTTCTTTTCCTAAATGTTATATCTTAAATATATTAAAAATATAGTATTAATTTATTTTTATTTTTATTCAAACTGTTTATGTGCTGAATGTTTTATTTGAATTTGTTTGTTGCATATTTTTTCAATGAAACTATTAAAATTTTTCTGACGTTTAACAATAGTGTTTTTATCTTGTTATGTAGAATCTCTCTTTGTCTTATTTACATTTCAATTTTTAATTATACAATCTTTTTAAAACCTTTTTATGGCGATTTTTATTAGACAAAGTAACCTTTCACGCAAGATAGGTTAATAATTTTTTATTCTGTATATTATTATTTTATACTCAAGAGCATCTAGAGTTAAATCCACTATTTGTTATTATTGTAATATATGCTTTTTTTAAATAATATTTACCCACTATTTTGCACTGATCATTATTTCCAATACTTCTGATAGAAATATTACTTGCCAGCTTTGAAATAATTTCATTGCAAGCCATATATGAATAGGGATTAATTTAAATAATATAGTGTTAATTAACTATGTTTTATTAATTCATTTTCGTTTTAAGTAAATCTCATTTAATCAATAAATCTCGATAAAAATTTATTAATTAATTTGATAAAAATTTTAATTGAGTTAAATTTGAAATTAGGTGTAACTAATGTTTGTTTTTGAAAATTTTTTAATTGAAAATTGGAGGATATTATGTTTAAAGTATTTGTTTTTGTTTTATTCTGCTTCTTATTGGTAATTGATATTTTTGCTCACGAAAACTGTATAGAAGGTGTTGTTGTTTACAAAAATGGTGAGGCAAAACCAGTTATAGGCGCAACAGTTCGAATATTAAATACCTCACTCGGAGCTGTTACAAATAAAAATGGTGCATTTCATATTAAAGGTATTCCAAAAGGAAATTACGAACTTGTTATTACTGGTGTTGGGCTCAAACCCATTCATTATAAGTTTTCGATTGATAAAGAACTAAAAGAGAATTTGCAACTTAATTTTGAAATGGAGGAATCTTCAATTAAAACAGCTGATGTTGTAATTACAGCTACTCGTTCGGAGAAAATATACGAGGAAGTGCCTGTAAAAGTGTCTGTCATAAGCAATAAAACATTTCAAGCTACCAGTTCTGTTGATATTCGTGATGGATTAAATTTTCAACCTGGACTAAGAACAGAAATTAATTGCCAAAACTGTGGATTTAGTCAAGTAAGAATTAACGGACTTGATGGGCGATATTCACAAATTTTGATTGATGGAAATCCAATTTTTTCATCGTTGAATGGAGTTTATGGACTTGAGCAAATGCCTTCAAATATGATTGATAGAATTGAAGTTATTCGCGGTGGCTCATCTCTTTATGGTGGTAATGCTGTGGCTGGCATTATTAATATTATTTCAAAAGAGCCATACTCAAATAACTTTAATATTGATTTATTCCAATCATTTATGCGCAATAAATATCCTGATTACTCTCTGAATTTTAATGGTAGTATAGTTTCCGAAGACAATAGAATAGGTGCTTATGTGTACGGTTTTCAGCGAGATAGAAGTAATTGGGATGAAAATAATGACGGTTTCTCTGACATTGGTAAATTAAACGTTAAAACTTTTGGTATTCGTTCATTTTTTAGACCAGACCATAAAACTAAACTTAGTTTGGGCTATCAAGCCATATTTCATACTATTCGCGGTGGAGACTCAATAAGTAATCCTCCTCATCAAACTAACATTACTGAAAAAGCTTCTCATAATTCTAGTTTTACAACATTTAAATATGAACGATATATCAGCAACGAATTAAATAAAATTACTGTCAATTTGGGTTATCAAAATACTAAAAGAGAAAGTTACTATGGCTCAGGGCATAATCCAAATGCTTATGGTACTACTGATAACCAAACTTTTGGTTTTGGAGTTCAATATGACCATTTAATAAATAACTTTCTGGGTTACCATATGCTAACCACTGGATATGAATATCATTATGATTGGATGCTCGATCACGCTCCTGCATACGGAAGAAGGATTGACCAAACTACTTTTTCCAATGGAATATTTGTTCAAGATGATTGGAATTTCACTGAATGGCTCAATGCTGTTGTTGGTATTCGTTTTGAGAAACATAATAAAATTGATAATCTGATTATTTCTCCGCGTCTGAATGTTTTATGCAAGGTTTCTAATTCTTTGAATTGGAGAACAAGTATTTCAAAAGGTTACCGTCCGCCACAAGCCTTTGATGAGGATTTGCATATTACTCAAGTAGGAGGGGAATCACTACTTATTCTTGTTGATGACAACTTACAACCAGAATATTCTGTTTCGTTTTCCTCATCCGTCGATTATTCTACTCGTTTGTTCAATTTTCCATTTGCCTTTTCTATCGAAGTATTTCTAACAAAATTAAATGATGTTTTTGTTTTAAAAGACTTAGGAAAAGATGATAACAACAACTTGGTTTTTATGAGGATTAATGATGGAACTGCAACAATTAATGGTATTACTTTTGAAGTTCAAACAGAAATTTCAAAATATTTTGATTTTCGCTCAAGCTTAACTTTTCAGCAAGGATTATATAACAGGAAAATAGAATGGTCTGCTGGTGATATCGATAACGGTATTTTACCACAGTATTCTAGTAAATTATTCAAATCGCCAAATATCTATGGAAATTTTGTCTCGAACATTAATTTTTCACAACAAATAAATGTGTCATTTTCGGGAATTTATACAGGTTCAATGTATATTCCTCATTATGCAGGGTATATAGAACAAGATAAGTTGAAAAAAACACCTCAATTTTTTGAATTAGGAGCGAAATTAAATTATTCTATATTTCCTCTAACCAATTTATATATAGGTGTGTATAATATTTTTGATGCATTTCAAAAAGATTTAGATACCGGGAAAAATCGAGATTCGGGTTATTTGTATGGTCCATCTCGTCCGAGGACAGTTTATGCTGGCATTAAAGTTTCTGTTTAATTTTTTAAAAGAATGAGGATATTAATTAATATATTCGGCAAATGAATTTCTAATTTGGTGTAAAAATAAAAAAGGGCGACAGTCTGTCGCCCTTTTTGTTGAAGCATAAATATTAGTTGTTTTCAGTGCTTTCGTTTGATTGATTTTCCTCAGTTTTTTCTTCTTCTTCTTTATTTTCAACCGGTTTTGGTAAATAATCAGGAGGATATTCATAATTAAAGATGTCAGTTTGAATGTCCTCTGGATTGTATGTTGGTAATTCATCCGGAGACATTTCGCCTTTAGAATATTTGTCTGCATTTGGAACAGGATGAGCACTGTTATAAGCTTCAATAACTTCAACAGGTTTGTCGCGTAAGCACTCAACTACCGACAATACAATTTTTTTAGCTTCCTTATCAAATTCAACTACCTTCAATGGCAAAACATCACCAATTTTGAAGTATTCACTAATATTTCTAACTGGTGCGAATGAAAGCTGAGAAACTGGAACAAATCCGTCAACTCTTTCAGGTAATTCGACAATGACGCCTTTTTCGATGATTCTTTCGATTTTTGCTTCGGTTTCTGTTCCAATTTTATAAGTTTCTTCGAAAGTATCCCACGGATTATCATTAATTTGTTTATGACCTAAAGCAATTCTACGTTGTTCAGGATCGACAGAAATAACAACAACATCTAATTCATCACCTTTTTTGACAAATTCGCCTGGGTGACGAATTTTCTTTGTCCACGATAAGTCGCTAATATGAACAAGTCCATCTACACCAGGTTCAAGTTCGACAAATACTCCAAAGTTAGTTAAATTGCGAACGATTCCTCTATGTTTCGAACCAATAGGATACTTCTTCATCAAGTCTTCCCAAGGATCTGGCTCTAATTGTTTCATACCAAGGGCGAGCTTTTTCTCTTCTTTATCAATATTAAGAACAATTGCTTCGACTACTTGTCCCATCGAAACAATTTGCGATGGATGTTTAACGTGTTGTGTCCAGGACATTTCGCTAATATGAATTAATCCTTCAACGCCTTTTTCAATCTCAATAAATGCACCGTAATCTGTTAAGCTAACCACTTTGCCAACTACTTTTGTGCCTTTTTCGTATTTATCACCAATTGTATCCCAAGGATGTGGTGTTAGCTGTTTCATTCCAAGAGAAATACGTTTCTTTTCTTTATCAAAATCAAGAACAACTACTTTAACAGTTTGGTCTAATTCAACGATTTCTGATGGATGAGTAACACGTCCCCAGGATAAATCTGTGATATGAACAAGTCCATCAACTCCACCCAAATCAACGAATACACCGAAGTCAGAAATTGCTTTGACTGTTCCTTCAAGCACCAAACCTTTATCAAGTTTGTCCATAATAGCTTGACGCTGTTCAGAAAGTTGTTCTTCCAGAAGCACTTTATGGCTGACGACAACATTTTCGCTTGGATGGTTTACTTTTACAACTCTAACATCAATATTTTTCCCAACCCAGCTATCAAAATCTCTCACTGGACGGACATCAATTTGTGAACCAGGTAAAAATGCTTCAATTCCCAATAAATCAACAACCATTCCACCTTTTATGCGGCGAAGGATTTTCACTCTTGTAACTTCTTGAGTTTCGTAAAGCTTCAAAATATCATCCCAAATACGCATAAAATCAGCTCTTCTGCGTGAAAGCAGAACTCTACCTTGGTTATCTTCCATTTTCTCGATATAAACATCGATTTCATCACCAATGTGATATGATTCAGCATTGATTAATTCTGCTTTTGGAACAACACCAAATGATTTAAATCCTATATCGACAAATACTTCGTCTTTAACAATCTTAACGATTTTCCCTTTTATTAGCTGGTCTTCTTTGATAGTTCCAACTTTTTGTTCGAAAAGTGTTTCGAAAGAAGCGTCGTCAATGTCTAACGCATTTTCAAATTCGTTTTCTAAAATTTTTGAAACAGAATTTAGCAATGCATCAACGCTAATGTTTTGAGAGCTGGTTACTTCTGCCATTGGGTTTGGTGCTGATTGCTCAGAAGTTTGAACAAGAGTTTCATTTTCAGACATTAAAATTCTCCAAAATTATTTAAATTAGTTTAACATACGTACATTTCTGTACGACCATTTAATCATCAATAATAAAAAAATTAAGATTACAAAACTAAAAAAAAGTTATGTAAAAACAAAATAAAATATTATTTTTCAATGATTTAATTAAATAACAATACGTATTTTTTATAATAAGAAATGAAGGGGATACAAATGAATTTAGATGGAAAAAATGTTGTTGTGCTATTAGCTGAATTTTATGAAGAAATTGAATTTTGGTACCCATACTATCGGATGAAGGAAGCGGGTGCCAAAGTGCTTTCTGTTGCATCGTCAAGCAATATATTTATCGGTAAGAATGGATTAAAAGCTAAACCGGATGAAATAATATCCAACATAGGACATGAAAACTTCGACGCTGTGATTATTCCAGGTGGATTTGCTCCTGACTATTTGAGGCGCGACCCTCAAATTGTTGATTTTATTCGACGAATGAACGAACAAAATAAAATTACAGCTGCAATCTGTCATGGTCCTTGGCTTTTGGCTTCTGCAAAAATTATCGAGAATAAAACTGTTACAAGTTTCTATTCAATAAAAGATGACCTTGTTAATGCAGGCGCTTACTGGATAGATCAGGAAGTTGTCGTTGATGGTCAAATTATTACATCAAGAAATCCTAATGATTTACCAATTTTTTGTAAAACAATTATAGAATTATTGTCAAAAGATTAATGTTTTTTTTATATATTATTTTTTTAGATTTATCAATTTCTAATTATATTTTCACAACTTTCAACACTTGGAGGTAAAATGGAAAAATTTAAAAATTACATTAATGGCAAATGGGTAGATGCCGTTTCTGGTAAAACTTTCAAAAATATTAATCCGGCAAATCACGATGATATTATTGGTGAGTTCGCTTATTCAGAAAAAGCAGACGTAGATAATGCAGTTGCAGCTGCAAAAGAAGCCTATAAAAAGTGGCGTCTTGTGCCTGCACCAAAAAGAGGAGATATAATTCGCAAAGCAGGCGATATATTCGCTCGCAGGAAGAAAGAAATTGCTAAAATTATGACACGTGAAATGGGCAAACCAACTTTTGAAACAGAAGGTGATATTCAAGAAGCAATTGATACTGCTTACTATGCTGCAAGTGAAACCCGTAGACTATTCGGCTACAATGCTCCAAGCGAACTCGAAAACAAAATGAATCTTTCTTTCCGTGTTCCAATTGGAGTTGTTGGTGTTATTACTGCTTGGAATTTCCCGATAGCAGTGCCATCTTGGAAAATTTTGCCAGCAATTGCTGCTGGAAACACTGTTGTTTATAAGCCTTCGAAAGAAACTCCTCATTCAGGAGTTGTTTTTGCTGAAATAATGGAAGAAGCAGGTCTCCCACCAGGCGTTTTCAACGTATTAACTGGTGTTGGTAGTATGGGCAATATGATTGTCGAGCATCCTGATGTAAAAGTTATCGGATTTACAGGTTCTACTGATATTGGTTGTAAAATTGGTGAGATTTGCGGGAGATTAAATAAAAGAGTATCCCTCGAAATGGGTGGCAAGAATGCACAAATAATAATGGATGACGCTAATCTTGAATTGGCTATTGAAGGTGCTCTTTGGGGGGCATTTGGTACAACTGGACAGCGTTGTACTGCAACTTCGAGATTAATCGTTCATAAAGATGTTTATGAGGAAGTTCTTCAATTACTCAAAGCTCGTACTGAAAAATTAAGACTTGGCGATGGATTGAAAGAGGGAACAGACGTTGGTCCGGTTATTCACGATAAAGCACTCGAAGGTATTCATAATTACGTTCTTAAAGCATTGCAAGAAGGTGGTCGCCTGATTTGTGGTGGCGAACGTGCAACAGACGGAGAATTGGCAAAAGGTTCTTTCTACAAGCCGACTATTATTGCTGATGTTGAACCACATCACACAATCTTTAAAGAAGAAATATTTGGTCCTGTTTTAGCAGTTACAAAAGCAGAATCACTCGACCACGCAATTGAATTGCAAAATGATTGTGAGTATGGCTTATCTTCATCTATTTATACTCGAAATGTAAATCACGCTTTCAAAGCAATTCGTGATATCGAAGCTGGTATTACTTACATTAATGCTCCTACTATCGGTGCAGAAGCTCATATGCCTTTCGGTGGAATTAAAGGAACAGGAAATGGTCATCGTGAAGGTGGTTGGACAGTATTCGATATCTTTACAGAATGGAAAACTGTGTATGTCGATTATTCTGATAGACTTCAAAGAGCACAAATTGATAACTATTAAGAATCATTTTTCAAAAAAAATGGGCTGTCCGGAAAGGACAGCCCATTTTTTTTTATAACAAGAATAATCACTATAAATTTTTTAGGTTCTCTATTGTTTTTGCTAATGATTCCTCCATACTTGCTAATTTTTCTTTTTCGTATTGAACTATTTCAGCAGGTGCATTCTGAACGAATTTTTCATTTGACAGTTTACCCTGACTACTCTTGATATTTCTTTCAAGTCGTTCAATTTCCTTTCTTAATCGCTCTTTTTCCTTTTCAATATCAATTGAAGTTGCTACTTCGAGTATAACTTCAATTTCACGAACAACAGAACTGATTGCACCTTGTTGCTTTTCGAAGTTGTTACCGATTTCTAATGATGATATCTTTGCTAAATTTGCTATTACATTTGATAAATCATTAAAAGTATTCAACAATTCTTTGTTCCCAATAGAAATTTTAGCCGGAACTTTTTGTGAAGGAGGAATATTGATAGATGAGCGAAGCCTTCTCATTTCCTCAACAATCATCTGAACAAGTTCGAAATCTTGTTCTATTTTGTCATTAATACAATCTTTCATCAATTGTGGATATTTCTCTGTGCTTATACTAACGGCATCCGAGTTACGAATAATGCTATAGATTTCTTCTGTAATATATGGCATAACAGGATGCAACATTTTCAATATGTCAATATATAAATTTATTGCAAAACGTACTAATTTTTGCCTGTGTTCTACGTTTTCTGTATTGTTGATATTTACCTTTAAGATTTCAATATACCAGTCGCAGAAGTCGCGCCAGATAAAATCATATAGCAATTTAGAATAATCAGTAACCTTGAAATTATCAAGTGAATCGATAGTTTTTTCCAAAGTAGAATGAAAGCGTGAAAGTATCCATCTGTCTGAGATTGTTTTTTCATTATCGTTTAGAATTTCACCTTCGAGTTTCACATCATTTTCTTCTAATTTCATCATTAAGAAACGTCCTGCATTCCATATTTTATTTGCAAAGTTACGCCCAAGTTCGCAGGAGGGAATATCCTGATGATCTACATCTACATCCAGGCGAACATCTTGACCGAGTGGAGCAAGATAAAGCATAGTGAAGCGAACAGCGTCAGCGCCATATTTATCTATTATTTCGAGTGGATCCGGCGAGTTACCAAGCGATTTAGAAAGTTTTCTACCTTTACCGTCCCGAATTGTACTTGTAAAATATACATTTTTAAACGGAATTGTGTTTTTGAAATACATTGTTGCCATAATCATTCTTGCAACCCAGAAAAAGATAATATCGGGCGCAGTTACAAGCAAATCAGTAGGTAGAAATTTTCTTAAAGTTTCATTATCTTCTTTTCCGTCAACAAGCCATCGCATTGTTGTAAGAGGCCATAGCCACGACGAAAACCAAGTGTCGAGCACATCTTCATCTTGGACTAAAAGAATATTATCCTCTATGCCTAATTTTTGACGTGCTTCTTTTTCATCGCGGGCTGCTGTGTATCTACCATCAGGAGCATAGTAAACCGGGATACGGTGCCCCCACCATAATTGGCGGGAAATACACCAATCACGAATATTATTCATCCAATGTTCATAAGTTTTTACCCAGTGATTTGGATGAAATTTAATCTCTCCATTTAATACAGGTTTCAACGCAATTTCAGCAAGTGGCTTCATCCGTACAAACCACTGATCGCTAAGATATGGTTCAATTGGTTCTCCTCCGCGCTGAGAAAAGCCAACATTATGGGTATAATCTTCGATTTTTTCAATTAAGTCGTTTTCTTTTAACTTTTCAACAATGATTTTTCGGGCTTCAAAACGTTCAAGACCTGCAAATTCACCAGCAGCTTCATTTAGTGTTCCGTCAGCATTAATAGAATTGATGATTTCTAAATTATGTCGTTCGCCAACTAAAAAGTCATTTGGGTCGTGTGCTGGCGTGATTTTCACACATCCGGTACCAAAAGTAGGATCAGCGTATTCGTCAGGAATAATATCGACATATCTATTTGTAAGAGGAACGCGAACCTTTTGACCGATCAAGTGTTTATATCGTTCATCATTTGGATTAACTGCAACTGCTGTATCACCAAATATTGTCTCAGGTCTTACTGTAGCAACTTTCAAAAAGTTCTTGTTATCTGGAAAATAATATCTGAGAGTATAGAGATATTCTTTCACCTCTCGGAATTCAACTTCCTCATCGCTTAGTGCGGTCTGAGCAAGGGGAGACCAGTTGATTATCCTTTTGCCTTTATAAATCAAACCGTCGTCGAATAAACGAACAAATACTTCTTTTACAGCATTTGAAGCACTGTCGTCCATTGTAAAAAGCGTTCTATTCCAATCACAAGATGCCCCGAGTTTTCTAATTTGTTTAAGAATAATACCGCCATATTTTTCTTTCCATTCCCAAACTCTTTGAACAAATTTTTCACGACCTAAATCATATCGTGTTAATCCTTCCTTACGCAGTTCAGCTTCAACTTTCGACTGAGTTGCTATTCCGGCATGATCTGTTCCGGGAAACCAGCATGCTTCAAATCCATTCATTCGTTTCAATCGAATAAACAAATCTTGCAAAGTGATATTAAGAACATGCCCGAAATGAAGTATTCCCGTAACATTTGGTGGTGGCATTAATATGCTATATGGCTTTTTATCAGTATTTTCATATGCATTGAAAATCCCATTTTCAATCCAATTTTCATACCATTTAGTTTCAACATCTTTTGGGTTATATGCCTTTGAGAATTCTTTTTTCATATTCCATTATTTTTCAGTTTAACAAATTATTGAACAGTTGGATTTTTCATTATTATATTAGTATCTTTTTTGTCTGCAACTAATCCCATCTTGGCAGCAATCTCATCAATTTTATTGCTTAAAAACATAGATGCATATTTATAGACAATCGATTCTTGACTTCTGTAATTAGCAAGTAACTTATTGGCTTCGTCGTATGCTTCTTTGAGTTTGTTCTGTTTTACTAAAATATTAATATGCATATAATCTATTCTGACTTTTGTATCAGCAAGATTTTGATCTAAGATGTTAATTTCGTTTTGCGAATAGCCCATATTTATCATCGAATTTTTGTATGCCTCTACCTGCTTTTCAAATCGAGTTAATATTGCCTTTGCTCCATTAATGTTTTCTAATATTTCATACATATCTGCAGCAATTTTATAAGGACCATAAAGCCTACCCATAATCTCCCAACGAACATATTCAGGTTTTAAATATTCTTTATCAATTAATTCTAAGCAAGAGTTCAGGCAGCTTTGAGCATATTTACGTAAATTCTCTTTATCTTCTAATTTTTCGTAAGTTCTAATCAATCTGCTTTCTGATTCAAGAACCATCGGGAATTGAACGGGTGAAATTAGTTCGTTCATTTTATCTAAGAGCTTTTTAGCGCGTTCTTTTTCATTACGTTCAATTAATTTATCAGCCACTTGATAGAAAAGAATCCTGTAGCTTTCCATTAATCTTCTATGAACTTCATCGTAGAAAACTGATGGGTTGTTGAGATTGCGGAATTTAAATCCGTAATTTGGTTCTTTGTGATAATTATTTGAGTTGTCATAATTCAGTAAGCATTTTTCTGTAATATCAACTTCAAGATCACCTGTTTTCATATCACTTTTTCTAACGGGACAAATTCGCCACAACATTCCTTCTAATCGCAGAAAATCGTCAAGACCAACAAACACATCGCCACCACCAACAGTAGTTGAAAAATAAACAGGTCTTTCGAAACGTGTTTGTTTAAGAATATCGTTTATGACTAAATCCTGAACTCTAAAAATATAAGTAGTTTTTCCATCCCGACCTTGCTGAGGCATTCCAACAAAAGAATAACTCATCTTACCAGATTCAATTACATCATTCTTGTCGGTATATTTAGCTAATATCTCTTTTTTTACTGGAATTTCTACCTGTCGGGCATCTCCGAATTCATATGTAAGAGCGTCTTCATCGCTTTCATCCTTTCCTTGAATTTGACTGTCAGGGAAAGATAAAGGTATTTTCTTAGCACCCCAAGGTTCTCTGTTCTTTAGTTGGTCTATATACCAAAGCGTATTCGCAAGCGAGAGATTGACTACTCGGACATCGCGTCTAACACCAGCAACATCTTGTAAATACCAAACAGGGAATGTATCATTGTCGCCGTTTGTGAAAATTATTGCATCTTTTTCAGAAGACTGTAGAATATTATATGCATAATCAAAAGGCAGATAATTTCCTGCACGGGAATGTATTTTCCAGCCTCCGACAGCCATATTAAATGGTACAAGCAACATACTTGCAATAATGATAGGAATTACAAAAGCATTTTTGATCTTTTCTTTCGAAATCCATTCAATCAATGCAAATGCACCAAAACCTATCCACATTGCAAAGACCATAAAGGAACCGGCATAGAAATAATCACGTTCTCTTGGTTGTGGATCCTGTTGATTTTGCTGAATTGCAGCAAGTACGCCCATCATCAAAAACATAATAATATAAATAAATGCCATTTTTTTGTCTTTTGCGTAATGGAAATATAGTCCAATTAATCCAAATAATAATGGCAAAGCAAAAAATCTAACAGGAAACTCATCTTTATAACCAGATTTATAATTCAATGTTTCGTAGTCTTTCTTATCATAGTTAAACCAAGCAACTCCGGCATCTTGCACATCGCTCATCCGACCGACAAAATTCCAGAAGAAATATCGGATATACATATGATTAATTTGATATTTCCAAAGATATGCTAATTCGCCAGCAGTATTTATTTTTGTGAATTTCGGCACATTTATCATAGTCCCATCAGAACGAGGAACTGTTTCGTATGTTGGGGGTTCCCATTTTCCATAAACATAGTTTCCAGCATCATCTCGCAACTCGTATCTGTAAATAAATCTGTCTTCTCTTTGATAGCGTCTTGGCCAGAATGGAGCTTGTCCATATTGTTCGCGACCAATATAGGAAGAAAGTTGGGTGAATGTTTTGGGTTCGTTTTCGTTCATAGGAGGATTAGCATTTGCACGTAACAAGATATGAGTATAAGTTGTGTATCCAATCAGCATAAGAAGAATGCTTGAAGTTATCAATCTTAATATTTGATTGCCTTTTTTCATCGAATAATAAAAACCATAAATTATTGCCAAAATTGCAATTATTGCCAGTGCTTGAAGAGCAACAGAGTTATTAATACTGTATTCTGAAGCTTCATTGCGTCCAGGTGTGTGTCCTGCTAAAAATGCCGGAATGGACTGAACAATTAAATTATAAATAATGAAGAAAGTTACAACTGATAATATTCCAGCCAAAATAAATGTAGAAAATTTAAAAGTGTACTTACGAAAATAAACAAGTAGAACTATAGAAAAAATCGTAAGTATGCTTAATAAATGGACGCCAGTAGACAAACCAATGAGATAAGCAATAATAAGTAGGTATTTTTCATTTCCGGGATTATCGGCTTCTTCGTTCCAACGCATCATTAAATATACTACTATAGCCACAAACAACGAAGAAGAAGCATACACTTCAGATTCTACAGCATTAAACCAGAAAGTATCGCTAAAAGTATATGCAGCAGCTGCAATGAATGCCGAACCATAAATTGCAAAGGCACTTGCAAAATTATCATTTTCTTTTTTATAAAAGTTTCGAATTGCCATTACTGTGATTAGATATAATAACCACACTGTCAAGGCGCTTGCAACCACAGACACCATATTAATTCGCCACCCTTCATCTCCAAAAGGAATAAGAGTGTGAAATACTTTCCCAACCATTAAGAAAAGTGGTGCACCCGGTGGATGTGGCACCTGTTGCCATACCGATGCTGCGGAGAACTCTCCGCAATCCCAGAACGGAACGCTCGGTTGCACAGTAAGCACATACGTAATGAATGCTAAAGCAAAGGATAAACCAGCAAAAACACGATTCAGATACTTGTAATTCATTTCTCTTGCCATATATTTATAAACAAATAATTTGCAGTAAATGTAAATTTACAAATTATAAAAATACTTTCTTTTTACAAAGTGATTTAATTCACTATTATCTGTCATACTTGTTTGAATAATAGTTCATTCCAATAACTGACAGGATACTGAGAATTAAAAAAGGGTACCAAATAACACTTGGATTGTGAATTTGCCATAGATGATTTGTAAGCTCTGCGGCATTCATTCCAGTTACTTCTTGTGCTTTTATGAAGGCATCTTGTAGTTGAATGCCTTTAATTCCTTTATTTTCTAGCAGAATTTTAGCAAAGTATGCTTTTTCTGCATAATGTTTATACAGCCATCCTCCAATAAGTCCTCCTCCTGCAAGTCCAATTGCCCACGAAATATTCATTATACCTAAGTATAATGATTTATTTGTTTTAGGTGCAATGTTTGCAATATATTCTGGGAATTTCGGATTAACAGTTAATTCCCCAAGTGTATAGCATACAACTCCAAATACCAAAAAGATACCGCTTTGAGAATACCCTGCAACAAATAATCCCAGCCCAGCAAATAATATCCCAAAAGTTAAAGTACGAGTGATTTTAATTTTATTTGTAATCTTAGCCATTACGAGCACCAGCAGCACAACAAGCCCTGAATTTAAATTATATATCCATTCATATGCTATCATCCGACCACGAACAGTTTCTGAGGTCATAAAATCAGGTAGGTATTTGGCAATTGATGAAGTATCTGACCAGTCAAAAATATAATTAGGCAATGTTTCATAAAATTGCATATATGTTATTGTAAAGCCCGACATTATTAAAATAAAAAAGATAATTTTAGGAGTTATTATAACTTGAAACAATTCTTTGAATATTTGTTTATTTCTTATTATTTCAGAATAATTATACTTAATGAAAGATAACAATATAAGGTTCAAAGAAAAAATTATAGCTGAACCAAAGAAAACTGCTTGCCAGGAAATATTTTTCAGATATATCGATAATATTGGTCCAGCAAATACTGACAAATTAACAAGAAAGATATATATACCCCAACCTAATGATGTATTTCTTCCTTCTATTTCTTTTGCAATCCAACCTTGTATTGCTGGTTTGTAAGAACCAAGCCCAAAACCTAATACAAGTGTTCCAAATAAAAACAGTAGAAACTCTCTTTGCGTTGCTAATAGACAATATCCAATTATTATCACAATCGAGGAAATAAAGAGCGAACGCTTTTGTCCAATTTTATCTGATACTGCACCCCAAAAAACAGGAGTTAAATTTTGAACTAATGCCCACCAGAAAAAAATTAGTCCTTTTGTAGTTTGAGCAAAATGAAGTCCACCAGGCACATCTTTTTGAGCAATGTAGATAGGTATTTGTATTATTGTTATCCAGTAGGCGAGCCGCTCTATCATTTGAACAGCGTTTAATAGCCAAAACTTAATGCTATAATTATTTTTCATTTTTATCTTTTGCGATTAAAATAATTGCAAGTTACTGCATTTGAGAAAGAAAATCAAAAATGATTGAATAAGGAATAATAATTGCAAATATTTTTTGTTTTATTTTATAAGTTAAATATTAATTGTTAATTTTACTTTTGAATTATTTTTTATAATGATAATATATGAACGAACTGTTCGAACAACAGAACGATCAGAAAAAATCACCGCCACCATTAGCTGAGCGTTTGCGTCCCAAATCCATCGAGCAATTCTTTGGTCAAGAGCATATTATTGGCAATTTTGGTAGTTTGAGAAAATTGATTGAGAACAAGGAAATCGCTTCTGTGATTTTTTGGGGTCCACCTGGAAGTGGAAAAACAACTCTTGCTCGACTTATTTCCCAATATTATGAAGCTGATTTCATTAGAATTTCTGCTGTCGAATCAGGAGTGAAAGATATTCGGGCTGTTATAGAAAAGGCTAAAATTAATCAAAAGCACGGGAAGCCTACCGTATTATTTATTGATGAAATTCATAGATTTGATAAAAATCAACAGGATGCTCTTCTTCACGCAGTAGAAACCGGATTAATTACTCTAATTGGTGCTACTACTGAAAATCCTTCTTTTGAAGTAAATTCAGCTTTGCTTAGTCGTTGCAATGTTTACCATCTGAAAGAACTTGATGATGATGCATTAGAAAAAATATTAGACAGAGCCATATATGAAGACGAAATATTGAAACAGTATGATTTTAAATTTGCTGATAAAAAACTTCTTTTGAAAGTTGCAGGAGGTGACGCACGAAATCTACTCAATATATTAGAACTAATAGTCAAATCTAATAAAAGTTCTAAGACAATTATCGTTGATAAGCAAAACATAGAACTCGTAATAAGTAAAAAAATACCTAAGTACGACAAAAATGGAGAAAATCATTACGATACAATTTCTGCGTTTATTAAATCATTGCGAGGTTCGGACCCTGATGCAGCAATTTTTTGGTTGGCAAAAATGCTTGATGCAGGCGAAGATCCAAAGTTTATCGCACGAAGAATGGTTGTATTTGCCAGCGAGGATATAGGCAACGCTGACCCATTTGCACTTACTCTTGCAATAAGCGTCTTCGAGGCTGTCAATCTTATTGGATTACCTGAGTGTAGGATAAACTTGGCTCAGGGGGCTACTTATCTGGCATCGGCTCCAAAATCTAATGCTTCTTATATTGCTATCAATAAAGCGCTCCAATCAATAAAAAGTGGAGTAAATACATCTGTTCCGCTTCATCTGCGAAATGCACCTACAAAATTGATGAAACAAGAAGGCTATTCTCTTAATTATAAATATCCTCACGATTTCGAAAATCATTTTGTCGAAGAAAATTATTTCCCCGACACAGATGCATTTCAAGTATTTTATTATCCTACTGAACAGGGAAGAGAAAAATTAATCAAAGAACGACTCGAAAAATTGTGGAAAAAACGTTATAACAAATGAGACTAAAAGAACACATCGATACAGTCAGTTGGTCTGTTGCTGATAAATTTTTGTTCGTTATTTACGGAATTGTTACAATTGTTCAGTTCAACGCAATGAAGCCCGAAGAAATGGGGCTGTTTGCATTATTAATTACAATTTTCAACTGGATTTTTATTATTAGCGATTCATTTGCTCTGCAAAATTTGATACAATTTGGTCAGAGAAAACACGACAGAGGATTTATTAATTTTGTTGTTGGTTCTTTTCATATTACAATTACGTTAGGTGCATCATTATTAATGCTTCTTTTTGGAAATCCATTAAGTGTATTTTTTAATGAACCCAGGTTAATTGAAGTATTTGAATTTTTAATAATATTAACATTTTTTAATATTCCACGGACGTATGCAATAAAAATATTCTATCGTGATACGAATATGCGGCGTCTTTTTTTTACAAATGCTATGTATTTCGGAGTAATGACCTTTGCTACTTTATCTGTCGTTTTTTATAAGAGATTCCTTACTTTCAATGAACTTGTTTATATCTATTTAATTGGAACTCTCATTAGTTCTTTGGTAGCTTTATCTTATATTAAAAATGAATTAACTTTCAGACTCAAAGGACAAACTCGGCTAAAAGAAATAATTAACTTTTCAGTTCCATATACTCTAACCAGTGCTATTCATCTTGCACCACGTCAATTAGATGTTTATCTTATTCAATATTTTTTCCAAACTAAAATTGTAGGAATATATTTTCTTGCTAAAAATTTATTCAGAGCATTTGAGGAAATTGTAAATGCAGCAAATGGACTGATTTATCCTGCAGCTGTCCGTCAAATTGCTAAAAACGACTTTAATTCTTTATTTGATATGGCAACAAAAGCTTTGTCGTATATCTTATTTTTTAATATGTTTACGATTATTTTGTTGAATTTAGGTCTGACTGATTTATTTATTAAATGGTTTTTGCCGGAAAAATATTACTTAGCTATTCCTTTTTTTAATTTGCTTTCATTTGTAGCGATTGGTTTGCCTTTTACAATACTTGGGTCTGTTTTGATTGCTTTCAATCAGCCCACTAAAACAATGAAAATTATGTCTATTTCACTAGTGTTTTGGCTTCTTAGTTTTATTGTAATTGGGATTATAAATCAGCCATTGTTAATACCTGTTCCTCATATGTTATATTTTTTCATTCTATCCTTATTGCTATTCTTAGAGACAAAAAAACATATAAATATCAGTTTCAAAGATATTTTGAGATTTATTCCGGATGTTTTCAATATGATAAAAAACAAATGCTTCTAGATTTATTAGTAGCATAAGCATATTAGATGGTAGTTACTTGCTTCGAAGCAATGTTGATGCTTCAAAAAAACAATTGTACTTACTTATGTAGGTAGTTCTGTTACTGGCGAAAAGAAAAAAATTATTCTTAATAATTTGAAAAATTTCGAACTTGAAAAAGCCAAAATTGAGATAAAACAAGGTTTTTCTTTCGATGAAACCAGTTCAAGTATTAATGAAATGAATAAATATCAAGTTGAAATTAATAAACTTAAAGCTTTGCTTTCAGAAAAAGAAAAAAATATAGACTCTCTTATTAAGATTAATGAAATTGGTTCTAATATTATTAAAGAAATGAATGTTTTATTCCCAGAAATTAAAACAATCTCGTTTTCTCAAAATTATTTTTTCAACATTGATGGCTCAAAATTTAAGCATAATTTATTTATTATTAGAACTGACAATGAAAGAAAGACTAAAAGCGAGCTTCATAATATAGAGAAGTGGATAAAAATTCGAACTCAAAAAAATAGTATACAGGTTATTGTAGTACCTGATTGATATTAATAATGTTATGATAAAACTTTATATTTTATTAATTTTGCATTTTATTTATTTACTAAATAATGAGTGAAAATGTCCAATAACAAGCAAAAAAATAAAATTCATTGTTCCTTTTGTGGGACACCTGCATATTTAGTCAAAACTATTATCGAAGGGCAGGATGGTGTATTTATTTGTGATGAGTGCGTCCGAACATCTATGCAAATTGTTCGTAAAAACGAAATAGATTTTTATTCAACAAATGAACAAGAACTACCTAAACCCTCTGAAATTAAATCAAAACTCGACGAATATGTTATTGGGCAAGAGTATGCTAAACGTGTACTTTCTGTTGCTGTATATAATCATTACAAAAGACTTAAAATTAATTTAGATGAATTTGATACTGAAGTAGAGCTTGAAAAAAGCAATATTCTTCTGATTGGTCCAACAGGAACAGGTAAAACATTACTTGCTCGAACATTAGCTAAGATACTTAATGTTCCATTTGCAATGGCAGATGCTACTACAATTACTGAAGCCGGATATGTTGGAGATGATGTTGAAACTGTTCTACTAAATTTAGTTCAAAACGCTGATTATAATATAAAAGCAGCAGAAAGAGGTATTATCTATATTGATGAAATTGATAAAATTGCTCGAAAAAGTGAATCTACAAGTATTACGCGTGATGTGAGTGGGGAAGGGGTGCAACAAGCTTTACTGAAAATTCTCGAAGGCACCCGCGCAGGTATTCCACCCAAAGGTGGTCGCAAGCACCCTGAACAATCGCTGATTTATCTTGATACTCGAAATATCTTATTCATATGTGGTGGTGCTTTTGAAGGAATTGAAAAAATTATTGCTCGTAGAATGCAAAAGCAAACACTCGGTTTTCTCGCAGAAGCAACTGAAAAAGTCGAAGAAAAATTAGACTTGATAAAACATACTGAGCCAGAAGACTTGGTAAAATTTGGCTTTATTCCGGAGCTGACAGGTAGGCTACCAATAATTGCTCCGCTTGAAGAGTTGTCAGATGAAGCAATGATGAATATTTTAACGGAACCTAAAAATGCAATAATAAAACAATATAAAAAGCTTCTGGCTATGGATAATGTTGAACTTGAATTTACAGATGATGCTTTAAAAAGTATCGTGAAACTTGCTCGTGAAAGAAAAACCGGTGCACGCGCTTTGCGAGGAATTATTGAAGAAATTATGTTACCAATTATGTTTGAAATTCCGAACCAAAAGAACATTAAAAAAGTAGTGATCAATGAGGAAGTAGTTTTAAAAAAATCTTTTGCTGAAATAATATCTAAGAAATCAAAAATTGCATAATAAAAATAAAAAGATTTTTTATTAAACGAGGATTTGCTTTGAGTCAGCAAATCCTCGTTTTTTAAGTAAATGAATAATATACTTATAAAATAAAATCTATTCCAATTTTGTAAGTTTTGTTCATTAGTGGTGGAACTGTTTTGAATGGCCAATTCATCTTGTCTTTGTAAAGTTCATAAAATCCATAAGAGATACCATTTTTGAGCAAAAAATGTATGACTGGTGCAAAACTTGGGGAACTATCAAGTACTTCATCTACGAAGTTGTTGGATAATTCCTGAGCTATTGTTTCAATAATAAACGATCCGAAATCTTTCCAGAACAAATGACGTGGAAAAGTCATAGTTTGTTCATATTCAGCAGAAATTGCAACACCGTTAATGATAAATAACTTTATCCCACCAGCAAAACCGCGACCATATCTTAATTGTTTGCCAAAAATTTTAGTTGAATTAATTGAAACACTGTCAGCAATATTGTTATCAAATGATAAACTATTCCAATTAATTCCCGAACTATGGTATAGCACTAAATGTGAATTTCCTCCAAAATTCCAACCATAACCGTCAGCATTATTCAAACCAAGCTTAATATGTCGTAAGTCCATATAATTATTACTATTATCGTTTTCCTTGTAATTTAATTTGTTTTCAGCAGAACTAAATGATAAATAATCATTATCATATTCAACTACATTTGAAGTAACTCTGTGTAAATCAGTTGAACCAAGTTTGATGTCAATTATTCCATTATTATTAATTTTCGATGTAAATGAATTTCTTTCATAAAAATGATTGCTTATTCCATAACCTACATTTATCGTTGGAGAATTATTGTAGAAATTTAATCTTAGTTTTTTCGATGGTTTATATTGTTTAAATCTTAATGCAGAAGTGAAGATGTCTATGATTGGATTTTTTCCATTATCATCCTCAAAAAAGTCGTTCTCTTCCAAAACATTTGTTGTGTCATTACTCGGCAAATTCTCTGTTTGAAAAGCAAAGCCATTTGTGTAAATGCACATTGATAATACGGTAAGTAATAGTAGTTTTCCTCTCATATGTATTTCCTTTTTATTATAAAATAACGATTCATTAAATATCTTTACGAGAATTAGAAAAAATTGTTTCATATCCAAAGATTAAATAAAATATACTTATTTCCTTTTAGATTAAATTAAAATCGATGAAAAATAATTAATTTCTAATTAATTTAATTGTTAAAATATGTATCATATTAAGTAGTCTAAAAAACATATCGATATGTATAATGTTTAGTAGTAGCGATTGAATAATTGATTAATTTTTTTTTAATATTTATTTTGTTTAATAAATTAAAAATATTTATATTTGAAACAAGAAGTTATTTTCCATTCACTATTATGGAGTTATTATGAAAAAATTATTTTCTATTCTTTCAGTAGTAGCATTTGTATTATTTATGACTGCTTGCGAAGGTCCAGAAGGACCCGCAGGTCCACAAGGTCCAGCTGGCAAGGATGGCAAAGACGGCAAAGATGGTAAAGATGCAAGCGTTGCTTGTGCAGTTTGCCATTCTGATAATGCCACTGCAACAAATCTTGCATTTGCTCAATTCAACTATTCGCTACATAAAACAGGCGAAACTTACACTTACACTGCAGGTCGTGCTGGTTGTGGTGATTGCCACAATGGAGATGGCTTTCGTAAAATGACCGCCTCAAAAACTTGGGGGCAGACTGGAATCACTTCTATTGACTGCAAAACTTGTCATAGTATTCACAAAAATCTTGACTCAACTGACTATACTTTGAGAGTTACAGAACCATTTACTCTGATTTACAAAGGTTCAGCTGCTGATGGAAATGTTGATTTCAAAACAGGTAATCTCTGCGCTACTTGCCATCAAGCTCGTTCTTATACGAGAAATAGTCCTGACTTCGATACATTAACAGCTGCAAGCTCAACTGCTATGTATTCGAGATTTGGTCCTCACTATGGTACAGTAGCAAATGTATTTGCTGGCAAAGGCTTGAATTTGATTGATGGTCCAGAAACATATCCAACAAGCAATCCTCACAGTGTTCTTGCAAAAGGATGCGTTAGCTGCCATATGGGTAGCAATCCAACTGCACCTACTGCTGGTGGACACTCATTCAAGATGACTGTTGCTCAAATGAGTACTATTGAATCTTGCAAGAGCTGCCATCCATCAGGTATTCCTACAACTAAAACTAATGAAATTAAAACTTTACTTGCTGAATACCGTCAATTACTTATTGACAAAGGATTATTGATCGCTACTGCTGGTAACCCTGGTGATGCAGACTATAATGTTCTTGCTGAATATGCAAAACTCGAAGCTGCTGGACAAAGAAGAGTTATTCCTCGTTCCGATGGTGATGTGTTATTGAATTATTTGTATATTGCAAAAGATCGCTCAAATGGTGCACATAATCCTGCATTGACACTTGCAATTTTGAAAAACGGTTTAGATTATTTGAAGAAATAGTGTCTCATTATATTTCGGGGCTGCAAAGTATTTTGCAGCCTTTAGTTTTATAAGTTCTTATTTTAATCTTGGTTATATTTTAAATTATTTTTCATTCTACATTTTGTGCAATTTAAAGAGATGTTTATGAACAGATTAGTGATAACAATTTTATTGTTGATTATTATATTTGATGTAGCGAATGCCCGACCGCAATATTCTATATTGCAGTCGTTCGGCACAAAATGTCAAAATTGCCACGTTGCACCTAATATGGGGTTGCAACGCAATATGTCCGGTTGGATGTCGTTCAGCGATATCGCCTTAATTAAACCCGAAGATCTTGGAATTAATCCTGTGTACGATGCAATAAGGGAAAGCAATACTCTTTTTACTGATAATGTTATGTTCGGACTTGATTTCCGTTATCAATCTGCTCGGTGGCCTACTACAAAAAATAAAATTGTGGTTTACGACAACTTATTTGACCCAAATGTTAAGGATACCATTCACTATCCTGATCCTTATGGAACCAAAAGAGATAATATGTTGATGATATTGACCCCTTATTTAACAATTACACCAATTGACGGAGTTATTTTAGAAGGCTCTTACAATTTAGCTTACGAAATTGAGAATAAAAAACGTTATCCCGGTCAGACTCCATATACTGCTAGTATTATTCTTCATCCATTTGAAAAACTTCCATCTTTGCGTATTGGAATGGTGCAAGCAACAATTGGAACAGACTGGGACGATCATACAGTTATGACTCGTCAAGTAGTTACAAAAACTCTGACGCCTCCAACAATTCCTTGCGATTACTTTGAATTAGGAGCTATACTTGATTATGAGCCTTTTGAATGGGCAGATGTGTCGTTAGGTGTATTCGATTCAAAAAATTTGTCAGAAATGACTAATGGCTTTGTAAAAGACAATACGTTATCAGGACTCGCAAAAGTTACTTTGCATCCACCTGACTTTGGAACTGGACTGACTTCTTTTCTTGGTGCTACCCATTTCTTCAATAGCACGCTTAAAATGGACGATGGATTATATTTTGGGAATCATTATCTAACAACTTCGAGTATTTTCTTTCATTTTGGTGTTCTCGGGAAATTTGCAGTAATGACAGAATATATGAGAACAGAATTGTCGCAGCGAAGAATAACTAATAATTTTACTGTTGAATTTAATTATCAGGTAATTGAACCTGCTTATGCTTATCTTCGTTTTGAACGTGGCAATACAGAAATGAAAACTTCAGGCAATCCAAAATATCACGCTAATAGATATACATTAGGAGCTAAAATATTCCTTTTACCTTACATAGCGTTGATTCCTGAATACAAAATTTTTGACCGTGACCACGTTGATAAGTATAATTCTCAATTCGCTTTTCAATTACATATTTTCTATTAGGAGGTGACAGCAATGGGAATGAATAATGATAGAAGAGAATTTTTGATAAAATCGGCAAAAATTGCGGGAATAAGTTTGTGCGGTTGTGTTTTAAGTTCAATTATTGCGGCTTGCGACAATGATGGTGAGACAGTTGCGCCACCAGAGCAACCAAAACCAGAAAATTATCCAGTTCTGAAAATTTCTGACTATCCAACTTTAAGCAGTGTAGGTGGAATGATAATGGTCATTGTTCGCGATAAAAACAACAAACCAGTTAATAATGGTAATCCATTAATCATTTTCAGAATTGAACAAAATAAATTTGTTGTTCTTGATTCAATTTGCAGACATGCTGGTGCACAAGTTGTTTTGCCATCTTCACCGGGAGGAGATATTTTTTGTCCAGCACATAGCGCAAAATTTTATTCTTCTGATGGTTCGCTAAAAGATAAAGGAAGTGCTTCTGGTGATGTCCCTTCTTTATTAAAGTATAATTCTGTATTCGATCCAATTGAAAATACTCTAACAATTGCAATATAAAAATGAAACTAATTTATTATTAATTCGTTAATTCGTTAGGTTATATAAATAACTTTTTCTCAAAAGGAGGTCATATGAAAATCAAACATTTATTCTTAGCATTGGCAGCAATCGCATTTATCGCTGTTGCATCATTTAATGTTTCTGTAAATGCACAAGAAGCAAAAGATGGTAAAACAATTTTTACAGAACAGAAATGCGATATGTGCCATTCTGTAAATTCACTTGGTATTGCTTCTAAGAAAAAATCAGGTGCAATTGATTTATCAAATGCATCAGTTGAAGGAGATGCTGAATTTTTTGCAAAGTATCTGAAAAAAGAAACTGATTTAAAAGGCAAAAAGCATCCCGCACAGTTTAAAGGTGGTGACGAAGAATTAAGAATATTATCTGAATGGCTTACTACTCTTAAAAGTGAATAATATTTTCTGTGTAGGTAGCAAGCAATTGCTACCTACTTTTTTCAAAATGTTGAACAAGAGATAATATAAGATGTTTAAATATTTACCTATTTTATTTGCTTTCCTCTACATAGTATCTTTTAGTGTACAAAACACGAATTCACAATCTAATGATGATTGCCTTAGCTGCCATAGTGATCCGGATATTTATATGGAAAAAAATGGTCGAAAAGTGAAACTTCATGTGCGAAAATTTGAGCTTGCTCGTTCTGTACATTCAAAAATGCTATGTATTAATTGTCATGTTGGTTTCAAAGCGGATGATATACCTCACAAAGAAGGTGATTTGAGTGTCAATTGTGCTAATTGTCACTCAAATCTAATAGGTAAACATCCTTGGCACCCATCTATGGCAAAAGCTACTGGGAGTAAAGGCGGTCCAGATATTAATTGCGTAGGTTGTCATGGTTCTCACAATATTCAAAGTCCTGGTAACCCAAATTCTCCACTTCATTTCACCAATTCAACTGAATTTTGTGGTAAATGCCATTCAGATGTAAAAAAAGAGCATCTACAATCTGAACACTCAATTCAATATGTTGCTCACAATCCCAATGCACCTACTTGTATTTATTGTCATAAGCAACCAATCACAAAAGGTAATCAAATTTCAGAATTACAAAGAAAATTAAATCAAGAAAAATTATGTTTATCCTGCCATTTACATATTACTTTCATTTCGAGCCAGTATGCTAACTCATTGATTAATTATGAAAAGAGCGTTCACGGGTCAGCATTATTAGCTGGAAATACAAAAGCTGCTATGTGCGTGGATTGCCATGGTACTCATAACCTTCAAAAGGCTTCACACCCAGAGTCTCGAATTAATCATTTTAATATTCATAATGTATGCAATTCCTGCCATAGTGAAGTATCAACTGAATATATTCAAAGTGTACACGGAAAATCTCTTTTGAGTGGAAATTTAGATGCACCGAATTGCACCTATTGCCACGGCGAACATAATATCCAACACGTTCCTGATATCCCAAGTGCGGTTTTCACAAAATCAGGAATGAAATTTAATGTTGTTGTGAATAATAAAATGGTCTATTGTGTTGCCTGTCACTCTGACGAATCAATGATGAACAAATATGGTATTGCAACTGTTGAAAAAGCACATCGTTGGTTGCCACGTATTAGCTCACATTGGGATAGAGTGCGTTGTATTGATTGTCATTCTTCAATCGAACCTCCTAATCGTTCACACGATATTTTGCCACCGGAGAAAACTGTAAAGCGCTGCGAAACTTGTCATTCTATGAATTCAATGCTTATGAATACACTATATCGTCATCAAAAATCGCTATCACGTGAGAAATATGGTTTTATCAATGGAACTATTCTTTCCGATGCGTATGTTATTGGTGTAACAAGAAACCTATATTTAAATTTGGTTAGTATTGCAATTTTTGTTCTCACTTTATTAGGTATTATAATTCACGCTTCTCTTCGTGCTTATTTTAGTTTAAAACGTAAAAAAATTGCGGAGAAAAAAGTATGAGTACTGTTCGCAAAGTATATATGTATCCACGTTGGTTACGTTTTTGGCATTGGATAAATGCAATTCTGTTCTTTCTATTGATATTGTCTGGTGTCAGTATGCAATATTCAGATACAAGTTCTTTATTGATGCCATTTGAATATGCGATTGTTACTCATAATGTTTGTGGTATTTTGCTTTCAGTTGTGTTTCTTTATTATCTATTTTTTAATATTAAAACTCGAAACTACAAACAGTATATACCTCAATTACGAGGTGCAAAAGAAATGTATCTTAAGCAAATGCGTTATTATCTTTATGGTGTATTCAAAGGTGAACCACATCCATTCGAGACTACTCCTGAAAATAAATTCAATCCACTTCAACGACTAACTTATTTTTTAATAATGTTTTTGGCTGTGCCGGGTATTATCATTACTGGGTGGTTACTTATGTTTCCTGAACTTGCTCCCGAACAGATTATGGGAATGGGTGGGGTCTGGCCTATGGCGTTGCTTCATATTACAATTGGTTTCTTTTTGAATTTATTCTTTATCGGTCATATCTATCTTGCAACGCACGGCGAAACAGTTTCTTCCAATTTTAAGTCAATGATAAATGGGTGGCATCTGCACTTTGAACATAATCATGAAAGCCAAGCAGATAGCTCAGAAATTTCTAATGATAGTTTGTCAAACGTATTGGATCATACTTTGTCTAATGAATCCATACAAGAAACGAACAATGACAAAGAAAATAAAGAATTATCTCAATAAACATAAGGTATTAGTAAAATGTATTCTACACTAAATGATTTTATTTCAGACTGGACACAAGAGAGTTCAGCTACTATTAAGCTGTTACAGTTAATTCCGGATGAGGCTTTAATTCAAAAAGTCTATCCAGAAGGGAGGACGCTTGGGATGTTGGTTTGGCACATTGTTTACACTGTTGGAGAAATGATGCAGGCGGCTGGTATTCAACTTCCAGATTTTGACCTTCAAGAAAAAATGCCGCCAAATATTAATGCGATGATCGATAAATACATCCAATTTTCTAATTCTTTAATCGAAAAAGTTAAAAATTATGATGACCATAAATTAGATGAAGAATTTCATATTTATGGTGAAAATTGGAAATTTAGAGATTTATTGAAAGGTTTAGTATATCACCAAATACATCATCGTGGACAACTTACGGTTTTGATGCGCCAAGCAGGACTTCCTGTTATCGGTATTTATGGACCATCAAAAGAAGAATGGTCGCAATTTGGTATGGAATCACCAGAATAAATTAGTTTACATTTAGGATTTATTTAATCAAATAATTAATTAAGATTAGTATAATAAATTATCTACTTCATTTTAATATGAAGTAGATAATTTCAATTTTTGGGAAAATAGACCTTCTAATATCACTATCTTCAAGTTTAAAGACACGTTTAATTTTATTTGTAAATGTTCTATTATTAAGATCTTTATCAAGATATAAAGATCTCACATCAATTCTATTGAGTAAATTGACTAATGTCGTTATTTAAATTTGTCAATTCTTAGTTTTTCTATTGAAATTCAGTATTAACTGCATATAATTCTTCATTAACCGACTGTAATTCTTCTTTAGCACTTTGTAGTTTTTTTATTACTTGCTTCAAACTTTTCTATTACATCCTGAAATTCACTCCTTGTTTATTTTAGCTGTCTCTCATATATTTTTATTATTGCTTTTTACATTATTATTGTTACAAAAACGATACATAATATTTTCTACTTGCAAAAAGCACATATTTTATTTATATTAATCAATAATAGTTTTTTATATAGTAATTGATGAATATGGATATTGCTACTAATGGTTGAAAAAGTTGTCAAAGTTATTAATCGTTCGGGCATACACACTCGACCAGCTGCAAGTATAGTAAAATTGGCTTCTAAATTTAAGTCTGAAATATTTTTGATTAGAGATAAATTTGCAATCAATGGGAAAAGTATTATTGGAGTGATGACGCTTGCGGCTGAACAAGGAAGTGAGATTAAAGTGAGGGCAGAAGGACCAGATGAACAAGAAGCTATTGATGAGATTGTGAAATTATTTGAGAGTGGTTTCGGTGAGGTATAATGGCTCCACAAGAAGTAATATATGGGAAAACAGATTATAAGTTACTTAAAGAACAGTTTGTACTAAAAGGAATTCCTTCTTCAGCTGGAGTAGCATTAGGTAATGCAATAGTATTGCAGCCAGAATCATTAATCAGCCCATCAATTAAAATTCCGAGTGAAGAGATTTCCAACGAATTATTAAAATTCGAAAAAGCTCATACAAACTTAGTCCATCAATTTATGCAGAGCCTGCATAAAGTTCGTTCTTTGGGTAGTAATGTTATTGCAATTCTTGAAACAAATTTATTAATTCTTACTGATCCAATTTTATACGATGGAATTAGAAACAAAATTAAAGATGGTTTCAGTGTTGAAAGTGCAATAGTTTCTGAATTCGATAATCAAAGAAAGTTTTTTCTGAATGCTTCAGATGCTTTATTGCAAGAGCGAGCTAATGAAATTGATAATATTAAACGTAAGCTTCTTGCTTCGCTCAAAGATCAATCAATAGATTATGATAACTGTCAGCACTCAATTGTTGTTGCCCAAACTTTAACTACTACAGACATTGTAAATTTCAAAGAAGCCGGTATCCTCGCAATAGTTACTGAGGTTGGAGGAATTACTTCACACGCTTCAATTTTATCACGTTCATTTGATATTCCGGCTGTAATTGGTGTGCATAATGCTACAGATGTTATTCCAAATGGCTCTGAGATTATTGTTGATGGTTTTGCCGGTATTGTTGTGGTAAAACCCAAAGAAGATATTAGAACAGTTTATTTGCAAAAAATTGAAGCATTAGAGGAACACAAAAGAAATCTTGGTGCTCTGGCGAAACTTCCCTCTGAAACTCTTGATGGTAAACGGATTTCTTTGCTTGGTAATGTGAATTTTTTAGATGATGTTCGTTCAGGCGAAATTAATGGTGCAGATGGTTATGGACTGGTGCGATCCGAAAACTTGGTTATGGAACTGAAAGGTTTCCCAGATGAAGAAACTCAATACAAGTGGTATAGAGAAATTTGTGAACGGGCTTTTCCAAAGCCTGTTACAATTAGAGTGTTTGATTTAGGTAGCGATAAGTATGTCGAAGGTTTGCCAATTAAGGAATTTAATCCTGCATTAGGTTTGCGAGGAATTCGTTTTTTGCTTTCACGTCAGGACATTTTTAAAACACAATTACGAGCTCTGCTTCGAGCTTCGATTAATAAAAATCTGAAAATAATGTTGCCGATGATAACTTCTCTTCACGAAGTTGAAATATCTCGAAAAATATTAGAAATATGCAAAGCTGAACTTCAACAAGAAGAAGTGCTTTTTGATAATCGTATTCCTCTTGGAGTAATGATAGAAACACCTGCTGCTGCTATTATTTCTGATGGATTAGCAAAAGTTGCTGACTTTTTCAGTATAGGTACAAATGATTTAACTCAATATACTCTTGCTGCTGATAGAAATAATGAACTTGTTTCTGATATTTTTGATGATTTTCATCCATCCGTACTTCGGTTGATTGATTTTATCATAAAGACAGCTCACAAAAATGGAGTAAGTGTTTCAATTTGTGGAGAATTGGCAGGACATGCTGCTGCTACTCAACTACTGGTGGGGATGGATGTTGATGAATTAAGCGTTGCTCCATCTCTTCTTCTTGAACTTAAAAACAGAGTAAGATCATTGACCTACTCTGAAGCTAAAAGAATTGCTGAAGATATTTTGAATTCTAATGATTATTTTGAAGTTAGAAAAAAACTTGAAAAAGCAATAGGACGCCACAGTATTACTGAATTAAATGAAATTTAGCGGCTGTTTTTGTCCCACTATTTTTTTACTGAAATAAGTTGTTTTATCTACATCTAAGTATTATATTTGAATTAACAATTCATTAATTTTTTGTAATGAAAATTATCTTATACATACTTATTGCACTAATTCTTTATTCCTGCGATAGCAATAACGATTTTGCTGTTTCATCAGGTTCGCCGAGAGTAACCAATATTTCAAAAAATATCACTTTTCCTACAGATACATTAATCATTTATGGGAAAAATTTTCCACTTTATAATGATAGCGCTGCTATAATTTTTAATGATAGCGTTGTTTTTCAGAAAAATGATTGTCTCTTTTGGAGAGCGAATTCTATTGGAATTATTATTGATGAACGGATTCTAAGTGGATATTTTTATTTGATTTTTGGAAAAGATACCAGTGAATTATTCAATATTACTGTGTTGCCATATCCACCCTTTGAGACTACAACAATAAATCCAGGTTCTTTTAAAATGGGCAGCACGACAGGTTTTGAAGATGAATTGCCTGTTAGAAATATTTACATTACTAAAAAAATTGAAGTATCAAAAACAGAAATAACTCAAAGATTATATGAATTTATCTCAAAGAGTAATCCAAGTCCAATCAAAGATAATTCTCTTCCAGTATTCAATGTTGATTGGTTGGATGCAATTATTTTCTGCAATAGATTATCAGAAAAAGACGGATTGAAAGCCGCTTATTTTATTAATGATAATATTGTTATTTTTGATACGACTGCAAATGGATGGCGTTTGCCCACCGAAGCCGAATGGGAATATCTTGCCAGGGCTGGTAGTCAAACTGATGTGCCTGCTAATATTTATTCATCTGCTTGGTTCAATGAAAATTCAGGTGGAATACCTAAAATAGGTAAGCAGAAATTACCAAATTCTTTTGGTTTATATGATATGTTAGGCAATGTATGCGAGTGGTGCTGGGACTTGTATGCTGACTATAATCCGATTGATACAATAAATCCTATTCAAAACTTTGGCAGTCATCGTATTCATCGTGGTGGCTGTTTCCTTGACTCTAAATCTTTTATCCGGTTTAGTTCCCGTCAAAGTCAGAATAATTTAGTTGGAATCAGATTAGTTAGAAACAAATAATTATTCTTAATTTTTCCCTCATTTTAATAAATTAATATATTCATAAATACGTTAATTATTTTGACTAAATTCTAAAAGTTTTTTCATAGGTGTTTTATGATACTCGATATTGATATGCTTCGCAAGCATTATAATTCATTAACAGAAAAAATGAATTATGTTAAATCGAAAATCAAGCGACCACTAACCCTTGCTGAAAAAATACTATATACTCACTTGTTCGATATCCATTCAATAAGAGAATTCGAACGTGGGACTGATTATGTTGAGTTTGCTCCCGATCGTGTAGCTATGCAGGATGCAACTGCCCAAATGGCTCTTTTGCAATTTATGCAAGCTCGCAAAAATAAAGTTGCTGTGCCAACAACTGTTCATTGCGACCATTTGGTGCAAGCTCAGGTTGGAGCTCATAAAGATTTGGAGTTTGCACTTGAAACAAACAAAGAAGTTTATGATTTTCTTGAATCAGTGTCTAACAAATATGGTATTGGTTTCTGGAAGCCCGGTGCAGGAATTATTCATCAAGTGCTACTTGAAAACTATGCATTCCCAGGCGGAATGATGATTGGGACTGATTCGCACACCGTCAATGCTGGTGGTCTCGGGATGATTGCAATTGGTGTTGGCGGTGCTGATGCAGTAGATGTGATGGTTGGAATGCCTTGGGAATTAAAATTCCCTAAACTAATAGGTATTAAACTGACTGGGAAGTTATCGGGATGGACTTCTGCAAAAGATGTAATACTTAAAGTTGCTGGTATGCTAACTGTCAAAGGTGGTACTGGTTATATTTTAGAATATTTCGGTGATGGTGCAGAATCTATTTCTGCTACAGGCAAAGGAACTATTTGTAATATGGGGGCAGAAATTGGTGCAACTACTTCTATCTTCGGGTATGATGAGAAAATGTATGATTATCTAATTGCTACTGGAAGAAAAGAAATTGCTGATTTCTGTAGTTCTATGCTCGAATGTGTTACTGCTGATAAAGAAGTTTATCAAGACCCTGAAAAGTATTTTGACCAACTAATTGAAATTAACTTATCTGAGCTTGAACCACATATTAATGGACCTTTTACGCCTGATTTAGCTCATCCTATTTCAAGATTTGCTGAAGAAGTAAAGAAAAACGGTTGGCCTGTTGAACTTTCTGCAGGGTTGATTGGCTCTTGCACTAATTCATCATATGAAGATATTACACGTTCAATTTCTATTGTCAAACAAGCAATTGATAATAATTTATCAGCCAAATGTGAATTTACAATTACCCCCGGTTCTGAAATGATTCGTTATACTATCGAACGAGATGGATTTATAGATATGTTCGAGCGAATTGGTGGTGTTGTCCTTGCAAATGCTTGTGGTCCTTGCATTGGGCAGTGGAAGAGACTTAACGCTCAAGATCAACAAAAAAACTCCATTATCACTTCATTTAATCGAAACTTTGCTAAAAGAAATGATGGAAATCCAAACACTCACGCTTTCGTAGCTTCGCCTGAGATTGTTACAGCATTTGTGCTCGCTGGTAGGCTTGATTTTAATCCTATGAAAGATAAACTAATTAATGCTGATGGAATAGAAGTTCTGCTTAAAGAACCAGAAGGAATTGAACTCCCACCGCGTGGTTTTGAAGTTATCGAAAACGGCTACAAAGCGCCTGCCGAAGATGGTTCTCAACAAGAAATAATAATCGATCCAAATTCTGAAAGGCTTCAAATTATTCCACCTTTTGATAAATGGGATGGAAACGATTTTATCGGATTAAAACTATTAATTAAAGTAAAAGGAAAATGCACTACTGACCATATTTCTATGGCAGGACCTTGGTTGCGGTATCGAGGGCATTTAGATAACATATCAAATAATACACTTATTGGGGCTGTTAATTTCTTTAATGATAGAACTAACTATGTAAAGAACCAAATTACTGGTGAATATGATGAAGTTCCAAAAGTTCAGCGTTATTATAAGTCGCTTGGCATAGGGTCAATTGTGGTAGGTGATGAAAATTATGGTGAAGGTTCGTCTCGCGAACACGCTGCTATGCAGCCAAGATATTTGGGCATTAAAGCAATATTAGTTAAATCATTTGCTCGTATTCACGAAACAAATCTGAAAAAGCAAGGTATGCTTGCACTTACTTTTATTGATAAAAGTGATTATGATAAAATATTAGAGGATGATACCATTGACATTGTTGGATTAAAGGAATTTGCCCCCAATAAATCGTTAATAGTAGTTCTTCATCACAAAGATGGAAGTATAGATAGTTTCGAAGTTTCGCATTCCTATAATGCTCAACAAATTGAGTGGTTCAAAGCTGGAAGCGCATTAAATTTGATTAAATAAACCCAATACTTTATGTTGAATAATATTGAGAAAAAATGAAAATTCAAATTAAACGATTAGATAATCAATTTGATGATTTGCCATTACCTACATATCAAACTTCTGGTTCTGCAGGAATGGATATTTATGCGGCTGTAAACGAACCAATTATAATTTTACCAAGGCAAACAGTACTTGTTCCGACTTCTCTTGCTATTGCTTTACCAGATGGATTCGAAGCGCAAGTGCGTTCACGTAGTGGATTGGCTGCTCGATATGGAGTATTTGCTTTGAATGCTCCTGGAACAATAGATAGCGACTATCGCGGAGAAATAAAAGTTATTTTATCAAATTTTGGGGATGAACCATTTGTTGTTAATCGTGGTGATAGAATTGCTCAACTTGTAATAGCTCGATACGAAAAAGCTGAATTTCAACTCGTTGATGAACTTCCTGATACTCATAGGAGTGATGGAGGATTTGGAAGTACTGGAATTTAATTTAAACTATTTTTAATAAATCGCAACTTTTTGCTATATTACAGTAGTTGTTTATCAAATTTTGAAATTGAATATGAAAAAGTTAATGTTTGTAGCTGTTTTGCTTTTCCTATTTTCCTCAATATCGTATGCCCAATACTGGGTAAAAATCGATGGGGTCAATCCTTATATTAACAAAATTTTTTCTCCTGTTGATGAGCCGAACAGAATATTAGTTGCTTCAAGCGGTTTCCCAACTAATGTGTTGCAAAAGAATATCGATTTCCCTTTTATTGGAAACGGTTATCAGGAAAGTATGGATTCAGGTAAAACTTTTACCAAATATCAGTTAAATGAGCGATCGGTATATGATATATATCAATCTAAAAGATACCCCAATAAATGGTTCGTAGCAGTCAGACATTTCACCCGCGGCGGGATATTATTGTCAACAAACCGTGGAGAGAATTGGAGCGAAGATATATTATGCGAATCTTCCAATCAATTATATCGAGTATCTTCAACTATTATTAATCAAGATGAATTTTTCGTTGCTGCCGCGATTAATACAAGTGAAGGCTTTGTTTATTCGGATAATGATTTTATTACTTGCAATTCGTCCTCTTTGAGCGTTGAAACACGTTCAGTTGCTTTTTCAAAAATTTCAAATTTACTCTTTTTATCGGGAGACGCATCATCTCAGGGGAGAGTATTAAGATCATATGATTATGGTAGATCTTGGCACCGCGAAAGCAGTGGTTTGGAAGGATTACGTGTGCTTTCAATTTTGCCTTCATCAATAGATCCTTCTATTGTACTTTGTGGTGTGGATTCACTGACAGTTGATGGTTCAAGTATTGGAAAAGGAATATACATAAGCTTAGATACCGGTAAAACTTGGCAGTATTTTACTGGTGCAGGCAATCAGATTTTTGAATTTGCAGAACATCCACGGTATCCGCGCCTTGTTGCTGCCGCTGCAGGGAATGCCGGAGTTTTAGTTTCTTCGATCTATGGACATTATTTTGAAGCTTTCAACAATGGTTTGCCTACCAATAAATCAGTTCGAACAGTTATGATACCTAATTGGGACACAACTGATGCTGGTTTTATTATATTCGCAGGCGTTTATGGCGAGGGATTATTCAAATCCACATACCTTAAAACAAGCGTTGATAATAATAGGCATTCTGACTTTAAGATTTTATCAATTTCTCCACAACCTGCGAATGACATACTAAACATTAGAATTTATTTGCCTGATGCACAAAATGTTAATATTACGATATTTAACTCGTATGGGCAAGAGATATATCAACTACCAAATGTCTATTTTAACGCCGGAGAAAATTCATTTAATTGGAATGCAAACGGTTTTCCATCAGGAATTTATTTTATGCAGATAAAATCAGATAACCAGATTTTAAGCGAAAAATTTGTTATTAGTAGATAATGTATATTTATCATAATAATAGAATTCCTTTTTTTTCGATTATTCTTACAGCTTATAATCGAGGTCATATAATAGATAGAGCAATAATTTCAGTTCTTAATCAGAAGGAGCAGGATTGGGAGCTTCTCATAGTTGATGATGGTTCGTCAGACAATACTTTTAATGTTTGTTCAAAGTATTTTAGTGATTCAAGAATTCGTTATCTGTTTCATAAAAATAAAGGGTTGCCACTTTCGAGAAATGTAGGAATTCTTTCTTCTTCCGGACTTTACTGCACTTTTTTGGATTCCGATGATGAATATAAGGACAATCATTTAGAACTCAGGCGAAACATTCTTTTACAGCATCCTGAAGTTGATCTTCTTTATGGTGGTATTGAAATAATTGGCGACCCTTATGTTGTTGATTTTTATGATAATTCAAAACAGGTACATATTGACGAATGCTATGTCGGAGGCTCTTTTTTCGTGAAAAGGGATGTTGCAGTTAATCTTGGCGGTTTCAGAAATATCAAGTACGGCGATGATGCGGATTTTGCTATGAGAACAATTGAAAATGGTTATTGTGTCGCATCAGTTGAATACAGAACTTATATCTATCATCGAGATATGAACGATTCAATTTCGAAACTCTATGCTCAATCTAATCAAGATTAGAATGGGGAGATATTATGTATAGATTGGTTGTTGTTTTCTTTTTATTAGTGCTAATTAGTAATGCATTATTTTCGCATTCATCTAAAATTCAAGATGGGACAGAGGCTTTTTTCTTTGATGCTGTGATTTTTAAAGGGGATTCTGCCAATTTAGCACGAATAGATTGTTATGTGTTGGTGCCTTATCAATCACTTACTTTCATCAAATTTGAAGATAATTTTATTGCTAAAATCAATGTTTTTCTTACGGTTTACGATTCTCTTGGTAATACTGTCGCAACGAAAAATTATGATAGAGTGCTTGTTGAAAGAGACTACAACATAGCTTTGGGGGCAACAGCAAAGTTTGATGTCCGGCAGATGCAGCTTTCTTTAGCGCCAGGGAACTATCAAATTAGAGCAATTTTGAGTGATGAAAACTCAAAGGCTGAATATTCTCAGTCTCGAAGTATGAGTGTTATTGATTTTGCAAAATACGACAATGTGATGAGCGGTTTGCTTTTAGTCAGTTCTATTGAAGAAGATAAGGGAAGATGGAAAATTACTCCTCATATCTCTGACAATATTGGTGGATTGAGAGATGGTTTCTTTGTTTTTTTCGAATATTATTCAAATACAAATCAAAAGGTTGATTTTCTTTATCAAATTTTTGAAAATGATGAACTTATTGAACAAGGTTCTAAAATTCAGAAAGAAATAGATATTGGAACAAATAGACTATTTATTCGTGTAAAGAAACCTACTAAAATTTCACGAAATAATTATACATTGAGAGTATTAGCGCTAAGACCAAATGATAATGATGATTATGAGATAAAGGATATTCTTGCAGTTGCTCAACGTTCTATTAAATCTATCACTCGTTTGAGTGGTTTTGTATTAAATGATCTGGATAAAGCCATTAGGCAACTGAGATATGTTGCAAATTCTGATGATATTAATTATATTCGCTCTGCTAAGTCAGAAGATGAAAAGTTTACTCGTTTTAATGATTTTTGGAAATCTTTAGATCCGACGCCTAATACAGAACGTAATGAAGCATTTGAGCAATATTATTTTCGTATTGCATATGCTAATGAAAATTTCCGTTCATATACAGAAGGTTGGCTGACAGATAGAGGTATGGTTTATATTATTTTTGGACAACCAGTTACAGTTGAAAGGTCTAATCCTATGAGCGATGGGCGTGTTTACGAACGCTGGATTTATGCTGATAATCGTGAGTTCCTTTTCCTCGATAATACAGGATTTGGAGATTTTCGATTAGTCAGACCAATATCCATTACAGAAAAATATCGTTATAAGAATTAATTCCCACCAATTTACTTTCTTTTTTTCTTTTATATAATAAGAAAAAAATGTATATTAAACTTCACATGTTTTTTTTTCAATCAACGAAAAAAATAGGAGCTAGTTATGAAACGTTACAAAATTGCTTGGTTACCAGGTGATGGTGTAGGAAAAGAAGTATTAGAAGCTACACAAATCGTTTTCGACAAACTTAACTTTAATGCCGAATACATCCACGGCGATATAGGATGGGAATTCTGGTGCAAAGAAGGTGATGCTTTACCCCAAAGAACAATTGATCTGCTTAAAGAAGTTGATGCTGCTATGTTCGGTGCAATCACTTCAAAACCTGTGAAACAGGCTGAAGCTGAACTTATCCCAGAACTCCAAGGTAAAGGGCTCATCTACCGTTCTCCAATTGTTAGAATGCGTCAGCTCTTTGATTTATATGTTTGTCTTCGTCCCTGTAAAGCATATAAAGGCAATTTATTAAACTATAAAGACAATATTGATTTAGTTGTATTTCGTGAAAATACAGAAGATCTTTATGCTGGTGTGGAATTTCATCCAGTTCCACAAGAATTAACAGATGTACTAACCAAATTATCTCGACCGTTCGGAGCTTTCGCTAATCATAACGCAAATGATTTTGCCATTTCTTGCAAAATAAACACGAAGAAAGGTTCAGATAGAATAATTCGTGCTGCTTTTGAATATGCCCGCAAACATAATAGAAAAAAGGTTACAGTAATTCACAAAGCTAATGTTGTGAGAGCCACTGATGGGCTATTCCTTGAAACTGCTCATCAAGTCCATAAGGATTTTCCAGAAATTGAAATGGACGATGCTAATATCGATGCTATTACTATGTGGCTATTGAAAAATCCGAATAATTATGATGTTTTAGTTGCTCCGAACCTTTTCGGTGATATTGTTTCAGACTTGTGTGCTCAAATGGTCGGTGGTTTAGGTTTCGGATGTTCAGGTAATATTGGTCAAAATCTTGGAGTATTCGAGCCTACACACGGTTCTGCTCCTAAATATGCCGGAATGTATAAAGTTAATCCGATTGCAACTATCTTAGCCGGGAAAATGATGCTTGAATGGCTTGGAGAAAAGGAATTAGCTGAACGCATCGAAAAAGCCACAGCAGAGGTTATTGCTGAGGGCAAGGTGAGAACATATGATATGGGCGGTAGCAATACTACTTTAGAAATGGGTAAAGCTATAGCAGAAAGATTATAATTTCATTCGAAATAAATAAAAACGGGATGCATTATTTTGCGTCCCGTTATTATTAACAAATTTTTTTGATATAAATATATGAAATAGGCTGTCTTTGAGAGACAGCCTTTTATTGAATGAATTGTTATTTTTGTGGGATATTCTTCATTAATTCAATAAGGAAATTCCAAATTCTTTGAACGGAAGAAATACTTACTCTTTCGTCAGGTGAATGAACATCGCGTAGATTTGGACCACAGGACAACATATCAATTCCGGGGTATTTTTCACCAATCAGTCCACATTCAAGACCGGCATGAATTGCTTCGATTTTAGGTTCTTTGCCTAATACATTTTTATAAACTTGTTTTGCGACATTTAATATTTCAGAATTAACATTTGGTTCCCAAGCAGGATAGCCATCACCTGTTGCCACTGTTGCTCCACCTAATTCAAGTGCCGCATAAACCATATTTTCAACAAATCTTTTTTCAGATTCAACAGAGCTTCTCTGCGAAGTTAGGACAAAAATCTCATTCTCTCTTGTCTCTACGATTGCAAGGTTTGTCGAAGTTTGAACAAGTCCAGCAATATCAGGGCTCATTCTAATTACGCCGTGAGGCATAGCTACGAAAGAGGAAAGTACTTTATAAGCTAATTCAGATTTAAGAATTCTGTTTGGCATTTCAGCTTTTTCACAGAAGAAATCTAAATTTGGTTCTTTTGTTGTATATTCTTTCTTGAAGATAGCCTTATATTGAGCTATTAATTCGTTGAATTCATCAATTTTTTCATTAGGAACTAAAACAGTAGCAAAAGCTTCACGAGGAATTGCATTATGTTTGTTGCCACTATTGAATGAAACAAACTTTATTGGCATTGTCCTTATTGTATTCCATAAGAAACGAGATAACAATTTGGCAGCATTCGCACGTCCATCGTGAATCTCTATACCTGAGTGTCCACCACGTAATCCTTTAATTGATAATTTAAATGGTGTATGATTTGAAGGAACTTCTTCTGCTTCGTATTTAAAAATACCAGAGGTATTTAATCCTCCTGCACATCCAATAGTAAATGCATCTTCGTCCTCAGAATCAAGATTAATCAGTATATCGGCAGTTACCAAATCTGTCCCTAATTGTATGGCACCTGTAAGCCCTGTCTCTTCATCCAGAGTGCAAAGTAGTTCTAATGCAGGATGTTGAATGTCGTTAGATGCCATCAAAGCCATTCCCATTGCAATTCCAATTCCATTATCAGCACCGAGAGTAGTTCCTTCTGCTTTAACCCAGTCCCCATCTATGTATACTTTTAACGGATCGTTGTCAAAATCAAATTCTACATCACTATTTTTTTCACAAACCATATCCAGATGACCTTGGATACAAACTGATTTCCTATTTTCCATTTCAGGAGTGGCTGGCTTTTTTATTACAAGATTACCAAGAGAATCAGTTTTATACTTCAAACCGAGCGATTTAGCCCAATTAATCATATATTCCCTTATCTTCTCTTCTTTTTTAGAAGGATGTGGCACCTGAGTGATTTCTTCGAAATATTTCCAAACAAGTTCAGGCTTTAAATTGCTAAGTACATTAGACATTTGTTTTCTCCTTTTTTAATTCTAAAAAATATATAAAGCCGTTATGATATAATTGTGTCAAAAATAAATTAAGACGAGGATAAATAGGTTCTGCTTTTTCTCCTAAATCATTTTTCAAAGATTCAGCAATTTCAAATACTTTTGATTTTCCATCAATTAAGCACCAAACTTTAGAGCCAATTTCATCTAAGTTTGCTCGAATATATAAACTTCTTCCTTTGGGGATAAACTTTTGCATAAACTTACTCTTAAAACGAGGGACTAATACATCAACTAAACCTTCTTCGTTAATCTCGTGCTGATAATTTGTTGTTGGTGTTAATTCCAGCAGGTTAATTTCATTTTTTCGTTTTAGCATAAGCAATTTCATTAATTATCTGAATTTTCAAATATAATAAAAAAGAATAGACTAAAAAATAAAAAAGGTATTGTGTTTTGAGATAATAAAATATATATATTTATTATGCTTTTCCGACTATTTGTATTATATTTATTGATAAATATTTCTTGTTTAGTTTCGTTAGTTTATTTAATTTACTCTCAATAAATATTTCCGAAATATGTATTTGCTGGATTTTCAAGGAGTTCGATTTTTTGAACGATTCTTTAGATTATATTAAATCAATAAAATGTAGAGATTATTTTAATCATAAAGCAAAAAAATTTGTTTATAATAAAATAATTCATTATTTTTGTATCGATAATATTTTATCAATACAGCATTACTGATTAAGGAGCTGTAAAATGTTAACGAAAAAAAACATTGTTGTAATTCCTGAGCCTACTTTAAGAAGGCTTCCTCACTATTTGCATCTATTGTTAAATCTAAAAGAACAAGGTGTAAAAAGTGTTTCATCTACATTTATTGCTAACGAGCTTGGTTTAGATTCTACACAAGTTCGTAAAGATGTTCAATATACAAATATTATTGGAAAGCCTAAAACTGGTTTTGATGTCAATTCATTAATCAATGCTATTCAAACTTGCCTAAACTGGAATCGTTATGAAAATGCTTTTTTAGTAGGGGCTGGTAGCTTAGGGACCGCTATGTTAGGTTACAAACAGTTCAAAGACTATGGGCTAAATTTTGTAGCTGCATTTGATAACGATCCCGAAAAAGTTGGTCAAAAAATACACGGTATTGAAGTATTAAGTATTGACAGATTGCCTGTATTAGCTCAGTTGATGAAAATTCATTTAGCTGTGCTTACTGTGCCTGCAAAAGCTGCACAAGAATGTGTGGATATTATGCTAAAAGGGGGAATTGTTGCTATCTGGAATTTTGCTCCAACTCAAATCAAAGTTCCAAAGAATGTAATAGTTGAAAATGCTCAATTTTCTCAATCTTTAGCAGTATTAACAAGGAAACTATCTGTTTATAAGCAAACACTGCTTTAGAACATAATTTTATTTGTGAAAATTAATTGGAGAAAGTGTGATGAGTTCGCACAACGAGAATTCTTTGCCTGTTCGTAAATTTGAAAAAGTGTGTGAAATCTTAAAGAGTTACAATTATGATTCTACAAAACTAATACCTATTCTTCAAGCAATACAAGAAGAATATAGGTATTTGCCGGAAGATGTGATGATTTTTGTCGCTTCTTCGCTTGATATTTCACCAGCTAAGCTTTATGGGGTAGCTACATTTTATGCCCATTTTGCTTTAGAACCAAAAGGAAAATACGTTATTAAAGTTTGTGATGGAACTGCCTGCCACGTAAAAGGTTCAAATCCTGTAGTTGAGGCAATTGAGTTAAAGCTGGGACTTAATGATAAAAAACATACAACTGACGATTTACTTTTTACTTTAGAAAAAGTATCCTGCCTTGGTGCTTGTGGATTAGCACCTGTTGTGGTTATTAATGAAGATGTTTATTCACAAGTCAATCCACAAACTATAGTAGAAATTATTGATAAAATAATAACTATGGAGAATAACAATGCTCAAGTCGCTTAATGAATTAAAAGCAATAGCAGAAAAATATAATAATAGTAGTAACACATTGAAAAAAAGAGTTATTGTTTGCGCTGGAACTGGTTGTGTCGCGAATGGTTCTCTTAAAATATATAATGAATTGGTAGCCAAAATTAAGGAAGCAGGAATTGAGTGTGTCGTTGAATTAAAAATGGAAGAAACTAATCAAAATAAGATTCTTGTTTCTGAAAGTGGTTGTCAAGGATTTTGCCAGATGGGACCTCTTGTTACTATTGAACCCGACGGTATTCACTATGTAAAAGTTAAAGTAGAAGATGTTCAAGAAATCGTTGACCATACATTGGTTTTGGGTAAACCAGTTGATAGATTATTATTTGTTGATCCACTGACTGGTGAGCATTGCGTTCATACTAAAGATATCCGTTTTTACAATCGTCAATCGAGAAAAGTATTGGGTTTATGTGGACATATTAACCCTTCTGATATTTATGAGTATATTGCAAAAAATGGCTATCAAGCAGCATTCAAAGCTTTAGCTGAAATGACCGACAAAGATATTTGTGAAGAAATTACTTATGCTGGACTTCGTGGAAGAGGCGGTGGGGGATTCCCAACAGGTCGTAAATGGGAGTTAACAAGAGTTCAAAAATCTGACAAAAAATATGTGATATGTAATGGTGATGAGGGCGACCCCGGTGCGTTTATGGATAGAAGCGTGATGGAAGGTAACCCACACTCTGTAATCGAAGGAATGATAATAGCTGCAAAAGCAATTGGTGCCGATGAAGGTTATATTTATGTACGTACTGAATATCCTTTTGCAGTCAGAAGACTTAAAATAGCAGTAAAACAGGCTGAAGAACTTGGTCTGCTTGGCGAAAACATTATGGGCACTGGATTTAACTTCAAACTTCACGTAATGGAAGGTGCCGGTGCCTGTCTCTTATACACATCTCCG
>JAOAGZ010000039.1:18288-18693 GCA_026415495.1 Eximiradius proteiniborus | reverse complement strand
CTTCAATAGCATCTTCATATGAAATTTCTGGGTCAGGATTTGCCATCGCAAAAATTATTGGATTATCTGCCATTGTACGAACCATATCTTTCGTAACAACATTCCCTTGAGAAAGCCCTGCAAAAACATCTGCCCCGACAAGTGCATCAGCAAGAGTTCGGGCATCAGTCTCAATAGCAAACTCTTCTTTATAAGTATTCATTCCCTTTGTTCTACCTTTGTAAATTACTCCCTGCGAATCACACATAATGATATTTTCTTTTTTCACACCAAGTGAAATATAGAATTTTGCACAAGCGATACCAGACGCACCTGCACCATTAAACACTACCTTAACCTCATCAATTTTCTTTCCTACAATTTCAAGAGCATTGAGCAAAGCAGCGCCTGAAATAATTGCTGTTC
>JAOAGZ010000039.1:0-18278 GCA_026415495.1 Eximiradius proteiniborus | reverse complement strand
ATTACAAAGCATTCAGGTCCTTTTATATCTTCCAAATTAATTCCACCAAAAGTTGGAGCAATAACTTCAATAACTCTGATTATTTCATCTACATCTTTAGAAGCAAGTTCAATGTCGAAAACATCTATATCGGCAAATGACTTGAAAAGAACGCCTTTTCCTTCCATAACTGGTTTTCCGGCAAGAGGACCGATATCACCCAGACCAAGCACAGCTGTCCCATTTGAAATAACAGCAACGAGATTGCCTTTTGCAGTATATTCATAGACTAAACTCTCATCGCTATGAATTTCACGACAGGGTTCAGCAACACCCGGTGAATAAGCAAGAGACAAGTCTCTTTGTGTAACACAAGGCTTTGTAGTAATAACTTCAATTTTGCCTTTACGCCCCATACTATGGTACAATAAGGCATCTTCTTTGCGAATTTTCATAGTTTCACCTTTTTGAAATGAAATTAAAGAGAACTATCGCAAAAATAACAATTAATTATTCTAAATACAATATTTTTTCACGATTAAAATAAATATTCCCATTTTTTTGTAAATTTGAAAAAAATAATTATTAGAGGATACTTTATGGGCAAAATATTTAATGCTAACAGAATTTCTTCAATGACAACTTCGATATTTGCTACAATGAGCAAACTTGCTTTTGATTACAAAGCAACTAATTTAGGACAGGGTTTTCCTGATTTTGATGGTCCACAATGGATAATGGACGCAGCTTATGAAGCAATGAAGTCAGGAAAAAATCAATATGCACCAAGCTCAGGAATTTTGTCATTAAAAAAAGCAATTACTGATTATCATAAAAAATATTATGATTTAGATTGGTCTCTGGATGAAGTAATTGTAACAGCTGGTGCAACAGAAGCCTTGTTTTCGACTATTATGGCTTTTATTGAACCTGGTGATGAAGTAATTATTTTTGAACCTTTCTATGATTCATATCTTGCAGATATTACACTTGCAGGCGGTACTCCTATTGCTGTTACACTCAGAAAACCCGATTTTTCATTTGATTTTGATGAACTTACCAATGCAATAAATGATAGGACAAAGATGATAATAGTTAATACCCCACATAATCCTACTGGCAAAATATTTACAAAAAATGAGCTTGAATATATCGCCTCGCTTGCAATTAAGCATGATTTGCTTGTGCTAACCGATGAAGTTTATGAATTTTTAACATTTGATAATGAAGCACATATTCCAATGACATCTATAGATGGAATGAAAAAAAGAACAATCACTATTTCATCAACTGGCAAAACATTTGGTATGACAGGCTGGAAAATTGGCTATGCAATTGCAAATGAAACTCTTGCTACCGCTATTCAGAAAGTGCATCAATGGACAACTTTTGCTGTTAATACACCAGCTCAACACGCTATGGCTTATGCTTTTTCAAAATTGGATGATTATTTACCTGAGTTCCGAAAACTATACCAAGAAAAGCGAAATTTGATATATAACGAATTATTAAAAACAAAATTTATTCCACACAAACCTCTTGGAAGCTATTTCATTATGGTAGATATACCATCAAATATTTTTGCTGATGATACTCAAGCTGCTATGACACTAGTCAAGGAATATGGAGTAGCAACTATACCACCTTCTGTATTTTATGTTAAAAGCGACGAAGGTAAAACAATGCTAAGGCTCTGCTTTGCAAAAGAAGATAAAACAATTATTGACGGGATAAGAAAGATGGCAAAAGTTTAATTTTATTCTGTATCAAATAATATTTTTTTATATTAGATTTCAGAAAAAATTGTTTTTGTTAGATACATTTTTGTATAAAAATGAAGTGTAAATCCTTAATTAATAAGACATTATTAAGTAATGTCTTATTTCTTTTATTAATCAGTTGCAATTCTGAAAGCACTAACGACTGCAGAAATAAACCAAATCCGTATAAATTGCCATTAATACAATGTATTTCAGATCACCAAGCTTTAGTGCTACAAAATCCAAATATGGAATTGGTTGATTTGGAGGAATATATACCGAATATAAAATTAGACATAAGATATGCATCTGAAAATAATTTTACTGGTAAAATCATATACTCAATGGCTAAAGCTTACGCTCGTAAACCTGTCGCAATTGCTCTTAAACAGCTTCAGGATTCATTAAACAAATTAGGGTTAGGATTAAAAATATATGATGCATACAGACCATACTCAGCAACTTTAAAATTTTATGAAGTATATCCGGATACAAATTTTGTTGCTAATCCAAAATACGGTTCACGCCATAATCGAGGATGTGCAATTGATTTATCATTAATTAACTTATTGACAGGCAACGAAATTCCACTGCCTACTTCATTTGATGATTTCTCAGAGAAAGCACACCCAGAATATCCATATTTGCCCGAAGAAGTAATAAAGAATCGCTCATTCCTCTTTGACATTTTGTCTCATTTTGGATTTACTCATTATCCAACTGAATGGTGGCACTTTGATTATCAAGGCTGGAATAATTATCCGTTGATGGATTTATCATTTGAGGAATTGAATAAGAAATAATCCATAAATAAGCAATTTGAATAATTCATATTAAAACTTGTAATATCTGAATTATTCCGAAAAATCCTGGTTTTTCGATACTTTTTGAACAATCATTTCAGCAATAGCACAAAAAATAGCCAGTAGTAACAAAATACTCCAAATCTCCGTTCCTATTCTGGCTCGTTTCAAATCATGTGATAGTTGAGAGTAATTTGTAAGAATAAATATATTCTTGTTGAGAGTTGTTTTCGAATAGAGATGAGATAGAAGCGTTGAAATATCTGGTTTTTGAATATTAGATTCATTTTTAGGCATATTCAAAGAAAATACATATGCTATTTTGTTCTGAGAATTAATTATTTGATAAACACCAGTTTCATTAAATAGTTCAAGAGATAAAGCCGCACCAGTTTGTAGAAGTGGAAATTGAACAATGGTTTGATTCCCGGATGGATCAATTAACTTAAAATTGGGGTTAGTAGATAATTTTTTTGGAATCATCACGGTCTGCCGACTCCCAACATCAAAAGAATAACCTAATGTAATAGAAGAAGACAAATAAAATACACTTCTAAAAATTAATGATGGGAAAAGCGAAAGCAGCGGGAAATTACTCCAATTTAAGTTTGGTGCAACAGCAAAATAAAGGCATTTACCATCTCCGAATTGATTTTCTGATAGGAAAAAGCCATCCTGAAATTCAATTATTGGGAAACCTGAATTTGCAGGTAAAATCGTAAATATTTTTGGGTTGTCTATTTGGTTAACGTTAATAGCATCGCCAGAAAGTTTGAACATACCGTCAAAAATGGGATGTTTTGCATCAAAATTCGAAAAAGTTGCAGGAGATTTTTCCGAAAAATTCTTTTTATCAGATAGATTAAATCCAAATTCTGCAAGTAAATTCCGATAATTATCATTAATTGTTTCGGATGGGAAAAATATTGCCGAACCACCGTTGGAGACATAATCCTTTATCCGTTTTTTCTTGTTTTCAGAATAATTTGAAAAATTAAGTATTAAACAGTCAAACTTATTTAAATCAAGATTATCAACTGAGCTTTCATCATAAAATGAAGCATTTATTTGATTCTGAGCATCATCTGTTGAAAATAAAGCTTTGAGAAAGTAGTTGTTAGTGTGCTCACCGAAGATTGCAATATTAGGTTTTTCAGGAACAATAAACCCAAAGTATCGATTATTATCAGCAAGAAAAGCATCGTTTTCAAGTTCAATTGATGCGGAAACCACACCCGATTTTTGAATTTGGGCTGCAATAGGAATTGTTTTAGTAGAATTTGCAGAAATATCAAATGATTTCTGAGCCACTTTCTGTTTGTTAAACAGTAAACTTATTAAAGCACCTTTTGCATCCTTTTCAGAATGATTTTTTACTGTAACTGATAATTCAACTGTTTTCCCTATTGTGAAAAATTTTGTAAGAACATCGACAGAATCAACAGAAAGATTTTCAAAATTACTATTCGATGAATAACCAATTGGAATAAAGTATATAGCAATGTTTTTATTATTTAGTTTTAGTGAATCTTCTGAATGAAAGACATTTTTTTGTGCATCTGAAATAACAAATAATTCTTTTGCAAAATTATTAGCGTTTTGAAAAAATTTTGCGGCTAATCTCATTGAATTATCCAATGAAGCAGGTATAGGCTGCAATTTAATCTGAGACAGAGACTGAATTAACAAATCTTTATTTTTAGTAAAAGCAGGTTGAAAAGTATTATTAATATTAATACTTGACATTTCAATAATTAGTGCCTCATCTCCTTCTTTCATAGAATTAATAATTTTCTCGGCACTTTTTTTCGCCTGAACAAATCTATTCCCAAACTCATCAGAAACATCCATACTATAGGAGTTATCTATCAAAATTATTATGCTCGACTTTGCATAATTCTCGAATCCAGGTATTGAACCTTCGATAATTGGTCGAGCAAAAGCAAGAACAGTGAAAGTAATGATAAGAGTTCGCAGAATCAATAAAATAATTTGCTTTATTTTTAATCTTTTTATTTTAGTTTTTTGTAGTTCTTTTAAAAACTTTAAAGATGAAAACTCAATATTCTTTAATTTACGTAAATTAAGAAGGTGCAATAATACAGGTATTGAAGCTGCAACTAAGCCAATCAAAAACAATGGATTTATAAAATTCATAATAGTTCAAAAAATGAAAAACAAATCAATTCAAAACAACAGGTTTAGACAAAATTGGTGGCTTCTTAAAATCGTCATCGCTTGATTTAATCTCACCATCTTCAAGAAGCAAGTCAAATGAAACTATGCTCGCTGGAAGATATGATTTCCCACCCGTCATAAATGGATTTACAACAGCGCTTGCTAAAAAATTATAAACAAATTGATTTTTCCCAACATATATAATATCTTTAAAAGATTGGGTAGAAATATTATTTACGAAAGCCCCACGAACTAATTCTTCTTTGCCATCTGGATATAATTTATAAGCCTGTGTTATCAGTAACTTATTTCCACCCCGTGGAATATCAATATTTCCAAAAGTTAAACCATACAAACCGGTATAAAGAATATTGATATTTTGTACTTTCTTTACAATAATGCCGTAAGGAAGTTCGCGGGCTTTTACAAGTTTTATCAGTTTGCTTTTCAGTTCATTGAATGAAAGTTGATTTTTATTAGCAGATAAAATAATGTTGCTAAACATAGCAGAACCACCTCTATTATGTCCATTACTCTGTTTTACCCGACGAGTAGGCACACGAGAGGACATTAAATTCTTTAGATAACCATTTTCAACTAATAGCAGATCCTGAGCTTGAATTCCCTCATCATCGATTTTGTAATAACCAAACAACTGAGTGTTTTTATAATCTGAAAGGTTTGGTTTTGCCCATACAGAAATAAATTCAGGCAACACTCTGCCACCGATTTTATTCTGAAAAACAGAAAATTTATCATCATCAGTAAAGAAGCCACCATCCATCATCGGTTTTCTTTGAGCAACAAGATTTGGGACAAAAATTTGAGCAAACAATTCAGCAGAAGCCTGTTCAGTAAATAATATTGGACCGTTGTATGACTCATCGATAGTTGAGGCATTCTTCAATTGTGAAACATTTTTGGCAACAAGATTTGCACCATTAATTAGCGAATCAAGTGTAGGTAGTTTTTCAGGAGTTCTGCTATATGACGAGAAAAAGTCAAAAACAAGCATACCATCGACACATTGAGTTGCGGCAATGACCTCTACCCCACACTGACTGTTTCTTTTAATGTATTCAGTGCCTTCACTGTTAATGTAATAAACAAATTCATCAATACCTTCAACAGTTGTTTTAGAAACGTCAATATTTTCATAGCTTCTGAAAACAGAAGAAACTTTTTTTGCGATCTCTTCTAATTTATTAATGTCAATATTGACTAAATAATTAGTATCAATAGACTTATATGGTGGTGTTTTAATAAAATCAGGGGTTGTGTCCCTTCTGATTTTATTTTTTAGAGAGGTTTCTTTTTTGGTATATATTTCAGCACTTCTCTTATAAGCTGCATCAGTTGCAAGCCACAAATGTTTTCGAAGATTATAGTAATCAAGCTCAGTAGGAATACGTCGGTTCATAAATTGTTCTTCGTCATCACCACTACCAAACAAGTTTAATCCAAAATCAATATAATTGGAGTTATCGAACTGATAATCGCCGACTTTCACATTAACAGTAAGCCGAGCAACTGGTAAAGCTTTCAAATCGGTAGTATTTCCTAAAACTGCTTGCACATTGAAATTTGTTGAATATTCAAGTTTATATTCAATGAAATATGGTTTTTGCAAATTTTCTATTTTCAGTTGTTTCATAGAACGATTCATTTCATCTCGCAAAGCTTGCATTATTTCATCTTTGGCATACAAATCAGAGATAAGTATCCCAAATACAACAAGCAAAAATATTTTTTTCATTTATGAACCTCGTTTTGATTACAAAATTTGGATAAAGCATTATAGAAATCTTCAGGCTTTTGAGTGCCAATAAGCAAACGCGCACCATCTTTAAATAGCAGTTGAATTCCTACTTTACCGTAGACGTTAAATGCACGTCCAGCAGGTCCAACACGAATTCCCCATCCTCCATAATCAAGTATAGGACTATATTCACGAATATTGAAACGTTTAATATTGTCAAAACTATACGTTTTAAACTTCATAAAAGGAAATAGTCTAACGTGAATACCGGATTTTGTAATATAGGTTTCCAACTTACTCGAAAAGAAAAGCACAAGAATACCTACAGCAAATATCAATGAAATAGCAATTGATATTAATAATCCTTGATTGGATAATGGTTTATCTCCAAAAGGGATATGCTCAACCGATTGAAGATAATAACCATAAATAAAAAATAATAATGGGAAAATAGCTGCTACAACTACCAAAACAGTTAGTGTTTTTTGTTTAAATTTCTGAACTTCATAAAATTCAATTTGTTCATTGAGAAATTGCTTCATAATCAGGTGCCTCTAATATTGGGGGTTTAGCTTGTGATTTAACTTTTTTCTGAACTTCTATTCTCGAAACTAATAAACTTGGAGAAACAGCAGATACAGGCACTCCTCCAGATTCGGCTCCACAAGTGCCATTGAAGATACCTATATCATTAGCTGCTAAAATCACATTTGAGAATGTTGTAAGCGGTGTTCCAATTAAATCAACACCTCGAACAAGTTCATCAGGACGACCGTCAACATATACTTTATAAACAACAATCGGGGTAACATTGAATGCATTTGGAATATATCGCGTGGTAAAAGTAAAACCACCTGAAACTTGTTCAAAAAACAATCCATATTCTTTGTTTTGCTTTTTGGCTTCTTCTATAAGTCTATTTCTTAATTCAGAATTAGATACTGTTTGAGTAGCTTGAACAATTAAATTTGACTGGCGGGAAATTGCTTGATACCCAATCTGTTTTCTGCCGTGACCATTTGAGTTAGGAAAGTTTTCAATAGGAATTCGAGACATTAGATAGCCATTGAAAGTGCCATTTTTGACGGTTTCAACTCTTTGAGCTGGCACACCTTCATCGTCATATTTGTAATAACCAGAAATTGCCTTCCCATTAATTTCAGAAACAGTAGGGTCGAAGATTACATTAATGAAATCTGGTAGAATTTTTTTTCCAAGCGAACTTTTGAAAGTTTGGCTACTGGAAGGATCTTTTTCACGATGTCCTTCCACCCTATGTCCGAATATTTCGTGAAAAAACACACCAGCCGCTTCTCCTGATAATATTGCAGGACCAGAATAAGTTTCAGCTAATGGAGCATTACGTAATTTATCAAGAAGAACTATCATTTCATCAATTTTTTTAGAGATTTCCTCTTCCGAAGGCAATCCGTCAGGTGTAAAAGCAAAATACGATTGGTACAGTGGAAGACTCATTCCATCATCTGCTTTTGTTTTCAAATAGATAAAAATTCGAGCAAAGCTTTCGCTGGTAGCAACCTCAAATCCATCAGTATTTAGGATTAATTTATTATTAACTTCGAACGAAAAAGAAATAGACGCATCGTGTAGCCATTTGTGAGAGTTGAATTTAGCTGATAAATTTCGCAAAATACCAGCCCACTTAGCTGTATCCAAATAATAATTTTGTTTATTATTATCATTATGAAGTAAATTGATATTTTGCCAGGTCTGAATATCTCGAATTGGTTTTTCTTTGGAAAAATCGTCAGAAGTATCTTCTTCGGCAACTTTTACTGCCTGATTTGTCAATGCCTTTTCATATCGCTCGGTAGCATTTTTATATATCTGATCGGTAGCATACCAAATGATATTTCTAATTGAAATTTCATCATTGTTTAATGGCAATGATATTTTGCTTACACTCGATGAAAAATCAAAAGGATTTCCTCTAATGATATGAGTATTGTCAAATTTGTGGCTACCTACTCGTAGATCAATATCCAGAAATCTTGATTGATCAAAGCTATTTATACTTATTTTACCGAAAGAGGCTTGTATATTAGTTTTTTGAGTTTCTAATACATAATAAGAGATAAAATATGGTGGCAACTTCTGTAATGATAGCTCTTCCTGACTTCTTTTCATCTCTTTTTTCAAAATATTCAATAATTCTATATTGGAAGACACTAAATCAATTGAATATCCCCCAAATATAATAAATATTAAAAATAATAGTTTTCTCATTTTTTAACCTTCAAAACATAAAAGAACTTTGACGAAAATTAACAGAATTAATTTGTTATCACTTTAAAATTACAAAAAAATACTTAAATAATTAGCAAACGCTCATTATTTAAGTATAATAAAGAATAAATAGGAAAAGTTAAATTGAGTAGCTATTTCAGTATTACTCACATATCATTTAGTGGCAAAATGACACAAATTTGTGATTTATTGTTTTTATGTGGTTGAATTTTCAAAGTCCCATTAATAGATTTCATAATAAATTCAATTAGTTTTAAATTAATAGAAATGCTTTGAAAAGTACCGGAATTGTTTATCTTTTTTGTATTATTAAATATAAAAAGATTTGGAGAAAAATCACCTAAAATACTTATTTCATAAAAATCATCTCCAATTCTGTTAGCAATCGTTATTTGTTCATCAACAGCAATTTTGGAGACGACATCGATAAGATTATTAAGTAGCGACCGAATAACTAAACCATTATGAATCAAAATTTCCTCATCACCTTCATAAGAGATTTTAATGTTCCTGTAATTAAGAGGACTATTTACTATAGCCTGCTCAATTGAATAAAGTATTTTTGGTAATACGATTTTTTCTTTTTTAGTAGAAAAATCTTTGTCGGAACGGATTTGCTCAATTAAATGGGCTACCTCCATAGACTTTGTCAGTGAATCAATTAAATCAAAAATGTTTTGTAAATGCTTTGTAGATATTTCATCTAAATTTTCCTCGAAAGGTTCTAAATAATTAATATCAATTAGACCATAATATTTCTTAACTTCCTCTATATATGCTTTACGTAAATTTTTGGATTGCCTTTCTTTTTCACTGAAAGAAGCAATTTCTTCTTTTGCTTGCTGAAATTTCTGAAAAGCACTTGATTTAAGAATATTCAATGTTTCTTTATTGTTATTACCGTTTATGTTCTTTTTAATTAGGTTTTCAATCTGTACATTTAATTCAATCAGACATCTTTCTAATTCAAGACGTTTTTCTGCTTCACGCAAAAGGAAAAGGATTGCTTTATTCATTCCCCAAGGAACAATGGAGGCAGAAACATCAACAAATAGATAACCGCCTTTTGCTTTTGGAAAACTGACAGAATGGTGAATCGAACCATTAATCCTTACTGACTCGAGAAAGTTTTCCTGAAGAAAAAGTTTAGTATTGGAAAAAATTTTAGAATAGTGCTTTCCAATGTTGGGTTTTTTCTTGTATCCAAGGAGATTATACATTGTGTAATTAATATCATAAATAATTCCAGTATTGCAATCCATAATAAAAGCAGCATCGTTGGCAAAATCAAAGAATTTTTGAAAAGCTTGTTTTGACTTTTGTAATGCTTCTAAGTTGCAATTATGTTCTAATCCGTATTTTAGTACTCGTCTTAGAATACCAGTATTTAAGTTATTTTTTGAAATATAGTCAATTGCACCATTTCGAACAGCCATAATAGCATAATCTTCATCTTGATAACCAGTAAGCACAGCAATAGGAACTCCTTTTGCAAGTGTCTGCATTTTATAAAATGTATTAATACCAAATGAATCAGGTAAAGCTAAGTCAAGCAGAATTAAATCAAAATTATCTTTGTTGAATTCGCTTATACCATCTTCCAATCTGATTTGCCAATTAATATCAACATTTTCATTAGTATATTCTTCAATAAGAGTTTTTATTAAAAAGTAGTCAGATTTACTATCTTCAATCATTAAAATTTTCATTCTTCCCTCTTTGGAAGTGTTACAATTGAAAACCAGAAATTTTCAATTCGCCGAACTATTTCGCAAAATTGACTAAAATCCAATGGCTTTGTTACATAGCAGTTAGCGTGAAGATTATATGATTTCAGAATATCCTGTTCATCATTAGATACTGTCATCACCACAATTGGTATTTTCTTTAACTTTTCATCTTTCTTTACTTCCTCCAAAACTTCGAACCCATTTTTTCTTGGCATATTAAGATCGAGAATAATAAGATCAGGTGTAGGGGCATTTTCAAAACCATTTTGCTTGCGCAAAAAATCCATCGCGAATACACCATCAGAAACATTATGTAAATTATTAAGCAACTTGGTATCTTTGAGTGCTTCTTCGATTAAGCGAACATCACCAATATTATCTTCAACTAATAAAATTTCAGCAGGACGTAAATCATAATTCATATAGCTCATCCTTAATGCTTTTCGAAATAGAAAAAATAAAAGTAGTTCCTTCGTTCAATTCGGATTCGAAGGTAATCCAACCATTATGACGTTGAACTATTCGGCGGCAAATAGCAAGCCCAATGCCGTTGCCCGGGAATTCGTCTCGCGTGTGTAATCTCTGGAAAATCTTAAAAATTCTATCTTTAAATTGTTCGTCAATTCCTATTCCATTATCCTTTACTTTAAAAACATATTCACTTTCGTTTTCATCAGATGAGATTACAATTTCTGGTCTAACTCCATTTTTTGAGAATTTCAGCGCATTATTAATTAAATTCAAGAAAAGTTGGAACATTTGTCCTTCGTCGCAAACAATGTTTTCTGGAAGTTCGTTGAAATAAATACACGCTTTTTTTTCTTTAATAGCTAACTTTAAATTATCAATAACCTTGCTTACAAGATTGTTCATATTAACAGGTTCAAATTTCCCGGGACGAGTATTTATCCGGGAATAAGACAATAAATCGTTTACCATTTGTTGCATTCTTACAGAGCCATCAATTGCAAAGTTTACAAATTCAGTTGCTTCTTTGTTGAGTGAACCAAAATACCGCGATTTGAAAAGTTGCAGAAAACTACTAATCATCCGCAAAGGTTCTTGTAGGTCGTGAGAAGCGACATAAGCAAATTGCTGGAGCTCTTCATTTGAACGAATGAGTTTGCTTAATAATACTTTTTCCTTTTCTTCAAGTATTTTTCTTTCGTGAATATCCTGTAAACTACCAGCAACACGTGTTGGTAAGTCATTTTCATCTTTAATAATTTTCCCTTTAACTAAATACCATCTGTAGTTATTATTTTTGTTTGATTTTAATCGCAATTCAAAAGCAAACGGCAAGAATTGACTGAAATGTTGTTGAACTGTCTCAATTACAAAATTCACATCATCTGAGTGAATTAAATTTAATATAAATGAATTATTGTAAATGTTGCATTCTGATTCAATTTCAAGCATATTTTTCAACTTAGGAGAAAGCCAAAGTTGTTCTTGCTGAACATCCCAATCCCATAAGCCATCATTAGAACCTTCGACTGCAAGTTCATATCTTTGTTGAGTTTCAATTAATTGTTTCCTTAATTCACGAGCAACAGTAACGTCTCTGAAAATCATCCAATATCCGTTAGTTTTACCGAAGAAATCTTTTTTTGCCCAAATTTTGGCATTTAAAATAATTTTGCTTCCATCTTTTCTTAGGAATATTAATTCATCAATAAAATGATTTTCTTTGTCCAAATTAGAAGTATGAATAGAACTTATAATAGTCTGTATTGTTTTGCCTTTTATCTCGTAATAATTCAGTTCGACCATTTCACAAAAAGTTTTATTAGCATCAATTATTTTCCAGTCATTGGAAACATATACAATTCCGTCAGAACTTGTGTGAAATAAATTTTGATATAGTCGTATTGATTCGTTTAACTCGCGAGACAGGATGTTAATTTTGGTAATATCAAGGAAAAATCCGAAAATTCCAACTAATTTATCATTTCTATCTAATTGTTTGGTAAAAGAAACATAAAAATCCTTTACATTATTTGGACTTATTAAAAGTGTAGTATCGGTTACTAATGTCAGCTCATCAGAGCTAATAAAGTTTATAACTTGTTGGTGCAAGTTGTGTTTAGTTGTCTGTGAGTTTGAATCAAGATCTGTTAATTTAATATTTAATAGTCTATTTGAATTAGTTTGGAAAATTTTATTAAAAGTACTATTTGAATTTTTAATAATCAGATGATTATTTAAATAGATAACCGGAATAGGAATAGAATCAAAAAATGTAGTGAAATAATGTTTGATTTCTTCAAGAAGAGATTTTTTTTCTTCAAGTTCTGTAATATCCTGGCAAAATGTTAAATAGCCTATCGTTTCACCACTTGCATTGCAATATCTAACATTAATCCATTCGCAAACAACAACAGAACCATCTTTTTTGTAATTACGATTTTTACTTGAACAACTGTCACTAACAGTCAATTCATTAATCACATTTTGGAATAATTCAATATCTTGTTCATAAACAAAATTTATTTGAGAAACAGATTTGCCAATTACTTCATTCTCTTCCCAAAGGAAAATTTGTTGAGCTTTTTTAGACCACTTATTGATACGCCACTGAGTGTCGAACAAAATTATTGGAATAGGACAAAATTCAAAAAAAACATCGATAGTATTAATTGAATCATTCAATATTATTTTTGAAATTATATTTGAAGTATCTGTCATTTTTTCATTCTATTTAAATATCAAAGCTACATTCATAAAATTGGATAAGTTCAATAAAAGCACTCCAATCCATAGGCTTATTAAGAAAATCAGTAGCACCGAAATTGAATGCTTCTTTAATAATTGCTTGATTTGGAGAACCTGAATACAAAATAAAAACAATATCTTCGTTTAATGCTTTTAAGTGTTTGAGCAGATCAATTCCGTTAATATTTGGCATAAAGTAATCACAAAGTACAACGTCGTATTTGTAAGGCTGATAATGATCAAGAGCTTTCCTTGCATCATTAAAAGCATCACAATCGTAACCATTAATCTCTAAAGCATTTTTCAACATTTCGATTGTCGAGCAATCATCATCAACGATAAGTATTTTCATATTTACCTCCAATACAAAATATACTATTCATAATACATACAATTAATATACCACACTTAAAACATAAAAAATCGCCAATATAATCAATTGATATATATAGAGATATGAGTTTTAGATAAACCTAAAATCAATCTTTCGATTTTGAATGAACTTTTATTTTGGAATGCGAAATTGAATAGTCATTCAAAATTGAATATTTATATGAAATAAGAATGAAAATAATATTAACTGAGTTTTTTATAAATAGAATCAATAAATTTGAAACTAATTTATGTTAATTACGTAAATTTGAAAAGAACACTGTGAGGTAATATGAATATTCTTGAAAGTGTAAAATTAGCAATTGACTCAATTCGAGTTAATAAGCTCAGAACTTTTTTAACTCTATTGAGTATATCTATCGGAGTATTTGCTATTATTGGCGCAGGCTCGCTTGTCGCATCAATCAATTCAACTGTTGAAGGCGAAATAGAAGCACTGGGAGAAACAACATTTTATATATTCAAAGATCCTAAAATACAGATGGGCAATTCTTGGAGAAAATATGCAAGAAGAAAGCCTATTACTTATGCACAATATCAACAGTTGAAAAATAAATTATCGCTTGTTTCACTTGCTTCTGCGGTATCTGTTTCTTCCGGGCAAACTGTGAAATTTGGTAACAACGAAACAAATCCAGATGTTAATTTGATAGGTGTTGATGAGGATTATTTTATTTTGGAAAACCGTAATTTTTCAGATGGAAGAAATATTGTTAAAAGCGATATTATTGCAAATCGAAATGTTGCTGTCATAGGCAATGATGTTAAGGTGAAATTATTCCCTAATATTAATCCAATTGGCAAAATGATTACAATTAACAACCAGAAGTATGAAATAATTGGTGTGCTTGAACCAAAAGGAGCAATGTTCGGGCAAAGTCAGGATAATATGGTCTTAATTCCTATCACTCACTTACTTAATTACTTTGCTTCGTTCTGGGAATCCTCTGTACAGATTGTTTTAAGAGCCCGCTCACGAGATGAATTTACTCAGGCTATTGACGAAGCCATTGGAGTAATGCGATTAGTTAGGAATCTAAAGCCTTGGGAAGAAAATGATTTTGAAATAGAAACGAATGAATCAATCAAAGAACAATTTTCAGGACTTACAAAATACCTGCAATGGTTTGGGTTTATTAGCGGCGGTATTGCTTTAATTGCAGCAGGTGTTGGAATAATGAATATAATGTTAGTTTCTGTTAAAGAAAGGACACGCGAAATAGGTGTTCGAAAAGCGGTTGGAGCTAAGCGACGTTGGATAATGTATCAGTTTATTATTGAAGCTATTACATTATGTCAGGTTGGCGGAGCAATTGGTATTGTTGTTGGTATATTAGCAGGTGGAGCATTCGGATTAATGATTGGTGGAACATTCTCAATTCCAATCGGATGGGTTGTATTTAGCGTTATTATTTGCACACTGTTAGGTGTTGCCTTTGGTGCTTATCCAGCCTGGAAAGCTGCAAAACTTGACCCAATTGAAGCATTAAGATATGAATAAGCAACTGCAATGAAAAAATCACCATATTTTACTGCAGAAAGTATCGAAAAGGTTGCTCAAGAAATTCAAAAAAAGCTTGAAGATTACGGATTAGGAAAATTCAAAGTGTTCGCAACCGATGCGATAGCATTGATAGTACTTGATATGCAAAATTATTTTCTACTCGAAGAATCTAATGCCTTTGTTCCTTCTGCAAAATCAATTGTTACAAACATTAATAAATTGATTGAAATATTCAATCGTAATAATTTTCCAGTTATTTTTACAAAACACTCAAATAACGAAGAAAATGCCAGGCAGATGGCAGTACGCTGGAAACATTTAACACCTGAATCCGGTGTTTTTAATGAAATATATGATAAAATTGATAGTACTAAAGGAATTATCATAAACAAAAATCAATACGACGCATTTTTCTGCACTAATCTATTGAATATTTTACAAGAACGAAAAATAAAACAAGTGATAATTACAGGTGTAATCACCAACTTGTGTGTTGAAACCACTGCTCGTTCTTCATTTGTCAATGGATTTCACACTATAGTTCCAATTGACACAACAGCAACGTATAATTTAGATTTACATTTATCATCATTCATTAATCTCTCATTTTCAATTAATTCCACACCTTTATCAAGCGAATTAATTAACTATTTGGAGAAAAATATTTGAAAGTGATTGTTATTGGTGCGGGACCAGCGGGATGTGCTGCAGCTATGCAATTATGGCGATTTGGATTCGATGTCGAATTAATTGAAAGAAATTGCATTGGTGGACTATTGCAAAATGCAAATGTAATAGAAAACTATTTGGGTTTTCCAGATGGAATTTCTGGTGATATGTTTTGCAAGTTGATTAAAGAACAAATCTATAAATTGGGTATTAGTGTTATTTACGATGAAGTAAAGCAAATAGAAATTATCGATAACGAATTTATCTTGAGCCTAACAAAGAATACTAAGAAATGCGATATTTGTATTGTTGCAACTGGAACGAAGCCTATTCAACTTTCTGAGGTAATAATTGAAGAAGAAGCAAGAAAATATGTTTTTTATGAAATTTCGAACATCAAACATCAAATAAACAATTGTAAAGTAGCGGTATTAGGGAGTGGAGACGCAGCATTTGATTATGCAATCTCATTATCAAAGAGAAATACTGTCTCGATAATAATGAGAGGAGATAACCCCAAAGCAATTCGGACATTAGTTGATACTTGCAATCAAATTAACAATATTTCATTAGAAAAAAATATTCAGTTAATAAAAATCATTAGAATAAATGACAAATTGTTGTTAAATTGCATTAAGGATAGTGAGTTAGTCAATTTTGATGTTGATTATTTAATTGTAGCAATAGGTAGAGAAAAAAATCTACCAAAGATAAGTGAAGAAGCTTTAAAATCAGATAGATTATTTTTAATCGGAGATGTTGCTACGGAGAAAAACATAAGACAAGCATCAATAGCAGTTGGACAAGGAATGGAAGCTGCAATGAATGTTTATTTAAAAAATTGGAATAAGCTATGAGAGTTATTGCAGAAACAGAAAAATCAGATATAGCAACAGTTTATATTGCAGAATTTGGAGAAGGAAAATATTTAGAATTTGTCGAATCAACACAACCGCCTATTCCAAGAGAAAAGAAATGGGTGTTAATAGTATCCACATTGTTTGGTTGCCCAATCGGATGTAAGTTTTGTGATTCAGGTTGGCAGTATTTTGGGAAATTATCTAAACAAGAAATTTTCCAACAAATCGATTATATTGTTTCCAGACGCTTCCCAACGCGTGAAATAAACACCGATAAATTCAAAATACAATTTTCGAGAATGGGCGAACCAACTTTGAATGAAAACGTTCTCGATGTATTGGAAGAATTTGACCAACATTTCAATGCTAAAAACTTTATCCCTTCCTTGTCAACAGTTGCACCGATTGGAAGAGATAATTTTTTTGCAAGATTACTTGAAATAAAGAAGAAAAAATATGACGATACATTTCAGCTTCAATTCTCAATTCATTCTACTAACTATGCTCAAAGAGATAAAATTATCCCAGTAAAAAAGATGAATTTCCAAGAAATAGCTCAATATGGAGAAAAATTTTACAGCGGAAATAATAGAAAAATAACATTAAACTTTGCTTTATTTAAAGATGCCGAAGTTGATGTTAATATTATTAGAGAGTATTTTAATCCTGAATTTTTCTTAATAAAATTAACACCTGTCAATCCAACCGCTGCATCAAAAAATAATAACATTGTTTCAGAAGTCTTTTCGAATTCGAATGTTCACAAATTAGTGAAACAACTTGAGGCATCAGGATTTGATGTAATACTAAGTATTGGAGAAATGGAAGAAAATAAGATTGGAAGCAATTGTGGGCAATATATCACTAATTTTTTGAAAATGCGTCAAAAATATGATGATGCTTATACATATCCTCTCATTTTCACTAATGAAAGTCTATAAATAATTAATTAAATGACAATAAAAAAATCGAATAACCTGGATTTTCAGTTATTCGATTTTTGTTAATGAAAATGAAATTAATAAGAGTAATCCCTAATAACTCATCAAAGAGATAGCAGATTCTACAACATCTTTTACACTTAATAGGATTTCATTTTCGTAAGATTTTGCAAAACCCACTGGTGTATTCTTTGAACCAATTCTCTTCACAGGAGCATCTAAGTATTTGAACATTTCGTCCGAAATTGTTGATGCAATTTCGCCACCAAATCCACCAAAAACTTTATCTTCGTGAACAATAAGTGCACGACCAGTTTTTTTAATTGATTCAAAAACAGTCTCTTTATCCCAAGGAGAAAGTGAACGCAGATCAATAATTTCAGGTGAAATATTATTTTTTTCAAGTTCTTTCAGAGCATTTAGAGTTATGTGAGTTGCATTCCCATAAGTAATAATTGTCATAGAAGTGCCACGTTTAATAATTTTTGCCTTCCCAAAAGGTATGAAATAATTCTCATTCGGAAAATGAGAGTAAGCACCTTTGTAGTTATATAAAAACTTTGGTTCGAGAAATAAAGTAACACCTTCGGAACGAATAGCATTGCGGAGCAAACCAGCTGCATCATCTGCAAATGAAGGACAAACAACACGTATTCCCGGTAAAGTCGTAAATACTGCTTCTAAATTCTGTGAATGGTATAATCCACCCTGAATATAAC
>JAOAGZ010000038.1 GCA_026415495.1 Eximiradius proteiniborus | reverse complement strand
TATTTTTCTTTATTATTTTGAGTTTATTATTTTTCTCTTCCTGTTCTAATAACAAAGAAAAACAGGATAAATTTTTAAATGCATACAGAGAAATTCTTCTTGTAAGAGAAACAATAGCTGATTCAACCGAAGCTAACAAAAAAGTAGCGCAAATATTGAAAAAATATGATTATGATGAACCTACGTTTCGAAAAGATTTTTTTGAATTGGTCAAAAATTCAGATAATTTTAGAGCTTTATTGGATTCTTTGCGTAATTCAATTATCAAAGACACAGTTAGGTGATTATGACTGAAAATCTTTTGCTCGCTTTTATTTTGACCACCTTAGCCGGACTTTCGACAGGTATTGGAAGTGCTATTGCTTTCTTTGCAAAAACTACTAATAAAAGTTTTCTTTCGATTTCGCTTGGTTTTTCTGCTGGTGTGATGATTTATGTTTCTTTAGTTGAAATTTTTGCAAAAGCGCGAAATTCATTGTCATTGCATTTCGGCGATTCACTTGGTTATGTCTATACCGTTATAGGCTTCTTTATCGGTATTTTGGTGATATTAATAATTGATAGATTGATTCCTTCTTACGAAAATCCACACGAAGCAAGAACTGTTGAAGAAATGAATGATGAAGCCGAAAAATCAAAAAAACTAAAACGTATGGGTGTTCTTACTGCTCTCGCAATTGGTATCCATAACTTTCCCGAAGGTATTGCTACTTTCACTGCTGCTCTGACTGAACCAAAACTTGGTATCTCAATCGCCGTTGCAATTGCTATTCATAATATTCCCGAAGGTATTGCTGTTTCTGTTCCGATGTATTTTTCTACTCAAAGCCGTAAAAAAGCTTTCTGGTATTCTTTTACGTCTGGATTGGCTGAACCGGTTGGTGCTATTGTAGGCTTTTTTCTTCTTAGAGCAATTTTGGATGATTCAACTTTCGGCTTTGTTTTTGCTGCCGTTGCCGGCATTATGGTGTTTATATCAATCGACGAACTTCTTCCAACAGCCCGCGAATACGACACAGGACACAAATCAATCTACGGTCTTGTCGCTGGAATGTTTGTGATGGCTCTTTCTCTTCTATTATTTGTTGTTTAAAGGAGAATCTATGATTATTCTAACTAAAATTGATGGAAACAAAATCACCATTAATGCCGATGAAATAGAAACTATCGAAACTTCTCACGATTCTATCATCAGCCTGAAAAGCGGGAAAAAAATTTTAGTCAAAGAAAACTCGCACGAAATCATTGCTCTTGTTATTGAATATCGCCGTAAATGTAATTCTAAAAGCGATGAAACTACCTCGTAAATATTTCTTTATTATTTTATTATTATGTCTCAACCCCTTATCCTCGTTTTCTCAGAACGCTCTTAATTATAGTTTACAAAAGAATCTTGATAATTATTCATTTTTGTTCAATTTCTATTTTACTAATAATTCGAACTGGGGACAATTTGAAATTAATCAAAATTATGCAGGAAATAGCAATGCATATATAAAAAACTATTTTCGGGATGACGAAAACTTTAATTTTACTTATAAAAAAAATATTATTGATAGTTTCAAAATCGTTTCAGTTTCAAACTATTTAAGCAATTCAGATAAACGTTCTTTTGTTAATATTTACCAACGAACTAATACCTCATTAGGATTAGAATATAGCGTCTCTCAATTTTCCGTCAATTCAACTTATGGAATAGAAAAAAATAAGCATCAGCTTTTTGATTCTTATGGAAACATATTTAATGCTCGTTATAATCTTTCTCAACTTGATTTTGACGAGTTTTCTGTTGCTTCTGATGGGTTGGGAGAGTTATTGAATTTAGAGGACGGTCGAAAAAATAAGGATTTTCTGATTAGCCTGAATATTTTCAAAACCTATGATAATAATAATCATTTTAGAATTATTTCTAATTACAAGCAAATAAAGCGAGATTTTGGTTACTTTACTTCCCAGAGTTTACCCTCTATTGAAACAAGAGACGAATCAAAACTGCAAAATCAGCTTTTGGTCGCATATTCAATCACAAACTTTTTTTCTCAATCATTATCACTTTCTTGGGAACGTTCCTCAATTATGAGATTTTTCAACCGAGGAATTCAAGGCAACAATTATTCCTTTACAAATAGAAAATTTGAAATTGATAATATTTCTATCAGTTTAGAAAATAATATTGATTTTTTGTTTATAAAGCAAAATTTTACGTTTTTCTTACAGCGAAGAGCTGAAAATAACTATTTAGAAAATAAATTAAAATTGAATAATTCTGATTTTTCAGTGCTAATTAATTACGAAAAACAAAAAGATAACATTAACACAAATTTTCGTTTTTCTTCTTCTACAATTTGGAATATTTCTGAGAATAATCTCTTGGGATTGAATTTTTCTTCTTCAATTACCCGTTATGACACTCCAAGTGAATTTAATTATGATGATAGAGACGAGCTTTCTTTAACTTCAAGTTTGTTCTATACTTTGCTAATTAGTAATTATTCTAAATTAAATTTGAATTTTGATATTTCTGCAACTCATCTTGTATTCTTAAAATCACAGCGTTCAGCTTTGAACAACTGGAACAGGATAATTAGATTTTCCCCTTCTTTTGAACATTCTTCCCGTTTTTTCCAAATTAAACCGCAATTCGAAGTAATTGCTAATTATACAGTTTATGATTTCGACAAACTTCCTAATTCAAGCAAAAGCCTTTCTTTTCGACAAATTTCATATAGTGACAGCATAAAAATATTTTTTGCAAAAGAATTTCTTGCAGAAAGCAAAATTTTCTATAAATACAACGAAAGAGGAATATTGTATTGGGGTTCCTTTGCGGAACTTCCACAACTCGCATACTCGGAACTGTTTATCAATTTAATTTTCTACACGAAATTTGCTAATGATAATGCAAAATTTGGAATAGGAGGGAGGGGATATTCATTAACTCAAATGAAACTAAACCGTTTATCTCAACTAAGTTCAACAAATATTTCACAAAGAAGTTTTGGTCCGGAAATAAATGTATCTATTCAATTTATTGAAAAATTATTCGTCAATATTTCAGGTTGGTATGAATATAGATATTATAAAGGTAATAAAATCAACTCTATTGCGAATTTGTTTCTTCAAACAAATTACTTATTGTAAAGTATGGAAAACTGTAATTATTGTAAGGTAGTTATCTTTCGTAGCGAAAAGGCTTCAATGACAAAAGTGGAGCCATTGCTGACAGAGATTAAACAAAAATACTCAATACCTGATGATAGATTTTACAATCTTTTGATTGCTCTTTCAGAGGCATTTAATAATGCCATTATTCACGGCAATAAATTAAACCCGGAAAAAATTGTCGAATTGGAAATTCTTTGCAACGATGCAGTAATGAAAATTAGCGTTAAAGATGAAGGCGAAGGTTTTGATTTGGCTTCGGTAGCTGACCCAAGAGAATCCGACAATTTACTTAAAGAAAACGGTAGAGGTATTTTTTTAATCAGATCTCTTCTCGATGATGCTAAATTCTATCCTTCAAAAAATGGAACAACTATAGAACTCATCTTCCGGTTAACTAATACCTGATTTTGCTGAATTCTTCCTGTCCAATTTCGCTAAGCCATTTATCCTTGTTTTCTAAAAAGTAGTTTAATGCAGCTTCGTATTCATTAGGTATTATTCCATCTAAAATAGCATCTTCTATTTTGCCTTTGATGATCCCTACAGGTTTACTTGGGGGCAAATTGCAAATTTTCATTATCTCTTCACCGCGTACAGGCGACTGAAACTCCCGAAGTTTATCCTTTTCCTGAACTTCTAATACTTTCTGTGCTACTATATCGTAATTATTTAAATATTGTGCTTCCAAATAAGGATTTTTTGTAGTGATGTCTGCTTTGCAAAGGATAAATAAATCTTCGAGTGCGTCTCCTGCTTGAAAAGCAAGCCGCCTTATTGCAGAATCTGTTACAATTTCGTCTACTAACTGCATCGGACGCTGATGAAGACGGATTAATCTCTGGACATATTCAAGATTGTCAAGTGGAAATCTCATCCGTCGGAAAATATTGGGCATTATCTTTGCTCCAAGCTCCTCGTGCCCGTGGAAAGTCCAACCGTTTGGAGTAATCCGCTTAGTTTTATATTTACCAATATCGTGAGTAAGAGCGGCGAAGCGTAACCATAGCTTATCGCTAACGAGTGAAACGTTGTCAAGCACTTTTAGCGAATGCAAAAACACGTCCTTGTGTTTGTATTGTTTTCCACCTTCTTCAATAATTTCAACTCCGCTCAAATTATCCAATTCAGGGAAAATAAACTTCAGCAGTCCGGTATTTTTAAGTATTAATAGCCCAATACTTGGTTTATTTGCCGATAATATTTTCAAAAACTCGTCAGTGATTCGTTCTTGAGAAATAATTTTTATTCTGTCTGCCATTTGGATAATCGCTTCAACAGAACTCTGATGTAGTTGAAATTCAAGCTGGGCTGCAAATCTTGCGGCTCTCATCATTCGCAATGGATCGTCTGAATAGGTTGTGAAAGGATCTAATGGTGTCCGGAGAATTTTGTTTTCCAGATCGTCTAAACCATTGAAAATATCTATAACTTCGCCAAATCTCTCTTTTGATAGGTTTGCTGCCAGTGCATTAATTGTGAAATCTCGTCTTTTAAGATCATCTTCTAATGTTCCGATGCTAACAATTGGCTTTCTCGAATTTGGTAGATATTCTTCTTTTCTTGTTCCTACAAATTCAAGTTGATACCCGCGATAGGGAATCATAGCTGTTCTAAATCGTTCGAATACAATTGGTTCTCGTTTTAACTTTTCGCCAACAAATTTTGAAAAAGCTATCGAATCCCCAACAACTGTAAAATCAATGTCTTTTCGCTTGCGATTTAGCAGAACATCTCTCACATATCCGCCGACAGTATAAACTTCAACTCCAAATTCTTCTGCATATTCACTTATTCTTTTTACAATTGTTTCTTTTATTTTGATTTTATGCATATGAATTATTCGTTGAAGTGAGCTACATCTTTTACGTTGAAGTAAGACTTTGAATTTGTGTCTCGTCTATCAATTGCAAGCAATGCAGAAGCATAAATCTCACGCCACGTTAGCCCGAATTTTTCCATTAATTCATCTGGTTCGCCACTTCCTCCGAAGGTATCTTTTACCCCAACAAATTCAATTGGCACTGGGTAGTTTTTCGCCAATACTTCAGCAACTGCTCCGCCGAGACCTCCATAAACCTGATGCTCTTCTGCCGTTACAACTGCACCACATTCAAATGCAGCATCTACAATTGTATGGACGTCTATGGGTTTTACTGTATGACAATTTATTACCCGAGCTTTAATTCCTTTTCGCTTATATAATTCCTCTGCTGCTAGAATAGACTGCCAAACCATAATACCACAAGCAATAATAGCCACATCGTTCCCTTCGCTAAGCACATTTGCTTTGCCTAATTCAAAGTGCGTTTCTTTGTCTGTAAACATTGGAACTGGTGAGCGACCAAATCTGATAAATGCAGGTCCAACCATCTCACCGATTGCTATAGTTGCTTTTTTTGCTTCTTCATAATCAGCAGGAACAACGACTGTCATATTAGGAAGCGCACGAATAAATGAGATTTCTTCAAGTGCCTGATGAGTAGCCCCATCAGGTCCAACAGTGATTCCTGAATGACCACCCCCAATTTTTACGTTAGCGTTATTATACGCTACTGAAATTCTTAGCATATCCGAATTTCTAAATGCAGTAAATGCACTGTAGCTTGCAAAAAAAGGAATTTTCCCGGATAGTGCCAATCCTGCTGCAATTGTTGTTGCATTTTGTTCTGCTATTCCGATTGAAAAAAATCTGTCAGGAAATTTCTCTTTGAAAAATGAAGTTAGAACACTTCCAGTAACGTCAGTTCCAAGAACAACTACATTATCATAACGTTCTCCGAGCTCAGCCAACCCCTCGCCAAAACCATGACGTGTAGGCTTATTTCCTTTTATTTCATATTTTTTCATATTATTACCTTCGATTAAACTAAAATAATTCTACAATTTCACCTAATTCTTCAAGAGCTTTAATAGCTTGCTCTTCATTTGGTGGATTACCGTGCCATTGATAACTATCGTGCATAAATGAAACGCCTTTTCCCATAAAAGTATTTGCAATTATTACAAATGGTTTACCATTATTATGAGTGTGATAATCAATAAATTTATCAAAAGCTGATTGAATTTCTTCATAGTTGTGAGCATCTATTTCGACTACCTCAAAATTGAATGCTCTGAATTTGTCTGCTATTGGATATATTGACATAACATCACGCACCCGACCGTCTATTTGACAATCGTTGCTATCAACTATCCAGCAAAGATTATCAAGTTTGTAGTGCCCTGCACACATTGCGGCTTCCCAGCATATTCCTTCCTGGAGCTCTCCATCACCTGTCAAACAAAATACTCTTTTATCGGTTTTGTCCAAATACTTATCACTCATAGCCATCCCAACAGCAATCGAAATTCCCTGACCTAAAGAGCCTGATGAGGTTTCTATCCCAGGCAAATTGTGATCAATTCCGGGATGACCTTGCAAACGAGAATTATATTTTCTTAATGTAGATAATTCAGAAGTTGGGAAATATCCTGCTCTTGCAAGGGATGCATATAATATCGGTGCAAGATGACCAGCACTCAGAACGAACCTGTCTCTTCCTTTCCAGAAAGGCTCTTCCGGACGATAACGCAAAAATCCACCAAAGTATAATACAGAAAAAATATCAGCTGTACCTAATGAACCACCACTATGACCAGACTTCGCTAAGTATAGACTTTTTATTACGTCTCTTCTTAATTCTAATGCGATTTCTGCATATTCTGATGGTTGACGGCGTTTGTTCTCGAAAGTTTTTTCGCTAAATTTAATATTTATTGCCATATCTTTTTTTGATTTATGATTAATTATTTTTTCAAAATTAACAAAAAATAGACAATTTATGATATACTTTCAATGACATTAATTAGTTGAATATTTTTTTTAGTAAATAATATATATTTGTGATTTGTTTAATATATCTTTAGTAAAATGAACAAAATCGACAACACTCAATTGATTATCTCTTATCGGCTAAATTTTTTTTCTAATCTGGGATATATTTTGCTTATTTTTTCATTTTTATTCCTGATTAATGAAAAGATGATTATTGCTGATTTTTCAAGTTATAGCATATTATATCTGGTAATATTTCTTTCGTTATCCTTAGTAATGATAATAATAGGCAATAAACAAAGAAAAATAATATTCGACGACGAAAAATTTTTTATGAGTAGTTCCACTAAAAATAATATTTTCTTCTATCGTGATTTGGATGAAGCATATTTGATAAAAAATCCTAAAAATAACAATTTAACTTTACGTTTATTGTTCATTGATCAGGCAAATGTTACTTTTTCCTCGTCCTATATAGGTACAGATAATATTAATCGAATATTTGAGTTTTTGAAAGAGAAAAACTCGAACGTTCATTTCGATACTATTATTGATAGTGGCATTCGTTATGAGTAACATACATATTGTATATAGCGATGAATTTGAAAAAAATGACTATGAAAATTCTCCTGCTGCAATGAAAGGTAGGCTTTCAGGAATAATTGAATTACTAAAAACACAAAGTGATTATTCTTTTGTCCAGCCTCCAAATATCGATGATGCAGAGATATTAAATGTTCACCTTCCTGAATATGTTAAAAAAATCAAATCGAACGATAATTTGTTTCAAATTGCCAAGTTGTCTGTGGCTTCAGCAGTCAAAGCTTCCGATCTTGCAATGGAAGGTTTGCCTGCATTTTCTTGTGCTCGTCCTCCAGGACATCATGCTTCCAGAGGAGACAGTTGGGGTTATTGTTATTTTTGCAATGTTGCAATTGCTCTGAAAAGATTGAGAAAACAAGGTAGAATTAATTCTGCTTTCGTTCTCGATTTCGATGCTCATACCGGCGACGGGACAATAGATTGCTTGTCAGATTGGAAAGAAGTAAAAATCTTAAATCCAATGGCGGACGATTCTCAAAAATATTTAAAAGTAATTGATGAATATGTCGAAACATTATCCGATATTGATATTGTTGCTGTTTCGGCAGGCTTTGATTCTTATTTACTTGATGTTGGAAAAAAATTATCTACTTTTGATTTTTATGTGATTGGACGAAAAATGAAAGACCTTGCAAAAAAAATGGCTAAAGGACGTCGCTTTGCCGCACTCGAAGGAGGTTATTATCTACCAGACTTGCCTAAAAATGTGCTTGCTTTTTGTGATGGTTTCAAAAATTCATAGATTTCTGATTATGAATCAAAATATTAGAATAGAGTTCATCCCAAGAGATGCCCAAAAGTCTAACTACGACTGGGCTAATATTTCCTACGATGATATAAGAGTTGGCAAAGCAAGATGTCAGATATCAGACGATACATTAATAATATACTCTATCAATATTTTCCCTGAATACGAGGGACGTGGTTTTGGTAAAACTTTTGTCGAATACGCAAAAAATCATTTTTCTAAAATTATTGCCGATAGAGTTCGTTTTTCTGCTATTGGATTTTGGGAAAAACTCGGTTTTATTGACAACAAAGACGGTAATTGGATATATGAAAGAAAATAATGGGAAAATTTATTTCATCTCGGATGTTCATCTTGGTTTTTTTAGCAGGGATTTCGATTATAAACGCGAAGAACTATTAATTACTTTTCTTGATAATATTCAGTCTGATTGCTCTGAATTAGTTATTGTAGGGGATTTATTCGATTATTGGTTCGATTATAAAACAGTTATTCCACGTGATTTTTATCTTATTCTGTCCAAATTGAAGGAATTCTCTTCTTCTGGTATTCCTGTAACATACTTAATGGGTAATCACGATTTTGGGCATTATAATTTTTTCAAAAATGAACTCAAAATTAATGTTATAGAGCAAGACATTACTAAAATTTATTTTGGCAAAAAGTTCTATCTTTCTCACGGCGATGGCAAAGCATATAACGACAGAATGTATTTGATTCTCAAAAAAATATTAAGGAATAAATTCGCAAAGTGGCTATATTCCAAAATACATCCCGATTGTGGAATTAAACTTGCTTCACACAGCTCGAGAAAAAGTCGTTCCTATACCTCGAATAAAAAATACGGCGAAATTGATGGTATGTTAGATTTTGCCAAAAATAAAATTCTGAATGATAATTATGATTTTGTTGTTATGGGTCATCGCCATAAAGCCGAAATTATTGATTTCGGAAAAGGTAAATATGTGAATTTAGGAGAGTGGTTAAAGAAGCCTTGCTATGGGGTTTTTGATGGGAATTCTTTTGATTTGATTTTTTTAGAAAAAAAATGGTGATAATTAACAAATTTGTTTACTTATTGCAGAAATTTTACAATTAATAATACTCTCTACTAAAAATGTTTAGTAAGAAAGTGTTAAGCTGTCTAATTAATTGTTAGTGTTTCAGAAATAAGAATAAATTTAGCTATTTTTTAGTATTTCCGCCCTTTCTGCAATTCGCAAAGCTTCTATAATTGGATCTAAGTCTCCGTCCATTACTTCTTTTAGTGAATAATTTTTTGCCTCGCCTTCTAATCTGTGGTCTGTAACACGATTTTGAGGATAATTATATGTGCGGATTTTTTCCGAACGATCTCCAGTCTTAACCATCGAACGCCTTGATGAAGCTATTTCCTCTTGCTGTCTCTTTAATTCTATCTCATATAAACGCGAACGAAGAACTTTCATAGCTTTTTCTCGGTTTTTTAGCTGAGAGCGTTCATCTTGACAAGAAACAACAATTCCAGTTGGAATATGAGTTAATCGAACAGCTGTTTCCACTTTATTTACATTCTGTCCGCCAGCACCGCCAGAACGGAATATATCAATTCTTAAATCTTCTTCACGAATTTGAATATCAACTTCTTCTGCTTCGGGAAGCACGGCAACAGTTGCAGCTGATGTATGAATACGGCCGCTTGCTTCAGTTTCCGGAACTCGCTGCACTCTATGAACACCACTTTCAAACTTCATCAATCCATATAACTCTTCACCACTCAGCGAAAAAATAATTTCCTTAAATCCACCTCGTTCGCTTTCATTGAAATCAATTATTTCCAATCGAAAACCCTTTTTATCTGCATATCTTTGATACATTCTAAATAAGTCGCCAGCAAAAATAGCCGCTTCGTCACCTCCGGTTCCGGCACGTATTTCAACAATACAGTTCTTATCATCGTTTGGATCGCGAGGAATAAGAAGAAATTTCAGCTCTTCTTCCATCTTTTCGATTTGTTCTTGCAACTCAGATATTTCAATGTATGCAAGATCTCTTAGCTCTGGATCAACGTCTTTCTGCTCTGTCAATTCTCGTGCTGAGTTTAAGTCGTCGCACAATTTAATGTATTTTTCACTTGCCTCTGCAACTGGCTTGATTTGCTTGATTTCTTTATTCAATTCTTTCAACAAACCGGGATTCATCGAATATTCTGGATTGTTTAATTTCCCTTCTAATTCTTTGTATTTTTCAAGCACCGACTTTAATTTTTCGTACATTTTTTCCTACTTGTTTCTTATGAAAACAACAAAAATACAAAATTTTTATTTTTTTTGAACCAAACTGATTATTTTTGTCTAATTGTTTTGTAATAATTAGCGTATGCAATAAATGTTTAAAAGACTTGTATCTCTATTGTTTCTTATATTTATATACGAACAGTCTCTTTCCAACGACACTTTGAAAATAAATATAAACGACACTCTCAAAATTACTCCATCTCGATCCCATGGTTCAGTTATTGATTACCATTCGATTATTAGTAAAAGAGATATTAATTATGATAATTTCTATTCTACAAGCGATATTATTTTCAAGAGAAATAGCTATTACAAATTGGATTTAGGTTTCCCCCGGCATAATACTTTTTTCTCTGCTTATTCTGGGAGCGTTCGCGATAATTCTGTTTGTTTTAATGGTGTCAGTCTATCAAGAATTGAATATGATTATTCAGAAATCAATCAAATTTCTCCTGAACAATTCGAAAATATTGAAATACTTGAAGGTTCAGATGCAGTTTTGCTTACAGGAAAATCTGTTGCTATCAATTTTCAAGAGAAAATTTATAATACTGCTTCGCCTTTTACTAAATTTTGGTATTCTCAATCAGGTTATGAACTAATCGCCTCTGATGGTCAATTAAGTAAAAATATTACTCCGAAATTGAATTTTGTTTTGGGGTTCAGCAATTTAGGAGCGGATGGGCGTTATACTAATCAAGAAATAGAACATTGGCAGATCCGTTCAACATTACGGTATAATTTCGATAGCTTGAATTCATTATCTATTAATTATATTTTTAATAATAAAAAACAAGGGTTAAATGGCGGAGTGGATGAAAATTCTTCCAATCCTGCTAATGAGTTCGAGACTAACGTTCTATTTAATGATTTTCGCGAAAGAATCTATACTACCGACCTGATTTTTTCAGTTTCATCTCATTCAAATGTCTCTCATTATTTATTCAATATCTTTCTCTCTCATCAAGATAATCAGCTTCGATTTGAAAACGAAGATAAAATCTTGCAAAATAAACCCGAAGGGAAAAGTATATACAATACTTTTCTTTATGGAGCGAACCTTTTGGTTGATTATCGATTGCTTTCATTCGTTAATTTGATGATTGGAGGTAAATTTGATCATTCTTCAATAGAAAAAAACAGCTTCACTCAATCGTTCGAAAAATTTTCTGGTAGTTCGTTTATCAAAGTCAAAATGCTTCTCACTAACAATATCAATTTTTCTTCTGGAATAAGATATGAAAGAAAATTCGACTACGATTTGTTTTCATATGCTGCTCGATTTACCTATGCATTAACTGATTCCAGATACGAACTCGACTTTTCAAAGTTCCAGATACTTCCAAATCTATCTCAAGGACTGAATAGAGAAAGCGAGACAAATTATTTGCTTTTATTGAACTCTTATTGGAATAATTTAAATATTAAATCCACAATTTTCTATCGTCGAACAAATAATCCGCTGATTGCAAGGTTGTCATTAAACAAAAACTATGTAATTTATTCAGATGATTGCGATTGCAACAGTCGAAATTCTTTTGGTGTTTCGATATTATGGTCTGCTAAATTTTTCAATAAAATTTATTTAGATGCAAAAATAGTTTCGCAGTATTCAGAAACAAACAGTCGCCAGGAATTATATTTCCCATTGTTTTACTCTTACTTTTCTGCAGCATACGAATACACTGTAGGAAATAGCATCCTGAAAGCAGGCTTAGAAGCTGAAATATATTCTCCAATTAAGGGATTATACTTTTATCCGATTAGTAAAGATTTTGTAGAAACAGATTCCGAAGGAAAATGGCTTGGCAACGGGCTAAATGCTTTTGCTGCGCTAAAACTCGGCAATGCATTCTTAAGGCTGAGTTTCGAGAATGTTTTGGGGCAGTATTATTACAGGGTGAGAAACTATCCTATGCTCGATAGAGTTTTTCATCTATCGGTAACTTGGTCTTTTAATGATTAGTTGAAATTAATAATCTTTTCGATTAGATTTTGCAAAGTTAGAATATTATTTCCACCTGATGATTTTAATTCGAAATCTGCTTCGCAAAGTGCTATAATAGCATTTTCAGTAGCTTTATAAGAATAAATTTTCGCAGGTTCAATATAATCTTTGATAAAATATGAATTTACTCCAATTGCGTCAGCAATTTCTTTTGTATCCTTTGTTTTATTAAGCAGTTCTTGCACCTTCCAAATTGCAATAAAATATCGGGTTAGCATTGTAATTATAAGCATTTCCTGACGCTCGCTTGCAAGCATATTAAATAATATTTCATTTGCAAGTGCAATGTTTTTAGATCCTATCGCATTTTGTAATTCGAACACATTATTAGTTCGTCTATTCCCGGTAACTTTTGATATGTCATCAATAGAGATTTCCTTGCTCTCACCAACAAACAAACAAATTTTTTCAATTTCATTAGCAATATCGCGTAATTCTCCGCTCGAAAGTGCATACAAAAGATTTGCAGCTTCTTGTGATATTTGCCTCCCGTAAGTTTTGAATCTGTCTTTTATCCAGCTTATTATTTGATTATCATAAAGTTTAGGAAACTCTATCCAATCATAATTTTTCAATAGTACATTGTAAGGAAATTTTGCTTGTTCTATCATTTTTTCAAATTTTGCTTTGTTCTTGCCAGAAAGCCCAGTTCCAATACCAGAAAAAGTGTCGATAAAAGCTACGAATATCAAAATAGAAAAATCTGATGGATTGTTCAAGTATTTAGCTAACGAAGAATTTTTATCTGCTTTTTTACTGCGACCTGTAAAAAGTTTTTCGACATTTTTAACAACAACAAGTCGCTTCTCGCTCATCATTGGAAATGAGGAACATTTTTCTACAATTGTTCTTTCGTCTATTTCTCCACCGTCCAACAAATCAAAATCAGAAGGATTCTTTCTATCAGGGCAAAAGGCATTTATTAGCTTATCTAATGCTTCTCCAAGAAGAAATTCTTCCTGACCGAAAAGAAAAATTACTGGGCTTTTTTTACTGATTATTTCATCTATACTTTTTAACATTCCTATATACCAATATCACGTTTCAGGGGCAAAAATGGCTTCAATTTTTTCACAATAATTTCGGTTGTTGTAGGCTTTTTTATGAAATCATTGATTTTCCATTTAACAAGTTCTGCAACAAGAGTTGAAGTACTAAGTGCTGTAAAAGCAATAGTAGGAATATCTTTTGTTCCTTCAATTGAACGAATGTTTTTTAATGCAGTAAACCCGTCCATTACGGGCATCTGCATATCAAGAATGATCAAATCAGGATTAATTTTGGGTATCATTTCAAATGCTTCACCCGGATTTTCTGCAAGATGTACATTGGCATAAAAATATAATTCAATAACTTTTTTCATCATCATACGATAGGCTTCGCTATCGTCAATTACAAGTACATTCGCTAAATCTCCAGCTTCTTTTGGCATATTTCAAATCCTATTTTAATACAAGAATTTTCATTGGTAATTGATCGTTTTCAGCAAAACGAACTAACGCAGGTATCATTTCTTTCTTTACTGCTTCACCTTTTGCAGCAATTAATATTCCTTGTTTAGTATAATAATCTTCTGCAAATACCATCCCAGGTTCAATTTTATTTATAGGTACTCTCATAACTGCTTTTTGTCCCAAACTCATTCGTTCCGCTTGAATAATATCAATAAATACCTCCACAACTTTTTTTTCAAATAATATTCCTCGCCGATTGAATAGAAAATTTAATGCAAAATTATATTTAGCTCGCGTTGCTTCCAAAAAAGCATTAATATCCATTACCATAGTAGGTCGTGCTGGTGCTCCGGAACGCGTTCTTGGTTTTTTATATACCGTATTATGAAAGAAATTGACAACACTTATTATTTTTGCTGCTGGGAGTATACTATCTTCTTTCAAACCTAGAGGGAAACCCGAACCATCAAGTTTTTCGTGGTGCTGGTGCACTATGTTTGCAATCTTCTCTAAATGCTTATGCTTTTTTAATAGATATACTCCAACATCTACATGATATTTATAATGCTCATATTCAAGTGGCGACATTTCATTTATATTTTTATGAAGAGCGGAATCAAAAAATGTAATCTTCCCAATATCGTGAAGCAACGCAGCAATTTTTAGTTCGTAAGTTGATTCTTCATCCATTCCAAGTTCTTCGGCTACCATTACACATTTTTCTGCGATAAATCGTGAATGGCTTCCGTCATAAAATCTTTCTGTCAATAACGTTATCGAAGACAAAACCTCAATATTATCAATAAAAGTTTGAGCGAGCATATCACTCAATTCTTCGATAAGTTGCTCCTTTTCATCTTTTTTCTCAAAGGAATTTTCATTCAAAATATTTTCTTCTGTATTATTTATTTTTTGCTCATCCATCTTTTACAAAATTTAAAAATTTGCACTGTAATTATTATGATTATTTTTTAACTTGTAAATTTAATAAATATTGTATAAAATTACATAATACAATTGTTTAAAATTAGAGAGGAGTTTTAATGAACAAAATTAAAAGATTGGGTGTTATTACAAGCGGCGGCGATTGTGGAGGATTAAATGCTGTAATCAATGGTGCCGCTCGAATGGCTTTAAGAAATAATATTGAACTTGCTATTATTCCAAATGGTTATGCTGGTTTATATAATTTGATTAATCTCGATTTGGTAATTATGGATGAATCTCGTATTGACAGGATTCATTCAGGAGTTGCTGGTTCGGAAGCAGGGCATTCAAGAGTTAAAATTAGTAAAATAAAAGACGAGAATAAATATGATAGAATACGCGATGGCTTGAAAAAGCACGGAATCGATGGTTTAATTATTGCTGGCGGTGATGATACGGGCTCAGTAGTTGTAGATCTTTACAATAATGGTATTCCTTGTGTGCACGTTCCGAAAACTATGGATTTAGACTTGCAAACATATTCAGTAGGTGGTGATTCAACAATTAACCGTATCGCTAAATTTACTGATGAACTGCGAACAACCGGTCTTACCCATAATCGAGCTCTAATTATTGAAGTTTTCGGTCGATATGCTGGACACACTGCATTTCGAGGTGGAGTAGGTGCTGACGCCGATTGTATTCTTATCCCCGAAATCAATGCAGATTACGAAATCGTTTACCAGCACTTCAAGAAAACTTATATTAATCGATTAGTTAATTCCGATGTTAAAGGTTCTACCTATATTATTGTTGCAGCAGAAGGTGTCAAAGATAAAGAAGGCAGATACTTTACAGATTCAACAGCTGGTCAGGATTCTTTCGGTCATCAAAAACTATCAGGTGTTGGGCAATACATTCGTAAGCAATTAGAATTCTTTATGAAGCAAGATCCCGATTGGTCGGATGTTCTTAAACGTGAGGGTATTTACGTCGATGGAATTTATATGTACCCCGAAATTAGAGAAGTTCAACTCGGTCATTTAGTAAGAGCTGGTGGAACGACTGCTTACGATGTTGCTTTCGGCAAGCAAGGAGGTGGAGCGGCAGTGCTTCTTCTTCTTGAAGGTATTTACGGAGTTACTGTTGTCGGAGTAGAAGGTAACGAGATTTCTTATTTACCTACATCAGAGGCAATCAAACAGAGATACGTTGATCTTCAAGAAATTGCTTTCTACGAACAACTTGGAGTATGTTTTGGTCGTGAAGTGAAAAATTATGACCCAATTTTCAAGCGTCACGAAGGTGTAATCCATAGATATTTATAGTTTTGTTTCGAGCAGTAGGCAAAAAATTGCCTACTGCTTCTTTTTATCATATAATATTTATTGAATATTAGCGTTAATTATAATTATGTTAATGCTTGTGTTTGAATAATATAATTTTTTAAGTTATTTTTGTTATCTTGTTTTTGTGTATTTTGTGTTAAGTTTGTTTTATGGAAGCTATTCTTAAAATTTTAATCGTATCATTATTTAGCTATTTGTTAGGTTCTTTTCCAACTGCAGTAATTATAAGCAAACGTTTTTTCGGTTTCGATATTCGGGAGAAAGGTAGCGGTAATATGGGCAGTACCAATGCATTTCGTGTCTTAGGTTGGAAATGGGGGCTAACAGTTCAAATTATTGATATTTTAAAAGGTGTTCTTGCTGTTGTTGTGATTGCACCAGTTATCGCGAATGGGATTTCATTTCCAAATACTACTGGTTTTGAAAATATTACAATTGTAAAAATAATTGCTGGCATTTCTGCAATTTTAGGACACGTTTTTTCAGTTTTTGTCGGATTTAAAGGTGGCAAAGGAATAAACACTGCTGCTGGTATGATGGTGGCTATTCTTCCGGTTGATGTTTCAATTGCACTGGGTATATTCATCCTTGCAGTGATTTTTTCTGGTTATATTTCTCTGGGTTCTATTGCTGCCGCCTTTACTCTGCCTTCTTCTTTGATTGTGAGATATAATTTATTCCACGTGAACATTCCTAATTATGAAATTCTTGTTTATTTTTCTTTTCTTATTACTTTACTAGTGATTTATACTCACCGTTCAAATATCAAACGTCTGCTTAGAGGGCAAGAAAATCGCTTCAAAAATTTACATCTAATCAGAATTTTCGGTAAGGCGGATAAGTAATTTGAAAAAAGTTTTCGTTATCGGTGCAGGTGGCTGGGGAACAACACTTGCAAATTTGTTGTCTTATCAATTTGATGTATTGCTCTGGGCTCACGAAAAAGAAGTAGCAGAAGAGATAAACACTTTTCATATAAATAATACTTTTCTTCCCGGAATCACACTAAATTCAAATCTAAAATCTACTAACTCGCTCAGCGAATTCGATCAGTATGATTTTATTGTAAATGCTGTTCCTACTCAATATATTCGTTCCATATATTCAACATTGGCTGATATTGATTTTTCAAATAAAATACTTATTAATACCTCAAAAGGTATCGAACAGAATACAACTTACAGAATATCTCAGATTTTCTTTGAAACAACAAATTTGCCGGAAGATAATTTTGTTGTTCTAAGTGGTCCATCGCACGCAGAAGAAGTTTCGAGAAAAATTCCAACAACAGTTGTAGCAGCTTCAAGTGATATTTCCAAAGCAAAACTTTGTCAGGAAATGTTCTCTACTCCTGAATTCCGCGTGTATTCATCCAATGATGTAGTTGGAACCGAAATTGGTGGAGCCTTAAAAAATGTTTTGGCAATTGCTTCTGGTATTATTGATGGTCTCGGCTATGGGGATAATACCAAAGCTGCTCTAATTACACGCGGACTTGCAGAAATTGTCCGACTTGGTGTAGCTTGTGGTGCTCATCCTTGGACTTTTTCTGGTTTATCTGGTTTAGGAGATTTATTTGTTACTTGTAATAGCAAACACAGTAGAAACAGACTGGTTGGCGAACTGATTGGCAAAGGAAAATCTTTGTCTGAAATCACATCTTCTATGAAAATGGTTGCCGAAGGTGTTGCTACTACCATTTCCGCTATCGAGCTTGGCGAGCGACACAGTGTGGAACTTCCTATTACTCAGCAAGTATATCGCATACTTTTTGAGAACTTATCTCCTAAAGAAGCAATAAATGAATTGATGACCCGCGAAAGCAAGCACGAATGGGTTTGGTAATCTAATACTTAATATTTATCCCAATTATGAACTGCCTTTTAGGCATCGGATAGTTTGGAATAATCTCATATTGTTTGTCGAGAGCATTCTTGCAATCCATATTTACATTCAACTCTGTATTCTTTATCTTCACAGGGATTATTAAGCCAAAGTCGAGTAGAAAATAATTCGGTAATATACTATTATTATTGTTTTCTTGATCAGTATATCTGAATGATGTGTAGTCAAAATCTACTGAAAATTTAATGTATTCAAAATTCATTAACAAATAACCATTTAAAATTTCCTGCGGTGTCAAAATTAACTGTTTGTTGTAAAAGAGGGAACCTTTCGTCTTATTGATAGATGATTGCAGTGTCCAATTAAACCCAATTTTTTCAAGAAAAATTTCAGTGTAATTCCCAAAAATTGACAGCTCCATTCCTTTATGTTCTACTTTATCAATATTTGCGGCACTCCACGAGACAGGACTTTTGGGAATTGCAATGATTTGGTCTCTTGTTTCTATTAAGAAAGTACTGAAATCAACTTGAACTCTTTCAAGGAAATTACCGCCAATAGTAAGTGTGTAATTCAAGGATTTCTCAGGTCGCAAATCTTTTGTTCCGTAGTTCAGATAATACATTTCGTTGAAACTTGGTTTTCTATAATTATATGAGTTCAGAATTTTTAGATAGAAATCATTGTAATCAATTTTTATCCCAATTGATGGAGAAAGTGCTGGTCGCCCATCATCAAAAAAATCAGCCCTTGATGAAATGTTTGATGTTAATTTTAATTCGTAAAGATATAAAATGTTCGAATAACTTGCTGTAACAAATGGATTTGTTCGATGAACTTTATTTCCTGCTTTGGGATCGAGCATATCACCTTCGAGTAGCGAATAATTAGCTCCTGTTCTTAAAAAAATCTCATTATTATCAAAAGAACACACTACTTTTGATTGAACAATAATATCATTAGTTTCAAATATGTTATCTGTGCCAATTCCATTTATCGATGGCAGTTCAGGATCAGTAAAATGCATATATGAATATCTATATGCTACATCGAGCCCAATCAAAAATTGCTCTGAATGAACATAATCATAGCTACTTTTGGCAAATATTTTCTGTTCGCTCAAATTTGCTTTGGTCGATTCAATTCTTCCTTGCAAAACAGCCCCGGGAACTCCTCTTTTGGAATTTTCATATATAATAGTGTTTCTAAAATTATTATTGTGGTTCAAATATTCGTTACTATATGAAAAAGTGAGATTTTTATATGAATTGTTAGTTCTTCTTACTGTCTTTTTTTCGCCAAATTGTAAGAATTCAAAAGGATAATCACCAGAGCTATTAGTCCAATCAATATTTATTGAGTTTTTGATAGAACTGGTTTTAAAATTATACGAAGACATTAGCTGGGTTTCAGCAAAAGACGTATACTTTACACACAATTCAAATTCGTTATTATCAACAATTTTGGGTACAAAATTTATTGCTCCAGCAATTGAATTGCTTCCAAAAGAACTGCTCGCTCCGCCTCGTGTTACCTCAACTTTATCAATTATGCTTAATGGTATTCCTGTTAGATTGAAACTACCATTTTGAATGGAATTCAGTGGAATTCCATCAAATGCTATAACTGTTTGCATAGAGTTAGTTCCGCGTAACGTAACAGTTTTTAATCCACCAAGTCCTCCATAGTTTTTAATAAAAATTCCTGGTGATTTCGACAATACTTCACTTATCTGAAAATAATTTGACCGTTCTATATCAGATCTTGTCAGAATATTTATTGCAGAAAATTCAAGTTCCTTTTGCGATAAACTTTTTTTACCTTCAATATTGATTTGGTTAAATCTAAATACTCTACTTGTATCTGTTTCCTCACCAAGTAATTTAAACGAAGCAAAGAACATCAATAAAATTAAAACTCGATTCATATTACTGGAAGTTAAAGAATTTTCTGTTACTTCTAAAATCTATAAGTATTTCGAATCTATTGAATGTAATAATGTAATTTCCTTTCTTGTCTATATATCCAGCTTTTTTGTTCTGTCTGTCTATTACAAACGCTAAACCATTTTTAAAACTATCTGCATCATTAAACTGAAAATCTATCACTGTTTTGCCGTTTTTATCAATATAACCCCATAACTTATCTTTTTGAACTGCCGCTAATCCTTCGCTAAAATCCAGAACATTTGAATAAATGTAGCTTTCTATCATTCTTCCGTCTTTATCAATGAATCCCCACGTAAGTTTATAGTCATCATCTAAAATACCTACAAAAGCTCTATCT
>JAOAGZ010000037.1 GCA_026415495.1 Eximiradius proteiniborus | reverse complement strand
AAGTAGTTCAACTGGAAATACTCAATGTAGCCGCGATATTCATTCTCTTGTCGGATTAAATTGCACAAGTTGTCATGGAAATATAGATGAACATGCCGCTTCTCTTTTAAAACATGAATTTAAAAACAATACAAGTGCCAAAAGGCTTGCTTCTAATCTGAAATTAAAACAGGTGAAATCAATACAAGAGGTTAATGCAAGAAAATCTTGGCACCAGCTGCCTGACTGTATGAATTGTCATGAAGGTTACGAACAACCTAAATCTAATTTTAAAAGCTTCAACAAATGGGTAGCCTCTGCTTCAGATTTATATAAAAATCGGCGAGATGACAGAGGACGTGTTCAATGTGTGGCTTGCCATAATTCACCTCACGCTATTTATCCAACTAAGAATATTGTCAATCCAAACCACGATAACATTCAACCTTGGCAATATCAAAATAATCCATATCCAATAGGAACAAATAACAACTGTGCGATTTGTCATAAAATTGATATGAAAATGTTAAAACACCATCCAAATATGGATAAACCGTTTAGAAACTTTCAATTAGTTGAAAAACACGGACTTTTACAAGTCAAGAAGTAATTTAAAATTGATTACTAAACATCAAACAAAAAGGCTGCCTTCACAAAGCAGCCTTTATTTTTTCCTATTCAGCATTCTTTTGATTATTCAAGTTTTTTAGTTAATTTTGATGATAATTATCATTTTATGATGTAAGTTCTTTATTTTAAATAAAATTTTTGTTTAATATGGAAATTATTGAAAAAAAATTAAGAATTGAAGATGCAGAATTAATTTCTGCTTTCGAACTAAATGATACTTTTTTGCAGTTGATTCAAAATAGGTTCAAAACCGCTGTTTTAATTCGGGGTGAAAATTTAATTCTGAAAGGATACACTGATGAAATAAAAGTAATAGAAAGACTTTTTAAAGAATTTTCATATTTACTCAAAAGAAATGGTGTTATTCTGCAAAGTGATATTTCTACAATTTTAGAATTGATTGATACAAAAGATGTTGATGAAATTAAAAATAATGGGAACCACAAAAATCCTGTAATATACAACGGTGTTAAAGAAATAATTCGGGTAAAGTCTCAAAAACAGCTTGAATATTATGAAAAAGTGCTGAACAACGATTTAGTATTCGCAATTGGTCCTGCTGGAACAGGTAAAACTTTTTTAGCAGTTGCTATGGCATTAGCCGCATTAAGACTAAATGAAGTCTCAAAAATAATTATCACGCGTCCAGCAGTTGAAGCTGGGGAATCGCTTGGTTTTTTACCCGGAGATATGCGAGAAAAAATCGATCCTTATTTGCGTCCTCTTACCGATGCTATGCACTATCTGCTTTCAGGTGATAAACTTAAAGCATTGTTAGAAAAACAAACTATCGAAATTACTCCTCTTGCTTATATGCGTGGCAGAACCCTTAACAATGCTTTTATTATTCTTGATGAAGCTCAAAATGCTACGCGTACTCAAATGAAGATGTTTTTAACTCGTTTTGGACCAAATTCTAAAGTTATTATTACCGGAGATGTTACTCAGATCGATCTGCAAAATAAAGAAGATTCAGGACTTATTCACGCAAGTAATATCTTAAAAGGAATTAAAGGAATTGAATTTGTTTATTTCAGCAATAAAGATGTTGTTCGCCATAAATTAGTTGCAGAAATAATAAAAGCGTACGAGAAAGAAACAAAGACTGAAACAAAAAAATCCTCTGGAAAAACAAAGAATGATTGACCTATTTAAAATTGGTTTTTTAACAGTTACATTAATTGATTTAGTCGACATTGCTATTGTTACTACTTTTTTCTATTGGCTTTATAGCCGCTTGCGAGATACAATTGCAGTTAATGTGCTGTTTGGATTGGTGATTGTTATTGCATTGTCTTTCATCACAGAAGCAGTTAATCTTAAGTCACTCAATTGGATTTTACGAACAATCTCTGATATTTGGTTAATTGCATTTATTGTTCTATTCCAGCCTGAAATACGAAAATTACTAATGATAATTAGTAGAAGCAGAATTTTCCGTTCTTTTGTGCAAACTAAAATATCTGATGTTATTGATGAAATTACTGATGCAGTCAAAGAACTTTCGGAAAAACATATTGGCGCATTAATCGTATTTCCACGCTCCCAGAACGTTCAAATGACAATCGATACCGGTATTAGGATACAGGCTACTTTAACAAAAGAACTTGTATTGTCGATTTTTAATGTAAAGTCTCCATTGCACGATGGAGCAATAATTATTGAAAATAATATTATTGTTGCTGCAAGATGTATTTTGCCATTATCTCAGCAAACAAAATTTAAAGGAAAAAATCTGGGGACGCGTCATCGTGCAGCACTCGGTCTATCGGAACAAATTGATGCAATCATTCTGGTTGTATCTGAAGAAACTGGGAGCATTTCAGTTGCAGATAGCGGTGAACTGAATTTGAATATTCACATTGATAACCTTGCTGCTGTATTAACTTCAAAATTAGCTGACTAAGCTATTTCAGTATATCTTTGTTTTTATTTGTAATTATTCATATTTATTCTTAATTTATAAAATGCATTTTTCAATAAGGGTGAGCAACATATGAATTCTTCATTGTGGAGCGAAAATTCTAAATACAACATAATTATTGATATTGCTACTGCTTTTCAAAAAAGCAAAGTTTTCTTTACTGCTATTGAATTAAATATTTTTTCGATTATTGGTGATGAAAAATTATCTGCCAAAGAGATTTGCAATAAAGTTCAATCTGACTTGCGAAATACCGAAAAACTGCTCAATGCTCTATGTGCTCTCAACTTTTTAATCAAACACAATGATTTATATGAGAATTCTCCTATTACAAAGCACTATCTGCTCGAAAATGGTGAAGAATATATTGGGGAACTTCATCATATTAACGATCTTTGGAACTCTTGGACAGATTTAACATATTGCACCAAAAAAGGAAAGCCTCGAGAGTTCAAAACTGTTAACGAGAAAGACAGTGAGTGGATTTATAATTACTTGCTTTCACTTAAATGGAAATCAAAATATGAAGCACCTATTGTTGTGAGAAATATGCATCTTAGAAATTGTAAAAGAATATTAGATTTGGGTTGTGGTTGTGGTTCATATTTGATTGAGATTTCAAGAAATTATCCTCATTTGGAATGTGTTGGTTTGGATTACCCAAATGTTGTTAGCCAGATTGAAAAAGTTAATCAAATAAGCAAATATGAAAATATAAAAATACTTCCTTGTGATGTTTATCTTCAGGACATTGGAAGTAATTACGATGCTGTTCTTATTTCATATTTACTCCAAGAGTATTCATTATGGGATAATATGGAATTATTAAGAAAGGTTTATAATTCTTTAAATAAAAATGGTTTTGTTTTTATTCATCAGCAAGTAATTAATGATGATAAAATTTCACCCAAAAGTGCAGTAATGAACTCTCTTAATATGATGGTCAATACTCTTGAAGGCGATATTATGACTGAAACAGAACTTTGGGTTATATTGAAAGAAAATTGGTTTGATAATATTTCATTTGTCAAAACTGACTTCGATACTACAATAGTAAGTGGACAAAAATTAACAAGTTTTTAGATGGAGTTAAATTGAAAAATAGTATTTTATTTATTGGTGATATTGTAGGAGAACCTGGATTAAATGCTGTTAAAGAGCATCTTAGCAATTTAATTGAAAAGTATGAAGCAGATTTTGTTGTTGCAAACGGTGAAAATGTTACAAATGGAAAGGGTATTACAAAAGACGAAGCAGAAGAGCTTTTTAAATTAGGTGTTGATGTTATTACCACAGGTAATCATATTTGGGATAATTGGCATTCCCGTCCACTGATAGCTCAAGATGATAGAATTATTCGTCCCAACAACTATCCACAAGGTAATCCTGGTCGTGGTTATAAAATATCTCAATCGAAGAAAGGAAATCAAATTGCAGTTGTGCAGATTCAAGGCAGGTCTTTTATGTACCCTATCGATTGCCCTTTTAAATCAATTGATTATGTCATTAATTTTTTACAAAACAAAGCAAAAGTAATAATCGTTGATTTTCACGCTGAAGCAACTGCTGAAAAAATTGCTATGGGATGGCACACCGACGGAAGAATATCCGCACTTCTTGGCACACATACTCACATTCAAACAGCTGATGCTTGTCTTCTTCCAAATGGTACGGCTTATATTACTGACGTTGGAATGACAGGCCCCTATGATTCTGTTCTTGGTCTCGATAAATCTGTTGCTCTGAAGCGATTTACTCTTCAAACTGCTCACAAATATAAACTTGCAGAAAATGATGTTCATTTGTGTGGTGTGCATCTATTAATTGATTCAGATACAGGACAAGCTCTTAAAATTAGTTCTTTTATTATTCCAGAATTCGAGAAAAGTATATATGAAAAAAGTTAATTTAGCTATTGTTGGCGCTACCGGTTTAGTTGGAAGAACATTTTTAAAAGTCTTAGAGGAAAGGAATTTCCCAATCGACACTCTTCGGTTATTTGCTTCTCCAAACTCGGCTGGCAAAGAAATTACATTTAAAGGCAGGACGTTTGTAATTGAAACCTTAAATAATGATTCATTTAAAGGTTTAGATATTGCTCTTTTTTCAGCTGGTTCCTCTGTTAGCAGGGAGTACGCTCCTATTGCAGCACAAAGTGGATGTGTTGTAATAGACAATAGTAGTGCCTGGCGGAGAGATAAAAATGTACCATTGGTAGTTCCAGAAGTTAATCCTGACGATATTTTCAAGCATAATGGTATTATCGCTAATCCAAACTGTAACGTGATTCCACTTGCAGTTGTATTCAGCCCATTACATAAGAAATATCAAATTACAAGAGTAGTTGTTTCAACTTACCAATCAATTTCTGGCGCCGGACAAAAAGGATTAGACAAACTGGAAAAAGAGCTACAAGGACTTCAAACAAACGACAAACACAGAATTTTTTCTAATATAATTTTTCACCCTGTTGAAACAGAACAACCAGAAATCACTAACGAAGAGGCTAAACTTCATTTCGAACCCTGTAAAATTTTACATTCATTCGATATAAAAATTACATCAACTTGTGTTCGACTTCCATTTTTCGCTTGTCATTGCGAAGCTGTTAATATTGAAACTAAACTTCCTTTTCAAATTGATGAAGTAAAATATTTACTTGCAAATTCAAAAGGCATTAAAATTATTGATGATTTACAAAATGATGACTACCCTACACCCGATATTGTGAAAGGAAAAGATGAAGTTTATGTAGGTCGAATTCGAAGAGACAATACAATCGAAAAAGGTATGAATTTATGGGTTGTATCAGATAATATCAGAAAAGGTGCTGCAACAAATGCTATTCAAATAGCCGAACTGTTAATTAAATCTGAGTGATAAGGAGGTGATGTCCCTTGGGGAAAGAAAACCCTAAATATACACCAGAACAAATTTTGAAATAAGGTCGGGCGGGTGGGAAGCTAATCTGAATTGAATATATCAATTATTATTTAAATATAAAAAGGTATTCTATGAAAAAAATAATAGCTTTATTTTTGACTTTTATCGTTTCTTTAAGTATTCTGCAAGCACAATATCCTCAGTTTTTATTAGAAAAAGGAGACTTTTTCGAATATAAAAGAAATCTAATAAGTAATTATGAATTACCTAAATATCAAAAGTTGTTTGATAGTAAAACCAACCGTAATTACGACGTTCTGAACTACAATTTAGAACTCGATTGGACTGAAGCATTATCATCTGAACCAATTAAATTCGAATTTTCTGGTAAAAATAATATTACTATCAAAATTACAGAACCCAATATAAACAAGATTGAATTTGACGCTGTGAACTTATTGATAAACTCTGTTTTTATTAACGACATCCCAGTTTCTTCATTTGATTATTCAGAAGGTTTGCTTTCTATTCCATTAGATAATTTTCAAAACAATGGTGATACTATAGATGTATTAATTGATTACAAATTTGTAGGTCCGGATACTCTTGGGTTTTATCTTTATCCAAAAGATATGCCGGTAGGATATGGTCCGAGTGGAGAAATGGTATATACACAGGAACGAATTGCTTATACAATGAGCGAACCAGAAGATGCGAGATATTGGATGCCTTGCAACGACATACCAAACGATAAAGCAAGAGCAAGCATATCTATCAAAGTGCCAAAAGGCTTTCTGGCTGTTTCAAACGGACTGCTTATGAATGTTGATGAAAACGAAGAAACTGTAACTTATCACTGGGCTGACACCGCGTTAATCCCGACATATTTAATGGCTGTTGCTGCATCAAAATATGTTTCCTACAATGAATGGTTCAAGTATTCTAATAATCAATTGGATTCTATTGAATTAGTATATTATGTCTGGGAGAATGATTTAGATAATGAGAAAACAGACTGGACAGTTTATAATGCAAAAAATGCCTTTAAACCTACATCCAAAATTATGCAAATTTATTCAGACGCATTTATCCCCTATCCTTTCCGAAAATATGGACAGGTAGCGATACAGCCATTTTATTTTGGCGGAATGGAACATCAGACAATAACTTTTGTTAATCGTTCTTGGCTTCGTGGAAGAAATGAATCAGGTATTGCTCACGAAATGGCACACCAGTGGGTTGGCGATTTAGTTTCTTGCGAAGACTGGAGCAACATCTGGTTCAACGAAGGTGGGGCTACCTGGAGCGAAGCAATTTGGGCAGAAGACTGGGGTGGATATGATACTTATTTAAATTATATGGATGCTGTTGGCAACCAATATCGTAGTAGAAAATCTTTAATGACTGTTCCAATTTATGGAATTCCAAACCAGTACTTATTTTCATTCCCGTTCAGTTTACTTGTTTATAACAAAGCTTCCTGGGTATACCACCAATTGAGAATTATGCTTGGAGATGAGGTCTTCTTCCCTACTTTTCGTAACCTGCTGAAAAAATACGCATTTTCAAATATCAATGTTGATAAATTTCAGCAACATTTTGAAGATGAAGTAATTGGTTCACCTGTTCCATTGGATGTTTTCTTTGACCAATGGTTAAAAAAACCGGGACATCCAATATATCAATTATCTGCCGAAGCAGATTTGTTCCCTGAACAGAATAATTATTCAGTTAAAGTAAATTTGAAACAAACTCAAAGCAGTCAAAACGCTCATCCCCTATTTGTAACTTATTTGCCACTCGTTTTTTTCAATCAAGATACAGTTTCAGAAATATTTGTTGTTAATGATCAAATTGAACAAAGTTTTACGATAAATTTAGACTTTCTTCCAGATAGTGTTTATATTGATACAAGAAAAGTATTGGCAGAATCGAATAAAGTGAAGGTAAATATAATTTCTTCTGTTGATAATAGTTTTTCAAATGTCAAAATCTATCCTAATATTGTAGAGAAAAATGGTTTTATTACAATTAGTTCAGCAGATAATTCTAATATACAAATAATTGAATTGTATAATTCTGTTGGCGAAAAATTAATTAAAGAACGTCCGGAGAAAAACTTTTATCAGCTTTCTTTGAGAAACCTATCTTCTGGTGTTTATTATGCCGTTATCTATGTTGATAACAATTGCATAACTCAAAAAATCGTTGTCCAGTAAATTTTACTGTAAATATTTGAATTACAAAATAAAATAATCCCCAACTTAAAGATAGTTGGGGATTATTATTAACTATAAAGTTAATTTTAATTAACGATAATGTTACTTTTTCCAGGATATTGCAGATTGAAAATATCTTCAATAGCTTTGATAAATCCATCTTTTGGAAATGCACCAACAGCCATTTGTGGTCTGTCATTTACAGGGATAAACAAAATTGAAGGAATGCTACGAATTCCAAAAACCATTGCTAATTCCTGTTCTGCTTCAGTATCAATTTTGTAAATATCAATCAATCCTTCGTATTCTTTTGCAATTTCTTCCAAAATTGGTGATACCATTTTACAAGGTCCGCACCAATCAGCATAAAAGTCAATAATCACAGGTTTTGTGCCTTTGAAGTTCCATTCGTTACTATTTTCATAGTCGAATATCTTTTCAATAAAAGTTTGCTTTGTTAGATGTTCCATTTTTTCTCCTTTAATAAAAATGATAATATTTTTATTTATTGACGATTATATTGAAACTATATTGCTGGAATTTCATATAATCATTTTTTATTTATAAAAAGTAAGTTAATCAATTTTTTTTACAATTTCACAAAAAAAACAATTATTTTTAAAATTATTGATATTTACTGGGAGAAAAAATTGAGTAGTGTTCAAGATTTATCTAAATTAACAAGATGGTTCGTATTGCTTTTGGTTAGTATTAGTATTTCTGCTAATTACTATGTTTATGATGCAATGTCATCAATTAAATCAATTATGCAGAGCGAACTCGGTTTCAGTAATACTGCTTATGGTTGGTTAGTTTCACTTTATTCATTTCCGAATACATTTTTAGCAATGTCCATACTTGGTGGTATTATTTTAGACCGATGGGGAATTAGAAAAACAGGATTGCTTTTTGTCTCTTTGTGTGTTTTGGGTGCTTTTTTTTCTTCTTATGGTGCAAGTCCATATTTCTCAAACGGTGGTTTTGGTTACGGATTGGTATCTGCAATTATTCCTTCAATTTCACCTGAACTGAAAATGTTAATGTTAGGTCGGTTATTGTTCGGCTTGGGTGCCGAAACAAGCATAGTAGTTTCAAACAAAATAATGGTTAAATGGTTTAAAGGAAAAGAATTGGCATTAGCTTTTGGTGTCAATTTAGCAATTGCCCGACTTGGAACTGCTGCTGCGTTGATTTTATCACCTATATTTGTTAATTATATCCATTGGACAACAGCACTTTGGGCAGCAACAATATTAATGTCTATTGGGTTCATTTGCTTTATTGTTTATATTTATTTGGACAAAAAACATACTCCTAAAGAAGATAAATCTGCAAAATTAGCCGAAGATGAAATTTTCCGTTTGAAAGATATTATTGATTTAATAAAAAATAAATCATTTATTTATGTATGTATATTGTGCGTAACTTTTTACTCTGCTGTTTTTCCATTCCAAAGTTACTGCCCCGATTTGCTTCATAATAAATTTAATCTCTCAATTGAATGGAGCGGAATATTATCAAGTTTGATTATTTGGGGAACCATTGTTTTTACTCCAATGTTTGGTTATTTCGTGGATAAAAAAGGAAAGCGAGCTTCTTTGATGTTCGTTGGTTCTGCTTTGCTGATTGTATCACATTTAATTTTATCGCTTACTTATTTAACTCCATATATTCCAATGTTTTTGCTTGGGATTGCTTTCTCGCTTGTTCCTGCCGCAATGTGGCCCTCGGTTGCATTAATTGTTGATGAGAAAAAACTCGGTACCGCTTACGGTACAATGGCTTCTATCCAAAATTTGGGTTTGTGGGCATTTCCAATTATTGCTGGTTGGGTATTAGATAAAACTAATGTAGGCGTTTCACCTGGAAATTTAGATTATACTTATACTATTTTAGTTTTTGCTGGGCTTGGTATTGTTGGTTTTCTTTTTGCATTTCTTCTTAAACATAACGAAACAAAAGGTAATTCACACGGATTGGAATTACCTTCTCAAAGCTAATAATATTTGGAATACAGTAGTAGTTTCATTACATAAGTAAGTTTATAGGCATTAGATTTTTGAACAATCTAAAAAGCCTATAAACTTACCAATTAGGAATATAGAATAACTACAAATTTGTTAAGCGACACCTATAACATTTAATATTTTCAACAATATATCGCTATTTATTAACAGGCTTTTCAAGCAACTTTTCTATTTTGTTAATTTTAGAGGTCATTCGAGATTCGTCGCCTTTCCTGTAATCAATTTTAATAGTTGAATATATTCTGTTTGCTTGTGGTTCGAGAATTTTGAAGCAGCTTGAAATAACATTCATTACTTCTTCCCAACTACCTTCTAAGATAGTTCCCATTGGCGTTAACTTATATGTTATCCCACTTTTATCAATAAAATCAATAATCTGGGATACATATGCACTGACGCTTTCTCCTTTGTCAGTGGGAAACATCGAAAATTCAGCAAGAACCATTATTTTTCCTCCTAATGATTTTATTTAACAAAATATCTTTTTGTTTTTGTTTATTGGGATTAGACTTCTCTACAAAAATCATGTTTTTAGTAAACGGATTAGTTTCAGTATAATACATCAAAGTTGAAAATGTTGAAGGTGTCGGAGTAAAAATTTGAACTTGTTCAGGAACAATTTTCAGTTCCTTTTTCAAAAAATTCTTAAGTTCAACCATATCATTTTCCGAACAACCAGGATGAGCAGCCATAAAATAATAAGTTAGAAATTGCTTTTTCTCAGCTTTTTTCGAATAATCCATAAACTTTTTTCTAAACAAAGAGATATCTTCCTTCCTGACTATTTTTCCCATTGCTTCAAGAACATTTTTTGAAATATGTTCTGGGGCAATTTTAAGCTGTCCAGATACATATTTTTCAGCAAGCACTTGAATAAATTTGTCTCCATAAATACTATCATTTAAAAGCAAGTCAAATCTTATACCTGATGAAATAAATATTTTTTTTATCTTAGAAATTTGAGCTATTTCTTCTAAAAGATTAAAGTATTTCTGGTGATTATTGTTTAAATTCTTGCATTTTTTAGGAAACAGACATCTTTTTGCAGTGCAATGTTCGTCGAACTGTTTGCAGTCCATTCCATACATATTCGCACTTGGACCCCCAACATCATAAATTATTCCATTAAAATTAGGCTTATTTGATATTCTTTGAGCTTCTTGCAGAACTGAATGAACACTTCTACTAATTACTTTCCTTCCTTGGTGGACAGCAATTGCACAAAAATTACATTCTCCAAAACAACCTCGGTGCGTAATAATAGATTGCTTAATAGTTTCGAGAGCTTTGATTTTACCTTTTTGTTTGTAAAAAGGGTGTGCATCATATTCATAATCAAGATCGAAATAGCTATCGATTTCTGATTGAGAAGAATAAAATTGAGGTGGATTGTGTATTAAATACCTATCCCCTGTTTTTTGGCACAGTCCTTTAGAAGAGTTCGGTTCATTATTTGAGTAAAATAATTCAAACATTTCTATGAATTTGGCATTTGAGCTTAAAACCTCTTCATAAGAAGGTAATTGAATATAATCATCTTTTGCACTTTTAGAAATATAGCATAATCCTCTTATCTCTTTCGGATTTTGATTATTTTTTATAGCCTCTGCAAATTCCAGTATGCTTTTCTCAGCCATACCATATATCAAATAATCTGCTTTGGAATCAAATAAAATTGAGCGTCTGATTTTATTATCCCAGTAATCGTAGTGAACAACTCTTCTTAAGCTTGCTTCAATTCCACCAATAACAATTGGTATACTTTCCTTGCAATATTGGCGAATCAAATTCACGTATTTAATAGTTGCTCTATCCGGACGCGATACATTTTGCCCACCAGGTGTTAAGTCATCAAGTTTCCTCCTTTTTTTTGTAGCAGTATAGTTTGCAACCATAGAATCGACGCATCCGGCTGTAACTCCCCAAAATAGTTTAGGTCTTCCAAGTCGTAAAATATCTTCTTGAGATTCATTTGTAGGCTGAGAAATAATACCGACTTTATACCCGTTACGAATAAGCCATTTACCAATGGCTGCTGCTCCATCGTATGGAGAATCGATATAAACATCGCCTGTTACTATTATGACATCAAGTTCTTCCCAATTTAGTTTCTTTACTTCTATTTTTGTAGTTGGAATATACATTTTTTATGACTTTTAGTTAATATGTTATTATATTTGTTATTTAGATTGTGTAAATTAAGAATAATCTATAAAATTGAAAAATTATAGTATTTTATTGTTGTTTATCTTATGTTTTAATTCAAGCCTGTTCGCTGAATTATTAAAAGTTTCACCACAAAAAGGTGAATCTGTTTATTCATTACTTACAAGATATAATTTGACTTATGAGAAAAACATCGATTTCTTTTTGAAACAAAATCAGAATAAAATTTCAGAACAAAAAGGTTTGTATCTTGGAAAAGAATATGAACTACCTATCAAAATTGTAAAGTTCAATAATAAAAACATTCGTTCAACTTTAAATATTGATTATGAGACTGCAAAAAAAATTCAAGAGTATAATTCAATTGTAGTAAAAAAAGGATTAAAGAAATCTTCTTATAAAGATGACCAAATTCTTTGGGTACCATTTATTGAATATGATTTAAACAATGACATTAATAAAAAAGAAAATGAGAAAAATGTTGCAAAAGATATTTTTTTAAGAAATAATTTTAAAAAAAACAACGATCTATTCGGTGAAAAATACAAAATCAATTCTGTTTTAGATAATAAATTAGCTGGACATTATTTCTATTTGATCTCAGGGCACGGCGGACCAGATCCAGGTGCAATTGGATTTAGAAACGGTTTCGAATTACACGAGCATCAATATGCTTACGATATATCACTCCGGTTAGCCAAAAAGCTTATGGAAAGCGGCGCAGAAGTGTTTTTAATTGTTCAGGACGATGAAGATGAAATATCTGATGAGAAATTTCTTAAAAAATCAGGAACAGAGAAATTAATCAATGGTGATACAATTTCAAGTGTTCAGTCAATACGATTAAAACAACGAACAGATTTAGTCAATGAAATATTTCGAACTTATAACAAGAAGGAAACAAATCATTTGCTCATTGAAATACATGTAGATTCAAGAATCACTGATAAACGTATTGATATTTTTTTCTACCATCAGCCTGAAAGCGAAAAAGGGAAAGAATTTTGTGAAGCTCTGCTAAATACTATCAAAGAAAAATATGACAAAAATCAGCCAGGACGTGGTTATCAAGGTAGGATATTTGGCAGAAATCTTTGGACGCTTCGAAATGCTATTCCTACTGGGGTTTACGTTGAACTGGGTAATATTCAAAATCCACAAGATCAAATTAGATTGATAGAACCATCTAATCGGCAGGCAATTGCAAACTGGCTATATAAAGGTATTTTACAGGCATATAATATTAAATAGAGGGAATTTATGGTAGGTATTGGTTACGATATTCATCAATTAAAGCAAGGCGAAACATTAATACTCGGTGGTGTCAATTTTGAGACAGAATTTGGTACTGTTGCCCATAGCGATGGCGATGTTCTGCTTCACGCAATAATGGATGCAATTCTTGGAGCAGCCTCTCTTGGCGACATCGGCGAGCACTTCCCAGACAATAATGAGTATTTCAGAAATATTTCTTCTCTTGAATTATTAAAAAACGTGATAAAATTAATTGATGAAAAATATATTATCGTCAATATCGATGCTACTCTCATTGCCGAAAAACCTAAAATTAAAGATTTCAAAAACAAAATGCGAGAAAATATTGCTAATGCTTGCAATATTTCTATTCACCAAATAAACATTAAAGCTACGACTAATGAAAAATTAGGTGCTCTTGGTCGTGGAGAAGGAATTGCGGCTATTGCAATATGCCAATTAGAAAAAAAATATTAAAATTTTCAAGTCATCTTGTATTATTTGTTTTGCTTACAATCCCAGTGTTTGGGAATTATTTCTATCCATATAAAATTAATTTTTTCAAATCAATTGATCTTGGTGAAATTATTCATTCAAACAATGAATATTATATATTAAACTATGGTTTGTTTGGTGAAAATAGCTACATCTACAAAACTAATAATTTTAACCCTGAAAGTGGACTTACACTCCAAAACACTTCCTTATTGTACGCAAAATCAGCTTTAGATAAACTCATTTTACTAACATCTGTTAATGATAGTTTATTTCTTGAAGTATATTCGGATAATACTATAAGCCATAAAATATATATTTCCAGTTCATTCGAGAATTATTATAAATTAATTGACATTCAAGTTCAAAAGAACAATATTTTATTACAAATTGACAAAAATATTTATTTATTCAATATTACTAACAATTTCCCAAAAGTATTTTCAATATTAAGTCAGAATGCATTAGATGCAAATTTCTATTTGTTGAATGAGAAAGTCTTTATTGCAATTGTTGAGGAAGAAAGTTCCCAAAATGTCATTAAATTTTTTGATTCGGATGGGAATATTTTTAATAGTCTGTCAGTTCCTTCGTATAACAATGTCAAAATTATTGATATATATAATTATTTATCCCTTATTTTTTGTTCATTTGACAATAAATCTTTGATATATTTAATAAACAAAAGAGATTATACCGTTAGCAATTCAATATGGGTTAATTCTAATTCAAATTTCATTGCTATTTCAAACAATTCTATATACTCTTTGCAGACAAATGAAGAAACGTATGTATTAAGTAAAATTCACACTTATTCAAATATTATAAATAATGCTGATTTTCCAATTGAGTTAGTTGAACCATTTTATTTGAAAGTTATTAACAATCGTATTTATGCAATATTTAAAAATGGTATCTGCATTACAGATACCAATTTGTCGATACAAGCAGTTTATTTTTTCAATATTTCACAGCAAATAAGCGAAATTATTGATGTTTTTGAATGTAAAAATCAAATTATTATTACATCCAAATCAAATTCAATGTTTTTTGAAATAAAAGATAATCAACTTTCAGTTGTGAAATTCTTTTTCTATAAATATGCTAAATACATTATTCCATTATTAATTGTTCTAATAATGCTATTCCTCATTAACAAAATCATAGCTAAGAGCAAATTACTAAATATTATTGCAAATATTCCTTCTACAGGTTTTTTATTTATTATTAACCACAGGGGTAAACTGATTTTTGCTAATGATTATGCCTCTAATTTGATTTCACTTAGTAGGAATGTTCCATTGAATAAAAATTTCAGAGATTATTTCAAAAATGATGCTATTAGTGAAGTTTATAAATTTTATGAGATAAATAAAAGTAACAAGAAAACTATTAAAGAAAAATTATCATTAAATTTAGATGGTAATCCGACCGAATGGTTATGTTCGATAATTCCTATAAGAGATTTCAGAGGCTTTGCAAAAGGTTATGTGCTATCCGGAATTGATATAACTGAACAACTTGAAAGAAAAAGATTAGCTAACTGGGCTCAACTTGCTCATGATATGCAAACTAATCTATCTACAATAAAACTAAATGCTGAACATATCAGTAATTCTGACATTGACCAAATTCATTCACGACAGAAAAAAATAATTCATCAGGTTAATATTTTGATGAACCGTATTCGTGATATTGTAACAGTTGGACGAACAGATATTCTGGACTTACAGATTGTGAATTCTTACGAAATATGTAGTCAGGCAGTTGCAGAATTTGACGAAGAATTATTTCCAAATGTAAAATTCACATTAAATGTTAAAAATTTCGAACTAAAGTGTGATAAAAATAAACTTGTGCGAGCTATTCGTAATGCTATTGAGAATGCAATACGTGCTCTTCCAGACAAAAAAGGCGAAATTACTATTACTTCAGATTTCGATAATAACTTCGCATATTTTTCTGTAATTGATAATGGCAAAGGAATGGACGACGAAACTAAATCAAAATTTCTCAAACCCTACTTTACAACGTCTAGTCAATATGGAGGCAGTGGAATTGGAACAATAATAATGCAAAAAGTCGCAGAAATGCATAAAGGGCGTATCATTGTCGAAAGCAAAGTGAATGAAGGCACTAATATTACTTTCGTTATTCCTTTTAAAATATCTATTTAAGCCACCTCATAATTCTAATTCCCAAAATCGCCTGTACCGACTTCCATTTTTCTTCTCGTATTTGGTCAAGTAATAAATATGAAATTTGAATATAAGGACTAATGTAGTATTTTTGCCCAATATCAATATCTCTTCCAACATTCAAAAATGGAGCAAGATTAAAGGTATTAGCTTTATTAATCCGACCTTCACTAACAACTCTGCTATATGATGGTGGATTTGTCGGAAATGGATTTGCATAACTTGGAGATAATATTTTTTCAATATGTTTTTGCTTGTTAGATAGAATTATATGAAAAACGTTCCCAATTGAGACATAATAAAAACTATTTTCAATTCTTTTCTTAAATTCAAAATTGAAAGCTATATTATCGAATGAATTTCTAAAAATATTTTCATAAGTAATCACATCTTCTTGCCCATTCGGTAAAATTATTGGTAATTGCTGTTTTGCCGAAAACTCATTTTTCCGGTAATTATAATTAATTCCTAAAGAGAACGAACTATTCCCATCTAATATCCATTTTTCATAATTGATTCCCAAAACATATGAAGAACCATTACCATCCTCAAATTTGCCACAATTGCAATCATTCTCATAAAAACTAAAATTACCCAATTCTTTTGAAAAACCATGTTGCAAGGCTATTCCTAAAAAATCATAATTGATATTTTCTGGCAACCTTGGCGATAGTTCCCAATTAAAACCTTGAGCCTCCAAGCTAATGCTTACAATAAATAAAGTGAAAAAAACTATTATCAACAATCTTGTCATCTCTCAACAATAAAAAATTTTGTATCAAAAATTGAATATCCATCAGTTATGGAAATTGCATAAACTCCAACACTCAAAGAATTAACATCAATATCAATTAAATCTAAGCCATCAGTTTTTATTGTCATCAGTTTTTCATAAAATATTTGTCCATATGAATTTGTTATTTTCACTAATAAACTTGAATAATTCTTTGATGTATTAACCAAAAGATTTAATTTCTCGGTTACTGGATTTGGGTAAAGGGAAATAATTACTGGTCTATTAAAATCAATAGGATTTATTTTAAGTGGCAACCCACAAATTGAATCAAGAGAATATTTCCCGTTAAGAATTTTTAAATCATATATTTTTTTACAATTATCAGAACCAAAAACCACATTTTGAAACGCTAATTCGCTTATTTGATTATCACCAAGATAAGTTTTAAATTTTAGTATCAACAAAGTATCATTTGGAAGAAGAAAAATATCGGAATGAGCTTGAACAGTAAGTTTTCCTTTTACATTATCATTAATATTGACAGAAGCACCTTCTGAAGCTGTTCCTTGTGTTGTTTTACTAATATATTTTAGCAATGTAGGATTAAATACAACTTCAAATTGATAATATTTGGCATATATTGAAGGTTTGTAATGTTCTGCTGAAAGTAATATTGGAATATCTATTATTCTTCCCGGTTTACTTTTAATATTATTGTCAATGTTCAATTGAGCCAATATTGGTGGAACACTTGCTGCCTTCAACATAATTATTAACGTATCTTTGGGAGCAGTAGAATTGTTTATTAAATAAGCCCGTGAATAATATACTCCCGGTGGATAAGAAGCGTTAAATGTAAATGTTACGTATTCTGAACCATTTGGATTAATAGAAAAATCGTTCTTGGAAACAGAAAATTTATCATTATCCTCAATCATTATTTGATTTACATAAAGCTTAGTGTTACCTATATTTTGTATTCTTATCGTTGTATCTTTCGAAGAAGGACAATTTCCTTCAATATCGGCACTATAGAACACATTTCCAAAGTCGATAGTATCAATATTGGTAAAGATTTCTGGCTCTATTGCGCGACCAACTAAAAATATTTCTTTCTTTGTATCGCTGCTACTGTATCCAAATAGATTTCTTGTAGTAAAATCATTTTCAATAGTATATTTCAATAAGAAAAGACCTCTTTTATCTGGATTAATATCAACAGCAATTTCATTTTCTTGGTCAGGAAATAAATGAGCCTTAGGAAACGGTTTTGATATTGTAGCTGAGCCTGAAATAGTATTATTAATATTATCCCAAATGTTTTGATTAATTATACCATAAGGGATATTTCCAGTGTTTTTCAGTCGAAAAGTAACCCTTGTATTTTTTTTGACTTGAATATCTCCAATAAATATTGTATCTCTACGAAAGTCATAGTTAGAATGAGTTAATTCTAAATTCTGTTTTACTCCGCATCCGATTACTTTGACAACACAAAAATCAACAGAATCAGGTTTCAGGTCTTCACGAGGAGTAAAACGCACTTTAAAAATTGCTGTATCAGGTCCCAGATCTATTGGTCGATATCTAATTTCATAAACTAAATTTGTTTTTTTCGGTAATAATGAAATTGGATACTGTTTTTCTTCAAATTCAAATTCTTTACTGGTATATCCTTGGGTAATTAAAGAATCATTTGAACCAACAATTTTGATTGGAAAATTCTGAGTATTTCTGACAATATGTTTTCTCATCTGTTCTAATGGAGAACTAACAAACATCGAATCAAACATAATTACATCGTCGAATCCATCAATAAATTTAACTGTTTTTTTAGTAATTAATTTGAAAGTTTTTTGAATAATAATTCTCGTTGTATCTTTAGGATCCACTAATCCAAGTTTAATCATTGCTGTTTTTCTTCCAACTGGTTCAGCAATCAAATCAGGCAATGGAGAATATTTAATTACAAGGTTTTCATTTCTTCTATCTGAAGTGTTTAGGTTGAAAGGTAAAGCAGGTGAGTGAGGAGAAAATCGCAAATATTCAAATTCTGTAAGAGCATCTGGACTTGCGAATATCTCAATTGAAGGCGAAACATTAAGCATTCGCAATTCCCCGGTACCAATATTTTTTAATACAAAAGTTTCATACACTTCGTCATAAATATAGCAAGGACCAAAATGTATCGTAGATTTTGTTGAATCTTGTAAATAGTATATATCACCTGCTAACTGAGAATATGAATTATTTGAAAAAACAAAAAGTAATATTATTAATATGATTATCATTTTTTCAAGTAATTTTATTATTTTAGTTAAACAAATGTAACTTTATTGTAAAATTATCATTATTAGTTATAAGAAACAAATAATAAAAAGAATAGGAGAATATAAAATGAAACGGTTTTCAGCTTTTATTTTATTCTTTTTTGCAATTTTTCAATTGTATTCACAACCCAAAATTGAATTTATAGGTGGTGAAACTGTTGATTGGAAAGATGTTTCTCCAAAAGACAATCCACTTCATTCTGAAATAATCATTAAAAATGTAGGTAATGAGAAATTGGTCATAAAGGAAGTAAAACCTACTTGTGGATGTACCACCGCTCCATTAGATAAATATGAGTTAGCTCCCGGAGACACGACAAAAATGAAAATTACTTTGAATTTAGGTTCTTCTTCCGGAAAAATCCATAAAACAATACGAGTAACATCCAACGATCCAACTGCTCAAAATAAAATTATCTCTCTAAAAGCAAATGTTATTCGACCAATTGAGATTAAGCCAGCTAATTACATTGTTTTTGATAATCCAAAAGTTGGTGTCGAAAGCACTGCTAAATTCTTTATAAAAAACAATACTAATAAACCAATAAAAATAAGTGATTATAAAACTGAACCGAATATTCTAAAAATCAATCTCGTCGGTGAAAAACAAATCCAACCAAATGAAGAAATTGAAATCATTGCAAGGATTATCCCCGATAAAACCGGATATTTGAACGCATTTATTAAAATGAATACAACAGAACCCGATACACCTGAAGTAGAAATTCGTTGCTATGGTAATGTTACCGAATCGCCAATTTTTAACTCAAAATAATATTTACAATTACCAATGCATTATTTTAGTTAATAGGCTGCCCCAAAGGGCAGCCTATTTCATTACATAGCTTTAGTAGTTGAGGCTGACAGAAATTCAATATTCATTCTACTAATAAATCTCACTGGAATATTCTTTGGACAATTCGCTTCGCATTCATAATAATTACGACAAGCACCAAAACCTTCTTTATCCATTTGTTCAATCATAGCAATAGCTCGTTTCTTTCGTTCTGGTTGCCCCTGCGGAAGCAAAGCTAATTGCATGATTTTCGCTGCTGTAAATAACATAGCAGCACCATTAGGACATGAAGCTACACAAGCACCACAACCTATACACTGAGCTGCATCCATAGCTAAATCTGCGTGTTCTTTTGGAACAGGGATAGAATTTGCATCCTGAGCTGCTCCTGTATTCACTGATACATATCCTCCAGCAGCAATAATTCTATCTAAAGCTGAACGATCGACAACTAAATCCTTTATAACAGGAAAAGCACGGGCTCTGAATGGCTCAATCCACAGTTCATCTCCATCTTTGAACATTCGCATATGAAGCTGGCAAGTAGTAGTTCCTTTTACATTTCCGTGAGGTCGCCCATTAATTGTCATAGAACAGGCGCCGCATATTCCTTCGCGGCAGTCATGGTCAAAAGCTATTGGCTCTTTCCCTTCAGAAATTAAACGTTCATTTAACACATCAATCATTTCCAGCAGCGACATATGCTCGGAAACATCCTCCATTTTATAAGTTTCGAAACTCCCCTTGGAGGCAGCATCTTTCTGACGCCAAATGTGAAGTGTAAATTTCATTTTTGCACCTTTATTGTGTTTAAATTATTTAGCTTATAAATAATTGAATTGTTAATATTCAAGATAACAACCTTGTCCTTTTGTTTCAGTTCGTCAATTATTTTTCTATAATCTGGTGATAATTCACTATCAGAATAGAACATTTTTCCAATAAAATATACCTCATTCTCATCATAAAAATTATATTGATTTACTTCTTTAATATTTTTGAAATCGTTGTATTTGAGATAATCATAAAGCATATAGTTATTATCATCTATCACCAACAAGTCGTTCTTGTCTATTGCCAATTTGAGATTATTGATTTTGTTTTGATAAAAATCATTGTCAGAAGTTAACACAAATTGAGTTGTTGAAATAAAGTTATAGCTAAAAAGCATAATTCCTATCGAAAGATAAAGTTTAAAACTAACATTATTTTTATTGAAAATTACAAGAAACAATATTAGAAAGAAATATATCGATATCCAGAACTCAAGATTATTCGAAGACCAAAAACTGAAAAACCCTACAAAAAAAATCAAATATAATATCAGCCAAACGTTTTCAAGTTTATAAGATTTATTGTTCACAAAAGTTTTCATTGAAATAATTAAAAAATAACAGAATAT
>JAOAGZ010000036.1 GCA_026415495.1 Eximiradius proteiniborus | reverse complement strand
CGTCCCAAGGATTTGAGTTTTGATGACGATGGAGTTCAACAAAACGCATTTCGAAACCAGCTTTAGCATTGTGGTCGAAGTCGCCAGTTTTGAAAACGTTTGTATAACTACCATCTATTTGAATGTATGAACCTTCGCGGAATTCAAAGCCACTTGAATTACCATGAGTATAGTAAGCATTTGGCAAACCATAAGCGTTGTTTGAACCAGTAGCATTACCGCTACCTTCGTAGTATCCAGTTAAAGGATTTTTTGCTATAAAGTCTTTTTTGATATATCCATCTACTGATGGACGGATTTCAGTAAGTGATTGATAAATATCAATAATTTTGTCGCCAACGCCCTGAGGAGCAGGCACTAATTTATTTAATATACCATCATAGATGTATTTATCTTCTGGTTCATATTGGTCGAAACCTGAGAAGTAACCAGGGTCTTCCCATTTTTTCCTTCTAGAACCTGCTTCATTTTGAATGTTTTGGGAAACGGTAAGCTGATAGTAGCTGCTTTCAGTCAATGTATGATTAATACGAGCATAGACATTAGACAACTGAACATTGACAACATTTTGTTTTGCAACGCGTTCAGGAATTCCATTTGGTGTAGGAACCCCATTAACAATGTCAATCTTGCCATCTTTCATCAAAGGTGTTCCTTCGTCGTTAGCATAAAGCCAAGCAGTAGAGGAAGCTTCGTAGTTTGTCATACCGAACATACCACCGGTAATAAGTTTAATGTCGTTAGTAAGAGCAAAGGACAAAACACCGGTAATATTTTTTCTCCATAATTGGTTGTTAGGCATTTGCCCTAAATTGTTTCCAAGAGGATCGAATATTTTATAGCTTGCGCTGCGATATTTTTCATAAAGATAGTTTGTTGAAATGTAGAATGTAGAGCCACTGATTAAAGGAAGAGGACCACCTACACCAAATTCTACGAGATGTTCGTTTTTGCCTTGGAGTTTATGACCTTCACCATAGTCAATAGCTTTATAGCGAGTACCATCCTGAATAACTTTAAGTCCGTTCTTCTGACGCCCCCAAAGAGCAGCAGCGTCAGTTCTATAGCGCAAAAAGCCTTCGTAGCGGTCTGTGCGACCTGTTTTAGGAACAGTATTAACAACACCACCTAATGCTTCGCCAACTTCTGCAGAGAAACTACCTTTGAGCACCTGAACCTCTTCGGTAGCATTAGTAGAAACGATAGGAGCATAATAAGAACCAGCAGCACCGAAACCACCAGTGAATTGGTTACCGATATCAAGGCCATTGTAGCGAATTTGAGATTCAGAAGCACGGCTACCACGAATAGCGAAACCGCCGCCAGTATTAGTTACACCAGCACTCATACCAACAACGCTTGCCAAACCTTCGCGAGCAATATTAGTAAGGTCTTCGCCAGAAAGAACATTTTTCGAACCGATAGCGGTTTTATCAACCAGTTCTTTCTTAGCAACGACCTCGATTACTTCTGTTTGAACACCTTCATCACGAAGTCTAACGTTTATTTCAGTAACCTGGTCGGCAACAATACGCACTTCGACAACATACTCAGCTTTGCCGACAGCAGTAACACGAACTTTGTAAGTTCCTGCAACAATGTTTGCGATTGTGAACTCACCATTAGGACTACGAACAACCGCGCCGCGAGTTGTTCCTTCGACACGAACACTTGCACCAATAACACCTTTGCCATCAGTATCCACAACGCGTCCTTTCAGAACGCCGTGAATGCTTGCGAAAGCATCAGTTGGCAGTGCTATTGCCACAAGTAGAAGCAATAGAATAATTTTCCGCATTTTTTTACTCCTATAACAAACTTAGCTAAAAAAATAAACAAAACATTTATTTAACAATTGTTATTACTTTAGTATCGCGTTTATCACCACTGTAAACATCCAGATAATAAGTACCATTTTGTAAGTTTCTACCAGAAATATCAATTTCAATTGTATTTGGACCGAATTGATAAGTGTTGTCGTATTTCTTTAAATCATCAACAATTCTACCAGTAGCATCAAAAATAGTAAAGTTGGCTTTATCTTCTTTGGGCATATAGAAAGTAACAGATATTGTTCCATTAGAATTTATAGGATTTGGCTTAATATTCAGAATTTTCACTTCACAATTGCAAGGTTCTTCATCTTCGACGCTTAAAAGCGGAATATCGAAATTACCGACAAGAAGATATTGATCTTTTCCACCGTAGAATTGTTCATTAAATTTTTGTTGTTCGGTCATATCTGGTGTAGTAATTGTAGCCATTTTAAAGATAGGGACATCTTTCAAGTCGTTAGGGATAAAATCTGGCAAAAGCGTCATTCTATCTAATTCGTCAGAGTTAGTAATATTGACTGGAGCAGACCAAGAGTTTTCGGATGTGTTTCTGATAGAGACAAAAATATCCGTTGTTTTGAATGTGTTATTTTCAGGGTCAAAATCAATTAATCCGACCCATTTAGCTAAGAGATATCGCCCATCGACAGTGCGAGTAACATCGAGTTCGTTATCATTCCAGTTTGTGCGTTGATTATTCGCATCTGTAATATCTTGATAAAGTATCCAGCCACCTATATCTTGGGCAATCGGATAAATTTTCCATTCACCGGTATTATAATTATAATTTATTTCAACAACATAAGAAATAGTTTCGCCAGTTCCGTAAGCGTGAAGTTTTGCAACGAACGACATAAAAGTAGTGTTGTTCAGTTCATAAGTAGTGAAACCTTTATTGTCGTAGATAAAAACAGCACTATCAGCAGGATGACCTTTGGATGTAATAAAATTATTAACAACGCTCCAGGGAAGAAGAATAAATTCTGACCAGGTTTCACCTTTATCTGTTGAAATAGAGATGCCGAAAGTATTTCTTTGAATTGAATAGGCTTCGAAACCGCCAAAGACGGCAAGGCAGAGATTCCCATTACCAAATTCTTTAAAATCAACAACTTCATTTGTGCGGTAACCTGGACTTGCAGTTCTGAAATTAGAACTTGCCCAAGCTGGAGGAATTATGTGTTGAATTGAAGTTTCGCTGAGCTCCAAAACTTTTCTTAATCCGATATGATTTGCATTAGCAACATCCTGGTCATTAGTAGGAGAAATACGGCTAACTATAAGATGATAAAAGCCTTCGCCATCTTCGGTGGAATTAGCATAAACCCGTGAATCAATTCCCCATTCCAAGCCAGAGTATCCGGCAACCTCTTTTGTATGGCGAATTGGAATGGAACCGTAGCTATCGTTCCAGAAACCAACAATATGACCAGACCATACGCTTTGTTTTTCAATTACTCTTGAAGCATTAAAACCGATAGCTAATTCATTTTCGAAAACAAATGGATGCAGACTTGGATAACGTGCTTCATCAAAATTGGAAACGTTTTTGTCGTAAGCAATTTTAGCAGGTTCCCAGGTTTTTCCCCAGTCGCCAGAAACACGGATGAATAAGTTATTTTTAGTATTATTGCCAGAATAGCTTGGATAGCGGTCGTTATCTATAAAACCACGTTTAATAGTTACCAATTTATTTGTTTTAGGTTCATATTTGATAGCTTTATTAGTGGACATATTCCCATAGGAATAAACGTTTGCAAGCGAATCGAAGACAACGAATTTCGAATCTGCTTGCACTTTGTAATTAGACTTTGCATATTTGACGTTTTCAACTCCTACGGTGGGCAAGCCGAGCTTGCGTTCAGGAGAAGGGAGAAGTTGTTTAGCCATAACTTCTGCAAATAATGGATTAGTAATTATCGCAGAAGCCAGAACCCAAAACAAAAACAGAGTAGATTTTTTAATCATTATCTACCTCTTAAATTAATGGTAAAAGTATTTAATGTATTTTTATACATTTTTCAAATATACAAAAAAAAATTATCAAACATAAAAAATGTGAAATATTTGTTAATAAAGTTTTAATTTAATTCCATATATCAATGAACCAGTAGTAATATATTTTGTTTTCGCATTAAGAACAAGACCTTCGAAAGATTTGACTTCACCACCAAATTTCAAATAAACACCGTTGAAAAGTTCAATATCCGATAGAAGTCTTGAATAAAACATAGCTCCATTACCAGACAATCCAGCACCAATTCTTGTGTTTATTGAAACGCGTTCGAAATCTAAAGCATCAATATCGATAAAAGTGGAAACCCAATATTGTTTGTAGTTTTGAGCTAAATTAATTGGTACATAGACAAAATCGCCAGACTGGTCAGGATGATTCCCAATTTCAACTTTAGAATCAAGCGAACCACCTGTGAAAGGAACTTTAATCATAGCAGTTCTGTCGTAGTTATATTCTGTAAATCCGAATTCGATACCAAGAGCTAAATCGTTAGTGCAATTATAAGCAATACTTTGTGATAAAGAGGAAATAGTTTTAGAATTTTTATTAATAGAATTTGTAGTGTAGAGCGTAGATAATATGACAGGAGTAGTAAAGTTTTCGAGGAATGATAAATTGATATTATTGATCGGGTTGAGTTTAATTTGTTTATTTGAATTTAATAATGTTGAGGAATTCAACTGTGATTTAAACATAGCAAAAGGTGAGGCTTCGGCTGAAGCAATAAATTCTTGATTATTGGAATTATCTATTCTTTCAGAAAAACTATCTGTTTCATTATCAATTGAACTATAATCAGCCGATTGTTCTACCAAATTGGATATTGATGCATTAGAAGGAGTAGAGCGATCGGCTACATTCGCAGATGTTAGGGATTTTTCTTTCGAAAGCATTGAGGAGATTTGAGAACCTTGACTTTTGGAAAAAGATGGAACACTTATTAAATTTTTGCTCGTTTTTGAGGCGTATGGCTTTTCAGAAACGGGTAATGCTTCAATTGTTTTTGGATTAATTTGCTTTTGTTCAGATACAGAATTATTTAACGACAAGACACGAGAATCACTAAAAGATTCAGTATCTGAATTGTTAGTAACAAAATAAAGAGTGCCTATCAGAAGCAAGGCAAACATAAAAGAAAGTCCGGGCAGCCAAAGGACGAATTTTCGTTTTTCTTTTTGAACGGTGGAAGGCTCATTGGCAGAAAGAATACGCATAAGAACCAAGTCTTCGGTATTTTTCAGAAAGTCCTGAGGTGCTTGTATAGATTGAGCATCTTCGCGAATTGCAGAATTAATCAGAACAGCAGAATCGAAATCTGCCTTTGCGTCTGGATTATTTTTAAGCAAATTGCGAAGATGAATATCCTCGTCGTAAGAAAGCTCGCCATCAAGGTATTTCGATATTAAATCGTCAAGTTTCATGTATTTCCTTCATAATTGGTTGCAACATTTTGCGAAGAAGCAGCCTTGCGCGGTGCACACGAACTTTTGCAAGAGAAAGTTCAATACCTAGGATATCAGCAATTTCCTGGTAGGAGCGTTCTTCGTATTCACGTAGAATAAGAGCTTCACGCAGAGTAAGGGGCAATTGGGCGATGGATTTTTCGATAAATTCTCGCATACCAATATCACTATTGGGCATTCGCAATTGTCCGTGATAGATTTCATCGAAAATTTCGTGATCTTTGCGAGCTCTAATATAATTCAAGCAAGTATTGCGAGCGATTGTATAAAGCCAGGCAGCAAAATTATTGCCTTTAAAGTTAGTTCGATGCTCATAAACCTTAATAAAAATTTCTTGAAAAGCATCTTTTGCAATCATCGAATCTCCGAGCATACGTAAACAGAAGCGATAAATATTTTGCTGATATTTGTTGTACAAAATATGAAACGCTTCTGCACTACCTTTCTTGAAATTTTCAGCGGCTTCGATTATTTCGCTATCGCTTGCAATATGTTTGCTACTTTTGAACATTAATTATTTCATTTTACTTGAACTTTAGACAAAGATATTTTCCATAAAGTTACAGATTTTTTTGCATAATTTACTATTATTTACAAACAAGGATGTTAGAACAAACTAACATCCTTGAATTTGAATTGTTAATTAATCTTATTTATTATTGTTGTTGGTATCGCGAGTACCAATAAGTTTTTCATAAAGAAAAAGGCTAATAATACACAAAATTCCAATACCAGCAAAAATCAACCAAAGTTCAGATGGATGCGCATATTGAGCAATTTGTTCTTTGGTAAGTCCAATTTGTTCTGCAGCAGCCAATGCTTCATTAATAGTAACTTTTGAAGGAAGAACAATATTGGAACCACTTGCAGCTAATTTATCTTTAATAAAAGCAATCATTGGATTATCAATGAAAGCAACATAGAGAAAAGCACCGACTATACCTCCAATTGAAGAGCCAAAGAACCCATAGAGAAATCCAAATCCCATATAGGTAGCTTTTTTGTCCGGAGGTGCAATTAGTCCAAGATAAGAGATATATTTTGGATGAGCAGTCATCTCACCGATTGAAAAGATAAAAATACCTGCGATGAACACCCAAATGCTTGTACTTAATGAAAGTATTGCCATACCAAGAGTAGCAATCGAAATACCCGTTATCATAGTTGGGAAAGCACGAGCATTGCGAACAAGGGCTGAAATAATAATCTGAAGTAATATGATTGTAAGAGCATTGATAACAGTTACGTGCTCGACATCGAAACTCCAATTAATACCGAATGTATTATAAACAAAACTATTTAGCGGAGTTGGGTCAACGAATGCTTTCACATACCAGAGAACGCTATCGAACATCTGGAAATAGAGAATCCAAAAGAGCGAATAAAGAAAAATAAAAAGAATAAATCTCCAATCCATAAATACAATAGCAATTTTGCTGAAAATTTCTTTTATAGCAGTTCCCAGAGACTCTTTGGGTTTTTCTTCGCGTTTCGGTTCACGGAAAAACAGCAAAGTAGGAATAACCATAATTCCAGTGAAAATAGCAGAAGCTATCATTACATAGCTCCAGTCAATAGATTTCAGATATGGCACTAAAAACATTGGGAAAAGGAAAGCACCAAGGTTAATTGACCAGTAGAATATGCCAAAACCTACGGAAGATGTATTCTCATCAGTTACTTTTGCAATCGTCCCAGAAATAATGGGCTTAAATGTTCCAGCACCAAGCCCTAAAATGATTAACGAAAAAAACACAGCAGAATACGAAGTGGTCTGACTTGTTAAGAAATAGCCAATTCCAAGCAAGGAGAAAGCCACCATAAGGGTACGGCGATAACCCATTCTATCAGCAATTGCTCCGGAAAGAATAGGAAGGAAATACAAAAGCGGTTGGATTGTGCTTTTAATAAGTCCAACACTTTCTTTTGTAAAATTCAGTTGGTCTGTAAGATAAACTGAGAGAATACTCATCATACCATAGTATGAACCTCTCTCAAAGAATTCAAAAATTATCACCAGCCAATACATTGGTGGAAAATCTTTTAGATTTACTTTTTTCTTTTCTTCTGCCATAAATAGTTCTAATATTATGAACAAAAACTTAATAAAAGTTCAAGATAACAATATTTTCGCTTAATAAAAAATTATTTTTTGATGAAAAATATTTAATAATTGACTAAGAACTTACCAAAGACAGGTTCGTAAAAAATCGAGTTATTGCTAATAATTGAATAGAAATAAATACCGTTGGGCAGCAAATTACCTTGATCGTCAATGTTGTCGAACTTGATGATGTTCTCACCAATTGAAGAATTAATACTGAACTGGCGAATTAATTGACCGAAAGAGTTGTAAACAAAAATTGTAAAGGATTGATTGTTTTCGGGGGAAAGCAAATAAAACTTGAGAAAAGTACTAAATTTTGAAGGATTTGGATAGATCAGATAATCTTTGAGTTCACCATTTCTGGCAATTTTCAGGAAGTATTTAACAGTATCACGGTTCGAAGAAGCATCGGAAAAATAGATCAGAACTGAATTATCTAATTCTTTCAAAGTATCGGGAATTATTGTCAGTCGGGCTTTTAGCGGGCGAGTATTCCCAAAGGTTTCGAGCTGGTAGTAATTGCAACGTTCCGGAGTTTGCATAACACCATTAATCCGAACTTGCAGATCATTTTGTCGGAGAACAGGCAATAGTGAGTTATCATAGAGTTCCACAGAAATTCGCGGATAATTGGAAATATAATCGCCGTTTTTTACTATCTTATCGTCAAATTTGGCAACAATCCAGGGACGAGTTGTATCTTCGTATGTGTAAAAATTAGTATTATGATAATTGTTAAACAGGAAGCGTTCTGTATTTGATGAAGAAATTGATGATTGTACCGAAGTAGTTCCACTAAAATTATCAGTTGGGAATTTAGCAACAAAGGAAACCACATCATTTACTTTGATTGTATCAATAACATATTGATATTCAGAGAAAGTATTAGATTGATCTTTAATTTTTAAATTTGTATGAATCTTGCCTGTATTAGAACGTAAAGATAAATTTTTAATGAAGAGTTGGAGTTCGTTTGTATCACCACGCAAAATGGATGGAAAGATAATCCGAGAGCTTGGCAAAAGCAGCAATTCTTCGGAAGGTTCGATATCAATCGTAACATCATCAATGAAAATATCATCTAAATAATGCGATTTATTAAAGGTAAAATTAATTTTTAAATATGGGAATTTATCAGCAGAGATATGCGAAAGATTGAATAATCCTAAGCCTACAAATGAGGTATCGAAAGAAATAGAATTATCAGCTGAGAAAAAAGATAATTTTGTTTCAATATTGTCAGGCAAAACATATTTACCAGTAATATTGATGCTATTCCATTTTTTTACGGGCGTTTCGCAAAGATACGATGAGTTGCCATTAAGAGGGTAAAACTCGAGATAACCTTCGACCGAGGCACTATCGAAATCATTGATATTTTCCCAAATATTGACGGAAGATTTGCCTCCTGCATAAACGAAAGATTTGTTTGAAGCCAATTGATCAGTAAGATTGGAATGATATAAATCTTGTAGAAGCACCCGAAGGCTATCGATGTATGCGAAATCTGTCTTTGGAACAAGTTCTTCAAAGGCACGGAAAGATTGGTTGCAAGTTGCAATTAAAACATAATCATCACTGCTTACACTATCACGAAGAAGTCTGACAAGGTTGCGGGCGTCGTCTGGAAGTTCCCAAGTATCAAATCTATAATAGCGACCTTTTGGCAAGCGTTGATTTTTCGGCAGAATAACAACGTTGAAACCTCGATAATATCGATGGTCAATGTAAACATCGCTTCCGAGAGTAATATTTACCCAAGAATCGAGTTCGCCAGAAGGGTACCCATTAAGCCCGAGTAAAGAAAAATGAATTTTAGGATTTTCAATTTTCAGCTTATCATCAGATATGTTAGTGCCCTGAAATTGAAAATCAAGAAAATCTGTGTTGTTAGCAATTTTAATTTGTGTTTTGCTCAAATCATTGTTAGAAGTATAAAATGGCAAAAAAGAATAATAGCTGGAAGTTCCAGAAGATAGATTAAGCACTTTATATCGCAAAACATAAGATTTGTTTGCCTGCAATTCAATTTGTGGTTTCCAATCCAAATATCCATCCAATACAGATAGATGTTGATTATCTGAACTCGCGATAATAGTTGTATCATTGCCTTGAATAGAGAGAATATCTAAATAAAAAGCCGCTTGTTCTTTGCTAAAAGAATTAATAAAACGGAATACAGGATTTTTGGATGATACATTCCAATTAGGTTGCGGGTCGATTGGAATAATATTTTGAGAATAGACAAAGAAAGTGGTTTTGACCGAATTATCAGAATAATTTTTATCTTCAAAGAAATCGCTTTGCGTTAAGATTTCAATAGAATGTTCACCAGGTAAATTTTCAATAGGCAGATTAAATTCAAATTCTGCAATATTGCAGATTAGATTAAAATGTTGAAATAAAGTATCTGTTTGGTTTTTGTATTTACGAATTAATCGGACATACAATGGATTGTTCTGAGCATATCCGTTGTTATAGACGCGTCCAGAGACAGTAGCATATTTTTCATTTTCCGAAATAATGTGTTCATTATTTTGACTGGAAATAGAAATTTCATTCAGAGGAATAAATAAATCAGGTTCATTTCCTAATCGAATAGAAAGAGTTGGGTCGCCAAGGAGGCTAACCAAATCGCGAGTAACATAGTAAACCCATTGAGAAGGATCGAGACGTGAAGCACCGTATAGCAAGATGTCGCCCGAGCGGCGAAGTGCAATGCGATAATCTGATAAACCATCAACCATATAAGTCATAAGGGAAAGGGCTCCTTCGACCATACCGACCCCAGTTGAACCGTAAGTAATTACAAAGCCATTATCTTTGGCAAGCACGTAAGATTCATTTCGTCCGTGCAAATCAAAAGGTTCAGCAAAAGCACCTGCATTGCAGGAAAGCGTGGAAAGAAATCCCGTCCTTCCTTTATTATTCATATATTCAACGTGCCAGCCATCTAAATCGAACACCTGCGAAGAAGCATGCCCGAAAAAGAAAGTCCAGATAGTCCCGGAATTCAGATGTGAAAGTATTTCGTTTTTTTGTTCTTCGCTACCAGCATTGAAATTCTTAATACCTATCCAAGCTGTTTCAGCACAAATAGGATAAGGCTCAACCTTATCGAAAACGTTATATCGGTAAGATGCGAATGAACGGCGTTGTAATTCACCATCACCACCGGAGAGAAAAAGGAATTTCTTCATCCAGCGGGCATTTGGCTGGGTTTCGAAAGTGATTGCTTTTTCGATGTAGTTTGCAACCTCTTGTTCAGTTTGTGCAGGAATACGTCCAACAATTATTTCCGGATCGAAGTCATCGCCATCGAGCAAACCGAACCAGTGGTCTGAAACAGGCCAGCCGAAAGAAGGGATGTAGGATTCGCTACGACTTCCGGCAAGCACTTTCCTGCTATCCCACGAAGCGTCTCCAATTAATAACAAGTATTTGGGTCTAATCTCCCAATTTTGGTAAGCATATTGTAAGTATTTTTTAATAGCAAGAGGTGATATTTTTCCGTAATTGAATTCTTTATATACATCATCAACATCAACTAAAACGTTTGAAATACCTTTGCTTGCTTTATATTCAGCATACTGTTCAGCTTTTTCGAAGAATTTTCTATGCGAAATTATAACAAGTTCGGCACCTTCTTTGGAATTATGTAAATCCGAAGAATTAGACAGGCTTAGGACCGGTTTTTGAATAGAATTAGACGAGTTTAAGAAAACAGAATAGTTTTGTTCTTTGTCGAATGCAAAATTGTGTTGAAAAGCTCCAGCGTTATTAGAAGCAAAGAAACCACTTATAGATGCAATATTGCTATTTAGCTTTTCAGATTTATCAGTTTTCCCTTTTAATAAGGCAATAACCCAATTTTTTTCAGGAGAATAATTTGATATTTCGCTGCTACCAATGCTTTGCAGGAATGCACGAACATCTGAAGGTAAAGATTTACGCAGATTGTTTGCAAAAAGTACTAATGAGTTCTCCGGTAACTGAGAATAGATCGAAGAAAGAACATTAGCATTTATGTTATCGTTGAAAATCAGAACTTTAATTTCAGAAAAATTATGATAGGCGAAGACAAAACCGCTATCAATATATATACACGAATCATTGATTACTAACGAGTTGGCTTGAGAGCCAGCAGAAGCAGCAAATCTAAAACCTTCAACGCCAGTAGAAAATGAAATTAAGTTATTTATTGTATCAAGCAAAACAACATTAGCGGAATTAAATCCGGGGATTGTGAGATTACTTGGTTGTGGCAAGTTGTTAATATCAAACCGGGCAAACCCTTTTATCGGGAATGGCTTGACCTTGCCTTGGAAGCGGAAAAAGTCCACACCGAGCAATCCATTTGAAGAATCAATCCTGCGATTTAGTATTTTAAGTTCATTGAAACCATTGAAAATATTATTGCCAGCTACGGAGAAGCTAATAAGTGAATCTGTCCATTGATTTACAAAAGTAGCGTTGGCAGTATCTTTGTTGAAAATTGTATGGAAAAAATACTTTTGTTGAGGGTCTTTCCCGCGATATTGGAGACCGATGCCTGGCAAAGAAATATTGAGAGTAGCAAAACGGTAAGAAACACGGACAGTGTCATTTTCGGAAGGCAAGATAGGAAAATAATGCTTAAAACCGAAAAGCTGCTCTTCCCACCATTCTTTAAAACGATGGAGTTTAGCCCAGTACCAACCTTCTAAATAATCTTGACGCGAATAAATGTCGTTAGTGCCGCCAAAATATTCTTTGTCGAGTTCGATATGATGATCAATTTCAACTGTTTGGATAGAGTTTGTCGGATTTATTTTTGGAAACAACGATAGTCGGACAGGAGATTTATTGTCGTCCACGAAAAGGTAAAAAACTGCTTTATCAGTGTAGAAATCCAAAAAAGTAGAATCTCCTTGTGCTGCTCTGCCTAAAAAATAAATTTTAGATTTATTATTAAAGAATTGATTATCTGAACTAATATAAATTGGATAGTCTTTTCCCATAAAAAGAAGATGAAATGAATTGACTGATTTATTTTCCCATTCTGGAATCAAATTCAGGATTTGAGAAGCGTCGATTTCTGCAATTGCAAAGCTATTTGTCTCGATTTTTAGATATTTTTGTTCGGGATTGTACCAATTTGCGGACTGTTGCCAGCTTATTTGCTTTTGCGAAGAGCTTTCTAAAATAGCAGGCAAATGCTCTGGATTAATTATGTCTCTGAAGAATGGTATTTCATATTCAACGATTTTATTATTGCTTTTAGAAAAAAGAGGAATTGGGTGAGCAAAAGTAATTCTAATTTCTAAACTATCGTAAATTATTGGCGTGCCGTTTTCAAACAGAAAAGGACAGAATTTAAGCCTTGCAATTTTTACATTACGTCGTATTGAAGAAGATATGTTTTCTAATATAGGAAGGTTGAATTGCTTATCAATTTCAACAGTAGTTGTTTTTGAGGAATAAACTTTGTAAGAGAAAAATATATTGTTGTCTTTTTGGAAAGCAACCGGAAAGATTAGACTCTTGAAATTACCAAGAGAGTCGAACGATGAGAATAATTTCAAGCGTTCATTCTTGTTAATTATCATTTTTTCAAGATTATTCAGCTTGATAATTATTTCATTTGAGTTTGAATTTATTATTAGTTCTGAAAATAGCGAAAAAGTTGAGAGAAAATACAGCAACAATATTGTTTTTTTCATTTTATTTCGATAAAAAAATTCAACAAAACAGAAATAATAAAGACAAAATATACGTAAAAAGATTTCTTAAATTAAAAAAATAATTATATTTTTAGAATTATGGATGAGAGAAAAAAAGATATTATTAGAAACAGAAGTCAAGACGACAAAGAGCTGATCGCACTCATTTTAGAAAAAAATGACGGGAATGCGTATAAAATCCTTGAGAAAAGGTACTCGAAAATTTTGGCAAATTTGATCAGAAAGATGATAAAGGATGAAGATGATGTAGCTGATTTGGTGCAGGAAACCTTCATTAAGGCGTTTAATTCTCTTAATAGTTTCAAATTTGAGTATTCATTTTCATCGTGGTTATATAGAATAGCTTCAAATAACTGCATAGATTTCATCAGAAAGAAAAAATTCAATACATTTTCAATAAATGCTGAAAGTAATAAATCGGACGATCCATTATTTATTGAGATAGAGGATACTGATAAAACTATAGATAAAAAACTGATAGAACAAGAAAGATATGAGATAATAAAAAAAGCTGTTGATGAACTGCCTGAAAAGTTCAGAGAAATAATATCATTGCGTCATTTTGAAGAACTTGACTATAGCGAAATTGCAGAAAGATTAAATATGCCATTAGGAACAGTGAAAGCGACTTTGTTTCGTGCTCGTAAGATACTACAATTGAAATTAAAACGTTATAAACATATCTTATTAAATTAATTTGAAAAATATATGTTGAAAGTATCTATTCTTTCGATTGGTGATGAAATTTGCATCGGGCAAGTTCTAAACACTAATGCCCAATGGATAGCCGAAAAATGCACAGAAATCGGAACAGAAATAGTTTATCATTTGAGTGTTGGAGATAACAAAGAAAGATTAATAGAATCGCTCAAATATCTTGAAAAGAGCTCAGATGTAATTATAATGACTGGTGGACTTGGTCCCACAAGCGATGATATAACAAAACCTATTTTATTAGAGTATTTCAGCGACAAGTTAGTGTTCAATAATGATGTGCACTTGAATATTGAAGAGTTCTTTCGCAAGAGAGAAAGAGAAGTTTCCAAATTATCGCTTTCGCAGGCAGAAGTTCCATCGAAATGCCAAGTAATCCATAATAATTTAGGCACGGCTCCGGGAATGGTATTTTATGAAAATGAGAAATTGTATGTGTCGCTTCCGGGTGTGCCTTATGAAATGAAGGAAATGGTTGTAAATTATGTTATTCCTATCCTAATAAAAGAAATAGAAAAGAAGCACGAATCTGTTGTGAAGTTTAAAACGTACCATACTTCCGGAATTCCGGAATCGAATCTGGCAGAATTAATCGGAGATGAAAGAGAATTTTTAAAAGAAGGTGAAACACTTGCATATCTTCCTTCGACAAAGGGAGTTAGATTAAGGATTGGGGTTACAGGAAAAGATTTTTCTACTTGCGACAAGAGATTATCTGAAATTGAGAAGATACTCTTAAATAAAATTTCAAATTTTGTCCTCCCAATAGAAAATAAAGAATTGACTGAAACTGTATGCGAATTGCTTAAAGGAAAGAAAAAGACATTAGCAGTGGCAGAATCTTGCACAGGAGGGATGCTGGGTGCAGAAATAACATCAGTAAGCGGAGCAAGTGATTTTTTTGTTGGTGGAGAAATCACTTATTCGAACTGGGCAAAAACAGTAAGGCTGAATGTTAACGAGAAGACATTGCAAGAATATGGTGCAGTAAGCGAGGAAACAGCTTGCGAAATGGCAGAAAATGTCAGAAAAATTTTTAATACAGATTTTGGAATTAGTATAACCGGAATAGCCGGACCTACAGGAGGCACTCCCGAAAAACCTGTTGGAACAGTATGGATAGGATTGTCGGGCAAAGAAAAAACATTCGCAAAAAAGTTTATTTTTGGTTGGAGTAGAAATATAAATAGAGAAAGAGCTGTGTTTACGGCTTTGAATGAACTCAAAAAGGTTTTAGTTGAATAAAGTAGCGAAAATATTTATTTATCTTGTGCTTATCCTTACATCGATAGGTATGATAGTGCCTATGTTGTTGATGGTATTTTATTCATTGAAGGAATATCCCGAGGGGAAAACATTAGTTCAACTACTAACATCAGATTTTACTTTAAAAAACTACATAGATGCCTTTAAAAGTGATAGATTTGATATATATTTTTTTAATTCAATATTGGTTGCAAGTATTGTAACTTTGAGTAATTTGCTTTTTTGCCTGATGGTTGGGTATGCTCTGGCAAGATGGAAAACGCTGACAAGCAGAATATTATTTTCAAGTGTAATTGCAGTATTATTTATTCCTTCGCACGTTATAATGATTCCTTTGTATAAATTAATGGTTGAATTAGGTTGGATAAACACATATTTTGCATTGATAGTTCCGTGGTTGGTAACTCCGTTTGGGATTTTTTTGGTTCGGCAGTATATATTGAATTTACCGACCGATATAGAAGATGCTGCACGAATAGATGGAGCAAGCGAATGGCAGATATTATTTTCTATTGTAGCACCACTTGCGAAACCAATTTTGTTTGTTTTAGGGATATACACATTTCTATCAAACTGGAATTCATTTTTATTTCCGTTTCTTTTTACAAATGAAGAATCGTTCAGAACATTGCCAGTTGGCTTGGCGTTTTATTTAGGCAAGCAATCAATAGACTGGGGACATTTGTTTGCAGGTGCTGCAATATCAGGTTTGCCAATAATTATTCTTTTTATCATCTTCCAAAAACAAATCATTCGCGGGCTCACATCAGGAGCACTCAAAGAGTAATCTCAAATTAACAACTCATTTTTTCTTTACAATTATACTTTTTTTTCTTATCTTATGTTTTGATAAGATAAATAATTGACATTTATTAACAATAATTAATGTATTATACTATGATTGAAATAAATTTTACTGATAGCGATTTAAAGTTAATGACTGAAAAATTCAAGATGTTATCCAAACATTCACGATTAAAAATACTAAGAGCATTATTTGACGGTGAAAAAAATGTAACTGAAATTATTAATGAAACTGGACTTATGCAGGCAAATGTTTCAAAGCAATTAAAGCTACTACAGAATGCGGGAATAGTTCAATGCCGTCCGGAAGGATTGCTGAGATATTATAAGATATCCGACCCAACAATAAAAAATATATGCGCAGCAATATGCGAAAAGAATAAGCATTAAAATAATAAATGGAGTTAAAATGTTTTGGGACACTATTCTCGAAGGATTTTTAGTATTGATTGTAGGAATGACCGGAGTATTATTAGTTCTTTTTGTATTTTATTTAATTATTGAAGGAATAAATAAATTAGAATTATTTCTTATAGAAAAGCAAAAGAAAAAAGCAGAAAGAGCAAAAGCTGCAGAAAGCATTTCTCGAACAGAAGATGAAGACGATTTAATAGCAATACTAACTGCAGCAGCATCGGTTGCGTTTTCAAGCAAGATTAGAATTACACAAATACGTTTTATTAAATCACAGCCTGTTTCGCCGTGGGCAACATTAGGGAGAATAAATCTGATTAGTTCCCACAATATTCAGAAGAATCAATAATGGAGTAAAGAAATGTTTGAACATTTGATGAGATTTGTTGAACAAATGGGATTTTGGTCAATTGGTTTTCCCCAATTGATAATGTTTGCAATTAGTGGAATATTAATGTATTTAGCGATAGTCAAAGGATTTGAGCCTTTGCTGCTATTACCAATATCATTCGGGGCACTACTTGCTAATTTACCAAATTCCGGATTGCTTGTTGCTCCGGTGATTGAAATGATTAATGGTGAACCTGTGTTTCACGAGGCAGGTGGATTATATTACTGGGTTTCGAAAGGAATTAAATTAGAGATATTTCCTCCGTTGATTTTTTTAGGAATTGGAGCAATGACCGACTTTGGTCCATTGCTTTCAAATCCCAAGACATTCTTGCTTGGGGCAGCAGCTCAATTGGGAGTATTTGCAGCATTTTTGTTTGCATTAGCCCTCGGATTTACTTTCAAAGAAGCAGCTTCAATTGGAATTATTGGTGGTGCAGATGGACCGACAGCAATTTATCTGACATCAAAGTTAGCTCCGCATTTATTGGGACCTATTGCGGTGGCGGCTTATTCTTATATGGCATTAGTTCCATTAATCCAACCTCCGATAATGAAATTGTTAACTACAGAGGCAGAAAGAAAAGTAGTTATGGAACCTCCAAAAAAGGTATCAAAACGCGTAAAAATACTATTTCCAATAATAGTTATGGTGTTAAGTATATTGGTTGTTCCACCGACTGCCCCATTGATTGCTATGCTTATGGGTGGGAACCTATTAAGAGAAAGTGGTGTTGTAGAGCGACTTTCGAAGATGGCGTCCAACGAATTAATTAATATAGTAACATTTTTCTTAGGAACTGCTGTTGGAATTACAATGGCAGCAGAATCATTTTTAAGACTTCAGACAATATTTATTATAATTTTAGGTGTAATTGCTTTTGGTATGTCCACAGTTGGCGGAGTATTGATGGGAAAAATAATGTATAAATTAACTGGTGGCAAGGTGAATCCGCTTATAGGTTCAGCTGGTGTATCGGCAGTGCCAATGGCAGCAAGAGTTTCGCATAATGTCGGACTTGAATACAACAGACACAACTATTTGTTAATGCACGCAATGGGACCGAATGTAGCGGGAGTAATAGGCTCTGCAATTGCAGCTGGAATTTTGCTTGCTATTTTTAAATAATGTAAAAATATTGACTAATAAAAAAGAGACGCTTAGATAGCGTCTCTTTTTTTTATTAACAGATTAACATAGCAAAAGAAAAACAGAGATAACAAATAAATGATTAAATTTAAGTTACTTTCAGATAATAGTCATATTATCACAATCAAAAACAGATTAGGAACAACAAGAAAAATAATAGACTTTCTATTAAATATCTAATGTATTGATTATTTTGAATAGAGAAATACATATTAGCAATAGATGTTATCAAGTTATTATTATTTACCTAAATTCATTTGTTGAATATTGATTTATCATATTTTTTAATAATACATTTTTTAATAATTAACTATAATAAGTTTGAGAAAAAAACTATAGCATTTCTATTAGTTCTTATCTATTGTTTTAGATTATTTTAGTCAAATAAGCTGATAATTAATAGTTGAGAAGAAGTAAATTAAATAATCTAAGTATGATGTTTTCGGCAAGCAGATTATAAATATGAAGTAATAGATTTGACTTAATGGTACAATAATTCATATGAATTCAATTTATTTGATGAACTAACCTTCAGTGATTTGCTGTCATTCCATATGTATTAAATTGAGTAAAAATAAAAAAGCCCCGGATTACTCCGAGGCTTTATTGTAAGGCTAAGTAACGTTATTTAATTACAACAACCTTCTGGGTTTGAACGTAACCGTTAGAAACAAGTCTTAGCATATAGGTACCATCAGCAAGGCGACCAGTAGCATCCATAGTTGGAATGTTCATTGGCCAAGAGCCTTCTGAGAGGTTAAAGTTAGTTGCAAATACAACTTCACCCAATGTATTGACAAGTTCTAAGCGGAAGGAAGCAGCTTCGTAAGCTTCAATATTGAAGTAGATGTTGTCAGATGCAGGATTTGGCGAAACAGTGCTTAGTGCAAACGGAGCATCTACGTAGCGGTTATCGTTATTAAATTCGCCTTCTTTGAGAGAAGTCTTACGTGAGCGTGGGTTGTTAGTTGTTGAAGTAGTGTTGTAGAGAATACCAGCAGATGTTTGATTGTATTCAAATACGTGGAATGCATAGTTAGTGTTACGAGTGAGCCCGGTAACATTTACACCATTGCCATTGCCAGCGAACACAATTTTAACACCCAGAGTTTGATCAACAAATGCCGCTGAAGCAAAGTTAGAGTTAGCAACTGCAGCATAGCTGTAATTCTGGGTTGGAGTCCAAGCTGGGAATGTAACATCTTCAACAGCAGCGACGATTCTTCCGGTTCCGTTACCGTTAGTCCAATTCATATTAATATTTGTACGTCCCCAACTGAGCCAATTAATGTTGCTTGCCTGAACAGAAGGAACTACAAGAGGTTGCTCAACGTTTAAGATAGCAATATTGCTGGTAACCGAACCACATCCACTTACAACAACACGGTAGCGGTTGCCGTTCATTGTTGTAGTAACATTATTAAGAGTTAATGTAGCGTTTGTAGCACCAGAAATGTTAGTCCAAGGACCATTGTTTACGGATACTTGCCACTGATAAGAAGTAGCATTTTGAGCAACTACTGTAAATGTAGCATTTTGACCAGCAAAAACTTGAACATCTGATGGATGTTGAGTAATAACTGTTGCTGGAGTTACTACAATATTGAATTGAGCTGAGTTAGTGCAACCGAATTGATCGGTGTAAGTATATGTAATTGTATGAGTACCAGCACCAGCAATAGATGGATTGAAGATTCCATTGACAACACCATTACCAGTAAATGTGCCACCAGCAGGAGTAGCAGTTAATGCAAATGGATTGTCAAGTAAGCAAACTGGTTGGTAAGTTGGAACGTTAATTTGTGGTAAAGGTTTAACTGATATTGTAAATGTTCCTGATGCTGTGCAGCCAACAGATTGATAAGTATATGTGATTGTATGATTACCTACACCAGCCTGAGCAGGATAGAATACACCGTTAACCACACCATTACCGCTATATACACCGCCTGCAGGAGTTGCACCAGATAATGTAACAGGATTTGCATCAATGCAAACTATCATATCATTAGGAACAGTAACAACAGGAGTTGGAACAACTGTGATAGTAAATTGAGCTGAATTAGTACAGCCATTTGCGTCAGTATAGACATAAGTAATTACGTGATTTCCTAATCCAGCTACTGCAGGATTAAACGTGTTGTTTGTAACGCCTGGGCCGCTGTATGTGCCACCAGCAGGTGTTGCAACATTAAGTTGGAACGGAGTAGCTGAAATACAAACTTCAAATCCGTTAACAGTAATTTCTGGTAATGGGTTTACTGTAATTGTAAAGTAATCAGAATTAGTACAGCCATTAGTATTTGTGTAACGATATTCAATTTCGTATACACCAGGATTCATATTTGAAGGATTGAATGAAGTAATTGCGACACCATTCAAGTAGTAAGTACCGCCTGCTGGCAATCCACCAGAAAGATTGAATTGAGCAGCGTTAGCACATACAGACATATCGTTTGGAGCAGTAACAACTGGCAATGGATTAACGGTAATTTCAAATTCGCAATAGTTATCGCAGCCAGTTTGAGCATTTTGATAAGCATAGATAATTGTATGAGTACCAACTCCAGCTACTGCAGGATCAAAGTTTCCATTGTCGTCAACACCATCACCAATGAAAATACCACCAGCAGGTGTTGCACCTTGTAATTGGTTTAAGTTAATTAAGTCTGCATCGACACAAACACTAAATGAGTTCGGACAAGATACTACAGGAGCAGGATTAATTGTTATTGAAACTGTATGAGAACCAGTATTGCCATAAGAGTCAGTAATATTAGCAGTTACATCATAAGTACCAGCAGTTTCCCAAGAAGCAGTCAAGCTGTTATCCCAGTCATAAACTTCATCAGCATCTTCTGCAACCCAGTCAATAGTAACATTATTTAAGTTAACAGTAAATACGTTTGGCATATACTGGCAACCAGTTTCTGGACCAGTAACAACATTTAATGGATATGTATTGACAATTCGTACATTGGACCAGGAACTTGTATTGTTGTTATAAACTGTACGGATTTTATATTCATAAGTTGTGTTTGGATCTGCAGAGAAGCCAAAAGCAAATCCGTTAGCTGTTGGGAATGCACCAACATCAACGATTTCACCATTTAAGTCAGCTTCAAAGTAATCATACTCGTTAGAAGCAAGTGTCCAGTTAGCAAAGAATGAGTTAGTAGTAACATTTGTTGCAGCTACTGCAACAGGAGTTACTACGCCAAGCAATGTGGCTTTGCTACGTGGGTTAAGAGAAGCTTGGTTAACGTTATAAACAGCAGGATTTGAACCATTGTATTCAGCAACGTGGAAGTAATAAGTTGTGCCAGGAGTAAGTCCTGTTACATCAACTGAACGAACAGTACCCAAAGTTCTGCCAATAACATAAGCTGTTTTACCAGCAGCAGTAACGGCTACTTTATTATTCCAGTTGCCATTAACTCCGGAATAAGTAGCAACATTAGCATTTAATGCATTAAGAATTGCATTCCATTGAGCAGGGTTAAGGTTTTCATCTGCAACTAATAGCAAGCGACCAACACCATTACCGTTCAACCAAGTAACTTTCATTGAGTTCGGAGTTACCTGTGAGAAAGTAATGAATGAAGCTTGAGTAGGAGCAGCGGTTGTTTGTTGCTGAATTGTAGTGAACGACCAGACTGCTGACCATGG
>JAOAGZ010000035.1:251-21605 GCA_026415495.1 Eximiradius proteiniborus | reverse complement strand
GGCTGTTATCTCTTCAGTGGCAGGCGATAGAGGTAGAAAAAGCAACTATCTTTATGGTTCAGCCAAAGGTGCGGTATCATTATTTTTGCAAGGGCTTCGGAATCGTCTCTCGAGTAAAAATGTTTCAGTAATAACTATCAAACCTGGGATTGTTGATACTCCAATGACAGCTCATTTACCCAAAAATTTTCTTTTTGCAAAAGTTGATGTTGTTGGGCGGATAATTTTTGAAGGCATTAATGCTCAAAAGGATATTATTTACGTTCCGGGGTATTGGAGATTAATAATGTGCCTGATTAAACACATTCCTGAAACAATTTTTAAAAGATTAAATCTTTAATTATTATATTGCCTTAAGTAATTAAGGTGTCGTTATGAAGAAATCTCTCTTTTTTTTATTTTTTCTTTTTTTGTTGGCTGATTTTTATGCAAAAGGAGAAGAAGAGTACGATTATGAAAAAGCTTTGAAAGAAATGGAATACAAGGAGCGATTCGGAGTTTTTTATAATTTCAATTTTAATTATCAAAGTACTAATTTTCAAAATCTACCGAACGTCCCAAGCTGTTGTCCAAATTATCAAAATGGTTCGGGGAATGGATTTCAAATAGGTGGATTGTTTGAAAAATACTTTCGTGATAATTTCTATTATGGTGCAAGGATTGGTTTTCATAATTTTTACTCAAGTTTTAGTTCCCTTGAAGATGAAACTTTTATTATTGATGGGAATGTTTATCCCGGTAAAATAGAACATTTGATTGATGTTGAATTCTCTAGATTGTTTATTGCTCCAAATGTGATTTATTCGCCGAAAGAAAAACTATTTATTACTCTTGGTGCGGATTTGTCATTTATATTAAAAGCTAATTATAAACAAATTGAAAAGATCAAAGATCCACCCGATAAGGTTACATTCAACGATGGTTTACGTTATAGAAACAAAAATGATGGTAATCTAAAAGAAAGGAATAATTTTAATTTCGGACTTAATTTGGGAACTGGCTATGAATTTATTCTAAATTCTAAGGGTTCTTTGAGATTTATGCCAGAAATTTATTATAGTATATGGTTTTTGCCTTTAATCAAAGAAAAAGAATGGTTATCTCAGAATTTGAATTTAGGTGTTGCTTTTAAATATATCCAGCCACCACCGCCGCCACCACCACCGTTACCACCGAAAGCACCGCCACTATTAAATCCAAGTTTGCCGGAACCACCACCAAAACTCGCAGCTAATGTTTATGTTGTTGAAATAGATACAAACAATAATGAAAAAAAGAACTTTGCAGTAAAAATTGAAGATTTCACATCATTAAGTTTGCGTCCTTTACTCAATTATATCTTTTTTGACCATAACTCAAGTGATATTCCAGATAGATATCTAAAACTAAAGCGAAACGAGATCAATGATTTTTCTCTTAATCAATTGATTAATGCTGATGCACTTCAGACTTATTATAATGTCTTAAACATTATTGGCTTAAGATTGCAGAATAATCCTGATATTAATATCGAACTTGTAGGAACCAACTCAAACAAAGCAGAAGAAAAAGATAATAGAAAACTCTCTTTTGAAAGAGCTGAGAAAGTACGTGATTATTTTGTTAATGTATGGAATATTGATCCCAAAAGAATTACTGTAACTTCAAGGAATTTACCTAAAGAAGCCACTTTATCCGACGAAGACGGTGCTGATGATGAAAACCGACGTGTAGAAATAAATAGTTCTTCACCTGTTTTATCAGAACCAGTAATTACTGGTGATACTTTAAGGGTGGTTTCTAATTCTAAATTGCGTTTCTATTTGAAACCACTGTCTTCAATTGGAATTAAAGAATGGACTTTGACAATTAAACATAGAAATGAGATTATTAAACAACTATCAGGTGAAGGTACGGTTCCGGATTATGTAGATTGGCAAATAAATAGCGAAGACAAATATTTTCAAAGAGTATACACTAATTTAACTTATACGCTATCAATGAAAGATTTAATAAATCAAACTTATGAGACAAAACCTCAGATTATTCCGATTGACCAAATTACTATTGATCGAAAACGCTTGGAAAAGCGTGCTGATCGCGAATTTGAATACTACCGCTTAATATTATTCGATTATGCTTCTTCTAATTTGAGAGATGAACACAAAAAAGTATTAGATCTAGTGAAGTCAAGAATAAAACCTAATTCTAACGTTAAAATAAAAGGTTATACTGATCGAATTGGAAAAGAAAATGTGAATATGAGAATAGCAACTTTGCGAGCCAATTCTGTGGCAAGATATTTAAATCTAAAAAATGCATCGGTTATAGGAATAGGGGAAAACGAACTGATTTATGATAATAATTTACCGGAAGGAAGGTTCTACTGCAGAACTGTTACTATTGATATTGAAACACCAGTAATTGAATAATGGAGTTATAATGAAATTTGATCTTTTAATACAAAACATTATCGAGTTATTAAAGAGTAGCTCTAAGCCTCTTAAAATATTAGAAATTTCTAAAGCATTGCAAATTAAAAGCGATAGCTCAGATTATGAATTACTTAAAGATGCTATTAACTTGCTTATAGAACAAGAAGTTATTGAAAAAGGAAAGAAAAGAACTTATCAATTAAAACAAGATGAATTCTCTGAATTTACTGGAAAACTTCAAATAATTGATGGTCAAGGTGTTATTGAAACAGGATTTCCGAGTATACCTAAGATATTAATAAAGCGTTCTCAATTAAATACCGCATTTCAAGGTGATACTGTTGTTGTCAGATTGCTAGCAAGCAAGAAAAAGAATAAACATCGTGGAGAAGTAATTCAAATTTTGCAAAGGAATGAATCTTTTATTGTTGGAAAAATAGAATTCGATGGATACTTTTATTTTCTTGTTCCTGATGACCCAGCATACTATGTAGATTTTTTAATTCCACAAAAAAAATTAAACGGTGCCCGTGATGGTGATAAAGTCGCCGCTCAATTTGTTACTTGGGACGACCCAACTAAAAGTCCTAAAGCTGAAGTTATTAAAATCTTAGGTGTGGCAGGAGATCCAACAGTAGAATACGATGCTGTAATTGATGAATTTAATTTGCCTCTCGAATTTCCACACGAGGTAATAAGCGAAGCAAAAAAACTAAAATCTCCTTCTAATAGAAAACCTTCTCAAAGACTTGATTTTAGAAATGAAACAGTTATTACAATCGATCCGGAAGATGCAAAAGATTTTGACGATGCACTTTCATTGAAATCATTACCTAATGGCAACTATCAGTTAGGTGTTCATATTGCAGATGTAAGCTACTATGTTAAAGAAAGTAGTTCCATTGACATAGAAGCGCGAAAACGAGCAACAAGTATATATCTTGTAGATCGTGTTATTCCAATGCTTCCCGAAAAACTTTCAAATGAAATTTGCTCTTTAAAGCCCAACGAACCTCGTTTTACTTTTTCTGTTATTGCTGAACTTACTCCCGAAGCTGAAGTTGTAAATTATCATATTTCTGAAACATTGATCAAAAGTTCCCGTAGATTTACCTATGATGAAGTGCAACAAATAATAGACACAGGAAAAGGGGATTATGTTGAATTAATTCTTGAACTTCATAAACTTGCTCAAACTTTAAAAGAAAAACGATACCAAAATGGTGGAATTCTTTTCGATACTGTTGAATACAAGTTTGTTTTGGACGAGAAGAAGTTTCCAAAGCAGGTAAAACTTAAACAAACGACACCTGCAACATCTCTTGTTGAAGAATTTATGCTTCTTGCAAACCAAATTGTAGCCCTTCACGTTGACAAGATTAGAAAAGAGTTTAATATGCGAAAACCATTGCCATATTTATACAGAATTCACGATGAACCTGATCCAAAAATGCTGAAAACAGTTCTCAAATTTATCTCATCTTTCGGATATAAACTTAATAAAAAGAAAATTACATCAAAAGATATTAATGAATTGCTTATTAAAGTTCAAGATACACCTGAAAAAAATATTGTTAATCAAGTCCTGATTCGTTCGATGCCCAAAGCAATATATAGTGCTCAAAACTTTGGACATTTTGGGCTGGGTTTTACACATTATACTCATTTTACTTCTCCGATTAGAAGATACCCAGATCTTTTTGTCCATCGCCTTCTGAAAGAATATGCTATTGGCAAGCCTGAGAGCAATAGATTAGACTATTTACATCGTTTATCTCGTGATGTAGCCAAAGTTTCATCGGATCAGGAACGCCTTGCTATGGAAGCTGAGAGAGCCTCTAATAAAATAGCTTTTGCTTTGATTGCTTCTAAATACGTTGGTCAAGAGTTTGATGGAATAATTACTGGTGTTACTTCTTTCGGGTTATTTGTCCAATTAAAAGATTTATATGCAGAAGGATTGCTCCATATTAAAGATATGCACGGAGATTACTTTGTTTTTGATGAACCCAATTACAGATTAATTGGTAAAAAAACAAAGAAGATTTATAAACTCGGAGGAAATGTTCGAGTTCGAATAATCAAAGTTAATCTGGAAAAGAGAATGATTGACCTTGCTTATGTTTCAGGTTAATTAAAAGAAGAATTACGCAATGTACTGCTTTTTCTATTTGAAGAGACTACTTTATATAGTAGCCATAATACAAATGAGAAAATAGCTATTCCAATAAATAATTTCACAACAGAAAAAGTTGGTGGATAAACATCAATACTGCCATCTTCATTTTCTACATAATATGGTTTGCTATAATAAAAGGCAGGATGGAAAGGCATCATCCATAGCCACGAAGTATGCCCCATAAGATAACCAGTCATTAACCCATTTGCATAACCGTCATAATTGTGAATATTATAAGTTCTTTGATTTCCATTTGCATCAACTCTTTTTGTTTGTTCGACTTTTTTAGGAATACCATATTTGGCTTTTGCTTGCTCTTTAGAAATTCTCGTTCCGCCAAAACTTGAAGTGCGCTGTTGCCTTGGGAAGTTAGAAGTTTGAGGTTTTACAGTTTGTGTAGTGCGCGGTTTGAAAGAACGACTACCTCCAAAGCTTCTACCTCCACCGCCTCTTCTTGCTTCAGCAAAATCTGGCAAAAGAAATAATTTAAGAACAAATAGAATAATAATTATTCCTAAAAATCTTATAATATTAACATATGTTTTCATTAGAATACTTTCTCCTTATCAAATGAACCATCTTCGTTTCTAAAAATTATTTCTGAATATAATTCAGGAGTATCTGGTATGTAATATTTTGAGGATAAAAATTTTCTTATACCATCTTTGTTATCTGCTCCTTTGATGTGCACATATAAGCTTACTACACCCTCCTGATATTCGTCATCAATAAATACAGATGTGTTTTCTAAATTGCCATCGCTTTCAATAGTTAAAGTAACTAAATTTTCAAATTCTAAATCAGTAAGAGTAGATTCTGTTGTTTTTAAGTTTATTAAATAATCTTCAAAAATATTAAATACGTATGTTTTTTTATCAGTTCCTTGATATTGAATAATTGCTTCAAAATTTCCTTCTTCATTTATATTAATATAAATTTCTTTAAGTCCGGTTAATTGTTCTCCATTGTAAAAAACAACTGTTTTTTCCAGCCTACCATTACTTGAAATACTAAAAGTTGGCATAAAAACTCAAACAAGTAATTAAAATTATATTTATTAATTTTCGTTTATAATTTACATTTATTGTATTAATTACCCAATAGGTATTTTATGGCAAAGCTTTATAAGCAATTTAAAACAAATTATTCAGCATTGGAAATGAAAAACTATATTTCCACTAAATTATTACCAAATCCAACTCTTGCATCTTTTCTTGAAAGCACCTATTGGGAGGGAGATACTCTATTTATTAATAGTAAATTAGGGAAAGGGAAAATTATTTTAGAGAATAATTTAATCACAATAGACTTTGTCTTTTCTTTTCTCGGTTCTGTTGCCCAAAAAACAATTGAAGCTACTTTGGATAAAGAATTTAAGCAACTTGGGAAATAATATTCAATAATTTGTTTTATAATGAAAAATAAGTTTTGGCTTGCTCTTGCTTGCTTTATTGTAAGCTATATAATCTATACCTTATCTCTGCAAATTTTTCAATTTTACTTGAATATTTATATTAGTATTATTATTTCTCAATTAGCATTTTTTTTGTTTCCAGTTGTATTTTCATCACATTTGCTCTCTTTTAATTTCAAAAGCGTTTTCCGAATAAATACATTGAAAAATTTTCATTCATACACATATATTTTTGTTCTTTTTTTATCATTATTTATTTTAACACACTCAATAATTAATATTCAACTATCATTGCTGTCTGAAACGGTAAAATATGTAATAATAGAATTTTCAAAAAAGACAGACTATATACTAAAAGAATTATCCCAAAACAATATTGCTATAGCTATACTTTCATTGGGAGTTGTACCTGCGTTTGCAGAAGAATTAATATTTAGAGGTTTTTTGCAGAAAATATTTGAAAATAAGTTTGGTGCTCATTTGGGAATAGTATATACTTCGATTATTTTTTCGCTTCTTCATTTTAATCTGTTGAATTTATTCCCGCTTTTTCTGATGTCGTTAGTGATTGGCAAAATAGCATTTTATACAAATTCGATATATCCCGGAATTATAATTCATTTTTTGATAAATACAACGACTATTATTTCTAAATCTATATCTGGCAAATTCTTAGATGCAAATCAAAATTATCAATTGTCTGTCGAAATTATTCTTCTATTTATTTTTTCTTTATTGTTTACTGTAATTGTAATCAAATACTTTAAACGATATTATGATTATTCAAATATTAAATTTTGAAAAATATTTGGTATTTTATCTGATATTAAATAAATTAGTATCTTGTGTTTAATTACAATTGTTTTAACATTATTATTTTTGTATTACTTACTAAAGGAAACAACAGTGATTGCAGAACTCACACAAGAACAAAAACGAACAATTTGGGAACGTCAAAAAGGAATGTGTGCTGTTACAGGCAAAAAATTCGAAAATTTTGATGAAGCAGCTGATGCTGAATTCTTAATCATCAATCCGGAATTACCTATCGAACTCTCAAATGTAGTAATGATGTTCAAATCGGCTGACCTTTCTGCCGTAAAAAGAAGCACACCTGATGGAAAAATTTACCTTCGTCGTTATTTGATGCCTTATGCAAATTTAGAAAATTTCTCTAAAGAGGAATTTGCTTCTGAAATTAATATCGACATAGAACTTGTAACAGAAGAAGCAAAAAATAGCACAAATTGGAAAGAAGTTAGAAATAAAATTAGAGACTTGATCTCTATTCTCAATAGTTATCAACCATCACTTGAAAATAAAAATAGCCTTTTAGATAAATTGAATTCTTCATTAGAAATTTTAATTGCTCGTCAGAAAGATGAAACTGAAAAAATTCAAGCTGAACAAACCAAAAACTATGAACAAATAAAAGCAATTGTTGATGAAGCAATTAAATTTGCCTCTGAAGCACAAAATTTCAATGAAGCAAGAGAAAAACTTATCAATGCTAAGAGTGAATTTAGGAAATTGTCTTTGAAAAGAGAACACGCTGAAGAAATTCTCACAGCATTGAATAATGCCATAGAGAACATTAATAATAAAATTCGTGAAGAACGCGAAAACTACGAAATGGAATGTTCCGAAAACTATCACATACTCAAAGCAAAAGTTGAAGCTACTGTCGAAAAAGCAAGCAAAGCAACTCATTTCAAGTCAGCTCGTCAAAGTTTAATCGATCTTCAAGCTGAAATAAAAGATAAGAAACTTAAACGAAACCAAAGAGAAGAATTATACCAAATCATTCGTGAATGTTTTGAAGGTATTAACCAGCGTCAGCAACAGGAACGTCAAATGTCTGATAGTGATTATGAAGAAAATTATCAGAAAATTAAAAAAATTGTTGATGAAGCAATTTCTTTTGCAGAAAATGTAACTACAAGCTTCAAAGAAGCAAAAGATACATTAATTGCAGCACAAGCCGCAATTAAAGCTGCAATTCTACGAAAAGTGCAGAAAGATGAGCTTTTCGGTAATATCCGCAGAGTTTTTGAAACTATCAATGAAAAACAAAACGCTGATAGAGAAAATTACGACAAAGAAGCCAACGAAAATTATTCGAAATTGTCTGCCAAAATCGAAGAAGCTTTCGTTTATCTAAATAATACGAGTGATTTTAGATTGCTCCGCGAAAATATCATTGGTATTCAAAGTGAAGTTCGTATAATGAAATTAAAGCGCGAACAAAGAGCTGAACTACTTGAAAAAATTCAAAAAGCATTTGCCATTATTGATAAATTGAAAAATGAATATTTCGAAAAACGTAAGCAAGAACGTATTATTAAACTCAATGAAACTTTGAGTAATCTTGAGCTTAAAATACAACGTCTCGAAGAATCAATTAATGCAGACAAACAAGCAATTCAAAATATTAATGCTGATGATCTTAGCGAAGCTGAAAAAGAAGAAAAAATTAAATCAATTCAGGAACGTATTTCTGAAAAAGAACAGAAAATTACCGAAACAAGAACAAGAATAGAAGAACTTCAAAAAGAAAAAGAAAAAATTCAACAACAATAAACGATATTTTATTTAATAAACGTCATTACTTACTATAAGTAATGACGTTTATTATTTTGGAGGTATCGAGTTGGTATATATTACAAAGCAGGTTAAATTTTCTGCAGGACATCGGCTATATAATCCTGAGTTTTCTGACGAGGAAAACGACAGAATCTATGATAAATGTAATAATCCTCGAGGTCATGGTCATAACTATACGCTCGAAGTTACTTTGTGCGGTAACCCTGATCCGAAAATTGGATATTTATATGATTTAAAAAAACTTAAAGAAATAATTCATCGTGAAATCATTGATAAGGTAGATCATAAAAATTTAAATGAAGATGTAGATTTTTTAAAGGGAGTAATTCCAACCGTAGAAAATTTAGCATTTAAATTTTGGGAACTACTTGATGGGAAATTTGGTAATGCAAAACTTTTTCGAATTAAATTATTTGAAACGGACACAAGTTTTGTCGAATATTACGGAGAAAAATAATGAGTAAGAGTATAATTCCTAAACAAGATAATCATATTATTAAACCTGAAGTTGAAATTCAAAAATCAATTCAGGAAAATGAGGATTTGGAAATTTACAATAAATATAATGAATTCGGTTACGAACTTTTTGATGCCAATGGCAATAATCCAATTTCTGATGATGAACGTAAAATGATGATTTTGCAACTTGAACAAAAGTTTAAAGAAGTGCTTGATATTTTAAGAATTTCCAGAAGCGACCCAAATGCAACAGATACACCTCGTCGTATTGCCAAAATGTTAGTTAATGAACTACTTGTTGGGCGTTTTTCCAAACCACCAGCACTTACAGTATTTCCTAACCGGAAAAAAGTAAACAACCTTGTAATAAGTCAAGGAATTGAAATAATGTCAATTTGTTCGCATCATTGGTTGCCTATTTCTGGAACTTGCACTGTTGCATATATCCCTGGTGATTATGTAATTGGTCTTTCAAAAATTTCAAGGATTGTAAATTGGTTTGCTCGGCGTCCACAAATTCAGGAAGAATTAGGTGAACAAATTGCAGATTATTTTGAAGAGTTACTTAAACCACAGGCTCTTGGAGTTGTAATCAAAGCTCGGCATTACTGTATGATTGCTCGTGGTGTTCGTGGCTCAGAAGAACAGTCTATTATGACAACCTCAGTAATGAGAGGACTTTTAATGGAAGAACAAAGCTTAAGAAATGAATTTGTTAATCTGATACAGTTATGATTATTGATAATATTGAAGAATATTATCAATCAAAATATCAATTTGTCGCCGGTGTTGACGAAGTCGGGAGGGGTTCGATTGCTGGACCAGTCGTTGCCGCTGCTGTAATTCTTCCTAAAAACGCATTTTTGAAAGATTCCGGAATTGACGATTCTAAAAAGCTCACATCTAAGAAAAGAGAGTATTTATTCAATCTAATTACAGAAATTGCACTTGCCTATTCAGTTGCCTTTATAGACAATCAAACAATTGACAAAATAAATATACTTAAATCTACTATGTGCGCTATGAACAAAGCGATAGAAGGTTTGAAAATTAAACCTGAATTTTTATTGATTGACGGCAATTACTTTAGTGGTTTGAATATTGAACATTCTACTATTATCAAAGGTGATGAAAAATGTATTTCTATTTCTGCTGCTTCAATTATTGCAAAAGTATCTCGCGATAAATATATGTCCGAAGTTTGTCACCCCAAATACCCAGAATATGAATTCAATAAAAATAAAGGATATGGTGTGAAAAAACATATTGAAGCGATAAAAAAGCACGGCATTTCACCTTATCACCGTATTTCATTTCTGAAAAAATTTGATTTGAATTTCAAAATAGATAATTATTCATTATTTTAATTAATTATTTTGATGTTATATTTTTTGAGACAAACCTTATGAAAAAGTTATTTTTGTTATTATCGTTGCTATTGTTTTTTTCTTGCGATGATAATAGTTCAAACTCATCACCAAATAATTATTTTCCAAATGAGCACGAGTTAGAGGTAACAGTTGATTCAGTTATTAATACAAATAAGTTTATAGCGACAATAAACAACAAAAAATATGCAATTGTTGTTGTTGATTTGAATTGTTACGAATTAGAAAGAAATGAAATACTAACAAATCAAGCAAATATTGCAGGGATTTCTGTAGATTCAGCTCTTTCGATTGCTCGTAACGCAGTAGAATTTGCAAAGGAATTATTGTTAAAAAAGAAAATAATTATTAGACGCGATTCACTGCAATCAAATAGTCTTCCAACAGGTGAATTGCTGAGGCATGTTTTTATTAATGGATTAAGATATGATTCCATAATCATAGCAAAGAAATTGAATGCTCCCCGACGTCCTTCACCAGATGACAAAGAATTCTATGCAATTGTAAATTGGGTGTATGATGGCGATACCTTTGATTACAAATATGAAGGAGTTCTTCATAAGGTTCGTGTCTTAAATATTGATTGTTATGAAACACAAATTAATGATAGATTGAAAGAACAGGCAAGACGAAATAAAATTTCAGTTGATTCTGCTCTTGCCCTTGGTTTGGCAGCAAAAGAATTTGCTATAAAAAATTTAAAAGGAAAAGAAGTTTTATTGATTCGCTCGACCCAAGCACCTAACTATGATGTTTATAATAGATTCCTTCGATTTGTAAAAATAAATGGTATGAGCTACGATTCTCTTATTATTGCTAATGGGTTTAATGCAAACTAATAAAAAAAGGGGCTGAAAATTACTTCAAGCCCCTTCATCATTTAGATGATATTAGAATTATTTGATAATATTCATGACTTTTGTTACTGAATGTCCATCAACTGTTAAAGTAACATAGTATGAACCCATTGGGTATTTCGAAGCATCTAAACTAACGTTGAAGTTACCTGCATTATAGTAGCTGTTTGCTAATACTTCAATTGTCTGTCCTAATGCATTGCTTAATTTGATTGTAGCATTGCCTGCTTTTTCAATTGTAAAGTTAACATTTGTAAGAGAAGAAGCAGGGTTTGGATACACTAACAAATTATTGTTGTTTTCTTTAACATCAACGACTGAGTTCGGATTAACAGCGTCAACAACAGCAACTTCAAGAGCAGCAGGCATACCAATTTCATCTATAAGCTCAATCAAGAATGATGGGTAGTCATAGTATTCTGGATAAACAGGTTGTTGAGTTGTAGAACTTACTCTTTTCACAATTTGTTCATCAGTTCTCAAATGTAATATTGGAATTGCATTGATACTTTTAACAAGTTTTGGAACAATTGTATTTCTGTTGTAGCGTGAATCGTTTGTAACATTGGATACTCTCCACTGTGGTGAAGCAATTTGGCGATAAGCTACAAACACGTCGTTTGTTGGCAAAGTATCCCATGCAATCATTGAATAATTGTATGGGTCATTGTCAGTTGCCTGACGGAAAGCAATTTGTGTAGTTGGGAAAGTGATAAGTTCATTTCTATGGTCGAGAAACTTGCAAAATACATATCCATCCAATGTTTTTCCGGCGCTAATTTCATATTTTCTATCATAGATGAAAGGTATTTCTTCTTCACCTGTTTCAGATGTTTTTTGAGTATTTATTGCCCACATACGACCGTATGCATAAGGTGGATTGAGAAGTTGATGAATTTTATTGACTGACCAATTGCCATTATCATATTTAATTTCAACTATATGACTAATAGCATCTCCATCCTTTATTATATATAAGCGAGTGAAATAACTAAATTTATTTTTCCCATATACAACAAAACCGTTTGCTTCGTAAGGATAAATAAATGCACTATCACTATTTGCTCCTTGTGAAGTGATATAGTCATTTAATACACTAATTGGCATTTTTTCAAAATCTGACCAGGTTTCTCCGTTATTTGTAGAGATTGAAAATCCTACTCTTCTTTTTTCTGGCATATCAATAAACATATTTGCAACACAAGCATAAAGAGTACCTTCATCATCAGCATCAATGTAGATAGTGTTATTGTAATGTGAGCCAGATGATGGATTAGAAGCTTGTCTGAATTTATCAATTCCCCATTGTTGAGGTATCGAAGAAGTAATATCATACTCAGTCATATTTACAGTTGCACGCCCGTAGTTGCCACCTGGATAACCGTCTTCAGGCAATAATTGTCCTGCTAATACACTGTAGTTTGTACCGCTTTTTGTATATGTTGCAGCAGTAGTTTTAAACCATTTTTGACGGGAAGCAGGATTGTTGTCCACTGGTCCTTTCAGTGCAATTGCGTCTGTAAAATCTGGAGTAACAAATACAAAGTGACCACCATAAAATGGAGCAGATGTTTGCCCATCTTCAGCTTTTGCAACACGGCTATAGATAAAGTAATGTAAATCTCTTGGATTTGATACACCACTTGGATTAAAAACAGATACTGTTGGCATTACGTCGAAATGACTTGGTTGTTGGTATATTACTTGTGGAGTACTCCATATATTTCCATTATCTTGTGAACTAATTAGATACAAAACACCACTTTGAAGATGAAAAGGTTGATTTTCTTCAGTTGCAATAATGTCTCTTCCAATTAATACATAAGAATTGGATATTGGTTCATAAGCTATTGGTTCAGTTTCTTCTTGGAACATCCAGCTTCCATACAAAGTATTACCTTGCGAATTCTTTAATGCTTTGTAAATCGAACCCTGCTTATTTACAGGAGTTGCTTTAATAATACCTGGTACATCCTGTTTAAATAAATAAGGTACTTTTTTGTAAGAATCCATTAAAGCATTTGCATCAACCTGCTTTAGCTCAAATGGCTTTGAAAATGCAATTGCTGGTAATAATGCTAGTACCAGTAAAGTTTTGAATAAATGTTTCATTACAAATCTCCAAAAATGTGAAAAAATAGACTAACAACAGTTTTTTAACAAAAATTTAACAAAAATACAAATATTTTACTCTTCTACAAAAAACATAATTTATGACAATACAAATTTCAAATTAGTTACACTCAATGATATTTTTTATTTTTGCCTTTTGTTTTTTTTACTTTAGAGGTAGAATGTTGGACATTAGAAAATTATTAGCTAAAGAATTTAACCTTCAACAATGGCAAATTGACAATACATTAAATCTACATAATGAAGGGGCTACACTTCATTTTATTGCCCGATACCGAAAAGAAAGAACAGGAAATCTTGATGAGGTTATCCTTAGACAAATTTTCGATAGGTTTGAATATCTTATTGAACTTGAAGAGCGTAAAAAAACGGTTCTTAATACAATTTCTGAACAAGGAAAACTTACTGATGATCTAAAAAATAAAATCGATAATTGTCTTTCTAAAACAGAACTTGAAGATTTATATCTTCCGTTTAAACCTAAAAAACGCACTCGAGCAACTATTGCAAAGGAAAAAGGACTTGAACCATTAGCCCAAATTATTAAACAGTTTAATACGGTTAATTCAGATGATTTAGATTTGCTTAAATTAGCTGAACAATATATCAATTCAGAAAAAGGTGTTTCTACTGCAAAAGAAGCATTATCTGGGGCTTCCGACATTATTGCAGAAGAAATTTCCGAAATTGCAGAATACCGCTCCTGGATACGAAATTTTATCATTGAAAACGGATATTTTATATCACAAATAAAAGATGAATTTGAACCGGGTTCAACAAAATTTGAAACATATCGCGATTTTAAAGTAAAGATTAAAGATATTCAACCGCACACAATGCTTGCTCTTCGACGTGGAGAAGCAGAAGGAATAATATTATTAGATGTAGAATTCGATGAAGCAAGTGTTTTAAACTATCTGAACAATAAAATTATTTTAAATAAAAATGAAAATATATATAAATTCTTTGAAAATACTATAAAAGATAGTTTCGCACGGTTAATCAAAAATTCAATAATAGGAGAGGTTCGGCTTGCTAAAAAAGTCTATGCGGATGAAGAATCAATAAAAGTTTTTGAAAAGAACCTTCGTCAAATTTTACTTGCTGCTCCTGCAGGACTAAAAAGAACAATTGGGATCGATCCGGGTTTTCGCACCGGATGCAAATTGGCAGTTTTAGATGAAACAGGTAAGTTCCTTGAATATAAGGCGATATTCCCTTTCAATTCCGAACACGAAAAAAATACTGCGAAAAAAGTATTAATTTCATTCATTCAAGATTATCATATAGAACTTATTGCTATCGGTAATGGAACTGCAAGCCGAGAAACTGAGGCATTTGTTCGGGAGACAATTTCTAATCTTTCAGAAAAGCCAATTATAATCATTGTTAATGAATCCGGTGCATCAGTCTATTCTGCAAGTAAAGTAGCCCAGGAAGAATTTCCTGAATTAGACTTAACTGTTCGTGGAGCAATAAGCATTGGACGCCGCTTGCAAGATCCGCTTGCAGAACTTGTGAAAATTGATCCTAAATCTATCGGTGTAGGGCAGTACCAGCACGATGTCGATCAAAAATTGCTCAAAAAGAAACTTGAAGAAACTGTTTCGAGCTGTGTAAACTATGTAGGTGTGGATTTAAACACTGCATCAAAGGAACTCTTGAACTATGTTTCAGGAATAACTCCACGTGTTGCCGAAAAAATTATTGAATGGCGAAATAATAATGGTAAATTCACTTCTCGTAAAGAACTTCTAAATGTGCCATTTTTAGGGGAAAAAACCTTCGAACAAGCTGCTGGATTCTTACGTATCCGTAACGCTGAAAATATTTTGGATAATACCGCAGTTCATCCTGAAAGTTATTATGTCGTTGAAAAGCTTTCAAAAGATTTAAACCTATCACTCGAAGAAATAGTTAATAATCCTAAGATACTTAAAAGTATTGATTTACAAAAATATTGCACTGATGTTATTGGTTTGCCAACGCTTCTCGATATTATTTCTGAACTGGAAAAACCTGGACGCGACCCTCGCGATGAATTTCGCTGGGCTAATTTTCAAGAAGGAATCAATGATATTTCAGATTTAAAAGTTGGAATGATACTCGAAGGTGTTGTAACGAATATTACTAATTTTGGTGCGTTTGTCGATATAGGAGTTCACCAAGATGGATTAGTACATATTTCAGAAATTTCACATAATTTTGTTAATGACCCAACAAAAGTTATCAAAGTTGGGCAAATAGTTAAAGTGAAAGTATTAGAAGTTAATGAAAAACTACGGCGAATTAGTCTTTCTATAAAACAAGCAATGGAAAATAAAGTAAATAGAATTAAGAAAAACAAAAGTTCATTTACATTAGATGACTTACGCTCAAAGTTCTCTAATTAAGTGACGGGGATTAATAAAATTATTGAATATTAAGAGAAAACATAATTTTTACTTTATAATATCGTTTTACAATTCATAATTGTATCATTGTCAACTTGAAACTTTTATTTAATTAATGAGTAAATAATTATTATATTCATATAAAATAGTCGAGATATCTATGAATAAGTTTATTTTCGTATTGATTATTGCTTTTTTACTATATTCTTGTTCTGATAATGATTCTACTTCACAAACAAATTCAGAAATTCAACCGAGAAGTCTTTCTTCTTTTTGGATATTCGATAATTATAGTATTGATTCAAATAACATTGAGAAAAAATCCAATAACTATGATTCTGTGGTAGTTACTGGTCAAAAAACTTTACTTGATAGAGTAGGAACAATATTTTTTTCCACAACAAAAAATTACAATGGACAAGAATTGGCTACATCTGAATATTATATGTATGAAGAAAATCAAAAATTATTTATGCATTCGAGTAGGTTCAACCAGTTTTTACAAGGCGGCGGCCAATTAGGCTTGCCATTTACTTTTAAAGAGCAATGGGTAAAAGTTGCTGATATGAATGATGATGATTGGAAAGCTTACGAAGATGAGATACCTGAAACAGTGTTTATGGGATTAGGTACAATTTCTGGGAAATTGCTTATCACAGGAGAAAAAAAAGGTAAAAAAGATTTCTATTTGAACAACAAGAAATTTCAATCAAACGAGTTTTATCTCATTGTTTCTTTCAACGGGAATTTGAAATTACAGCAAGCTCCCATTCCTGTAAATTTAAATTTTGAACAAAAAATTTATATTCAGTTTGTAAATGGAATTGGACTTGTTCAGCAAATAAATCTTCCAACCAAAGTACAACTTTTTGGTTTTACTTTTCCTGGTTCGAAATCTGTCTTAACAAAATATTTAATAAAATAGGAGTAAATAATGAAAAAGTATGTTTTGCTATTTTTGTTGCCTTTTTTCTTTGTTGCTTGTTCAGAAGATGACAACAACAATCCAATTGATAATTCTACGGAAAAGAATTATTTTCCTCTTAAGCCAGGAAATTACTGGTTTTATGAGAAATATGATTTAGATATGCAAAACCAAATCAAGCCTGATACCAAAAGAAATGATTCCGTTGTAACAGCTTCAAGTATTACATATCTTGAAAAAGTGGCATATCCTTTTGTTCAATATTCCTGGATGATAAATGATTTGCCTATAGAAACAGCTCGCTACCATTTTTACTACGAAAAACCTAAATTATATACAGAGACAAAATATGTTTTGCCGACAAACGCTGTTTTTGGATTGCCAATAGACAAAATTGAAAACAAATGGATTGTCCTTGCTGATTTTCAGGCAACAAACTGGGATGTCTTTTCCCACCAGTTTGCGAATGAAACTGTTCAGCTTCCGAACCTCCCAATTTCCCTAAAATTTAATGCTAACTATACGGTCAAAGCAACTCGGAATGCTTCCACTACAAAAATTTCAATAGGAAACAATTCTTTCGATGCTGTCGAAGTTGTACTGAATCATTCGATCAAGGGTAATCTGAGCTACACTATTCTGAGCTTTCCGATTGAAGTTCTTTTAGTTCAAAGATTTTATTTCGTTGAAAATATTGGGTTGGTTAAAACAATTCTTGAGTCTAAAACAATTGAAATTAACTTGGGAACTATGGGAACTCAACAATTTGATATTGAAGGCTATCAGAAAAATTTAGTTCGTTATAATGTTAGTAAATAATCCTTATAATTTTTGTAAAGTAGGGAAGAGGTAATGAAAAAAATTGTTTATGTTATTATTGCTATTCTGTTTTTAGCAAGTTGTAGCGATGATAATTCCACTCAACCGACAGAGAACAGAATTATTTATTTTTCTCCAACATCAGGTTCGGTTGGGAATGTAGTTGAAATTGTCATTGAAGGTTTTACTAATAAAAAATCTGAACTTGAAGTGAAATTTAATGGAAAAGTAGCTGTTATTGATACAATTACCAAAGCAGCTTCAAACAATCAATTTGTTATCAGAACTTTTGTTCCTTCTGGAGCAACAACAGGTAAAATTTCAATTACATACAAAGGTAAAACTTATTACAGCGAAACAGATTTTGTTGTAAATGCACTTGGTGGAGATCTTTTGCCTTTGGGTAACGGATGGTATTGGGTTTATAAAAAATATCAACTTGATACTAACTCAAATCCGATTATGAACTATTATACTTTAGATAGCTTAGTTTGTGTTGGTAAAGAATTTATTTTGCAGCAAGAAGCATACAAATTTTTGAGCTTTTCTTCTTTTGACAATTCTAATCAATATAATCAAAACAAAAATCAATACTTTTATAAAGTAAATAATACTTACTTCGCTCATTCGAGTTGGTTCGATGATTTAGTGAATTTTGGATCTTCGGGATTGGTTTTGCCATTCGAAATAACTGATCAATGGGTGAAAATTATTAACCCGAACCAAAATGACTGGCGTATATATTCTCATACATTTGTCAATGAACAATTTTCATTCGGTACAATTAACGGTGAACTTACAATTGATGGGATAAACAAAGGAAGTGTATCAACTACTATTAGCTCTACAACATTTCAAAATGCTGTTCAGGTCGATTATAAATTTAAATTTGTTGGTAATGCACAAACACAATTTGGTAATTTACCTCTTAACCTTGAAAGAATACTGTCGATTTATTACGTTCCCGGAATTGGCAAAATAAAATCAAAGATGTTACCAATGAGATTTGTTGTTGAAGGACTCATTGATCAGATCATTCCTGGTTATGAGCAGCAACTTAGTAAAAACTTTATTAATTAATTTTCAATAGGGAATCCAAATGCCTTACGATACAATAATATTTGAGATTAATAAGGAAATTGCAATAATTAAGCTTAATCGTCCCGAAAAATTAAATGCTCTTAATAAAAAAATGTTAGATGAACTTGATGATTGCATCAAAAATATTGAGACAAACAATGCTATATACGGACTAATAATTACTGGTTCTGGCAATAAAGCTTTTGCAGCTGGTGCAGATATTTCTGAATTACACGAATGTAATAAACAAACTGGAAAGCTGTTTTCTGAATATGGTAGTTATGTCTTTAAACGAATTGAACAATTAACAATTCCTGTTGTAGCGGCAATAAACGGATACGCACTCGGAGGTGGGTGTGAACTTGCACTTGCTTGTCATATACGTTTTGCTTCTGATAATGCCAAACTTGGACAGCCGGAAGTTAGTTTAGGTGTTATGCCGGGTTATGGTGCATCTCAACGTCTCCCTCGAATTGTGGGCAAAGCAAAAGCTATTGAACTCATTATCTCTGGTGCGATGATTGATGCAAACGAAGCTTACAGAATAGGTTTAGTCAATAATATTTTCTCGCAAGAAGAATTACTCGCGAAAACGTTTGAATTTTTAAATACTTGCTTTAAAAACAGCAAATTAGCTATCAAATCATCGATAGATTGTATTAATAAATCCTTTGAAATGTCCTTACTCGAAGGTCTTCATTACGAAAGTCAGCAGTTTGGTGAAATTTGCAACACTAAAGATTTTAAAGAAGGAACACTTGCTTATTTAGAGAAAAGATTACCTGATTTTCAAAATGAGTAATGAATAGGTGATATTGATAGTTGATTATATAAAATAATTGATATATTTTCAAAATAAAAAGGCTGCTCTATTGATAAGCAGCCTTTTTTCTGACAATATTTCAGTTTTTAGTATTCAGAATAAAATTTGGAACGATAGTCTTCAATCTTAGCTTTTTGCTTAACTGTTTGGAACCAACTACCATAAGCAGATGCACGTGCATTTTGGCGGAGCTCACGAGCTTTTTCTTGATATTTAGAATTCACTTCGTTTTCATTTGGAATAGTTTTAGAGTAAACCTGAATAATATACCAACCATTTTCACCACGAATTGGTTCTAAAATTTTTCCAGTTTCTGCATTCATAACTGAATTTGTGAATATAACGTCCATACCAACACCAGGTACTTGACCGTTATTGCTTAATTTTTCTTGATGAATGACGTTATGGTTTGTAACATTAGCTAAATCACCCAACGCTTTTACTTCGTTAAAAACTTTTTGTGCTTTGTCTTTCAGCATTTCAATTTGCTTTTTGCGAATTATATTTCTACGAATTTCCTTTTCGTAAACAGCTAAACTTGGTGTGCCTTCACTAACGGCGTCAATAACCTGCATTATTACAATTTCATTTTGTTTTGTTTCTTTGGGTTTCGTTATTCCACCAACATTAAGTTCAAATACCTCATTTGTTAGTGCCCAAGAACCAAATAGAGGGAATGTTTTTGAGATGAAATCGGATGTATCTACTCTTAATTTAAGTTGTTTGGCTAATTCATCAAATGATTTTCCTTCTTCAACTTGTTTTACAAATGAGTGAGCATCCATAAACAGCTTATTACGTGTTGGATTGGAGATTGTAGGTGTAATTTTTATCTCGCTATATTTCAACTCGTCAGATTTTTTGTCCATTACTTTTATAATATGATAGCCAAATTGAGTTTCAACTGGACCTACAATTTGACCGGGATTAGCTGCAAAAGCTGCATCTTCGAAAGGTTTCACCATTCGTCCTTTACCAAAATATCCTAAATCGCCGCCTTGCATAGCTGAACCTTTATCTTGGGAAAGTTCTTGTGCTAATTTAGCAAAATCTTCACCAGAGCGAGCACGTTTCAGAATTTTTTCAGCTTCAGCTTTTGCACTATCTTTATTGTTGCCAAAAGCAATTAAGATATGACTTGCCTGAACAACTTCATTTTCTCCCTTACGACGTCCATCTAAACGGAAGAAATAAGTTCCATCAAATAACTTCACCGGACCGATAACTTGCTTTTCTACTGCATTTGCTAAATAGGAAAGGCGACTTGGATCTATGTCTTTTATTAATTTCCAATCGTAAGTTTCTCCACTGAATTCGCTTAATCTAACTTCGAATGCACTATCAATAGCAGCAATATCTTGAAGAGTATTTAAATCATCTAATATTTTTTGAATTCTTTTTTCAGCACGTAGCGAGTCTTCTTTTGATGGTTGAATAGGTATTCTCACGAATTTTATTTTTCTTTGGTTTTCTCCTTTGTAGAATTTCTTATTTTTTTCGAAATAATCTTTGATTTCTTGATCAGTTACTTTAATATTATCAACATTAATATCTTTGGCACCCAAATGAATAAAACGAACATCAGCAAAGCTGTTTTCATCCTTGTAAACTGTTTTAGCATACATAGGAGAAACAAAGCTACCAGCAGTTGTAATAGTTGTGTTCAAAGCTTCGTTTAGTTTTTGAGAACGCAGATAATTCTCAATCTTAATCAAGTCGTTTCTGAAATCATTAATTGCCTTTTCTCTTTCTTCGATAGGTATTTGATTCGGGTCACGCCCCATATATTTAACAATATTTTCTGGATTTGTGATTAAATCATAATAGATTTGTTTATTGAGATTTCCAGCTGTATCAGTAAATGAA
>JAOAGZ010000035.1:0-241 GCA_026415495.1 Eximiradius proteiniborus | reverse complement strand
TACAATTTCATTATTGGTTACTTTTATTCCAAGCTTTTCTGCTTCTTGCTTTAGAATTATTTCAGAAATCATTTGGTCCCAGACTTGTGTCATTATTTGATTTTGGTCAATTTCAGCTTCTGGGTTTTGCATTTGTGCTCTTTGCTGCTCAATTGCTTGATTCACTCTTTCCTGAAAGTCCTTGTAGAGGATTTTTTCACCATTTATGTAGGCAATTGCAGCAGTTTGAGGGTTGCTACCT
>JAOAGZ010000034.1 GCA_026415495.1 Eximiradius proteiniborus | reverse complement strand
TTTTATTTTTGTGTATTTTTAAATACTTCGGTGTTTATATGTATAGAAACATTCAACTTTTTATTATTCTCCTATCTCTAATATTTATAAATACTTCAATAAATGCAAAAAATTTATCCCAAAGTGAAATAAAGACAATACTAAATTCAGACACGCGATACATAATCCCTTTGAACGGTCAATGGGAAAAATCTGCAGATGGTATAAACTGGGAAAATGTCCATATACCTTATTCAGATGTTAATTTAGAAAAAATCACATTAGTGAGGAAAGTACGTATTGAAAAATCCCAGCAAGAATCACTAAGTTGGCAATTGTTTTTATTAGGATTTAATCATCAAGCAGAAATTTCGATAAATGGGCAATTTCTGGGACGCTTTATCAGCTCGATGGCTCCGATATGGGTTAAAATTCCACCGAAGGCATTGGAAGCAGGAGAAAACGAGATAAGAATTACTTTTTTAGTTCCAAATGATATAATTAAAACTGTTTTTGAGCATTATATTTATGCAAGGAAGAGATACAACGGATTGGTGCGTGAAGCTTTTTTAATTGGCAACCCACCAGTTTGGATAAGTGACATTAATACAAATTACTCTCTGTCGCATAATTATTCGCAAGCAAATATAAACGCAACTATTTCTGTTTCTTCTGCTAATTTCGACTTAATTTCAAAATTGCAGAGTAGTTCAGGCGAATATCTGGAATCGAAAAATAAGGCAAATTTTCTGCTCGAAACAAAGATTGTAAAAGCTGGAACTGGCGAGACAATTGCCATCGGAGAGCCACGACAGATTTCGATTGAGGCGGAAAGAACAATTGATGTAGATGTGAAATTTAATATTACAGCACCATCTTTATGGTCACCATCAAATCCAAATTTGTACCAAATTCAGGCAAATCTTGTTCAATCGGGAAGAACAGTGGACAATTTTGCAACAAATTTTGGGCTTCGCGATATAGCTGTAACAAGAAATGATAAGTCAAATTTTATTCTCAATGGCAATCATATTCCACTGAAAGCTGTAAGTTATATTGATTATCATATTTCATCGGGGCAAAGTTTATCACTATGGAGAATGGAAGAAAACATAAGAATGATAAAGACGCTTGGAGCAAATGCGATACGTTTCAAATTTAATCCACCTCATCCATATTTTGCGTATTTATGTGATAAATACGGATTGCTGATGCTACTTGATTTTCCAGTGTATGAGATACCGAATAAACTATTGGAACGCGACGAATTTAAAGTATATATCAAAAATCAAAGCAAATTACTCACATACTTCAAGCAGAATTACGCTTCAACTTTTGCATTCGGCTTCTCTGATGGGATTTGCGAGGCAAGTTTCCCGAATGAATTCGCTTTCAATATAAAATCTATTATCACTTCGAATGGGAATTATTTATATTATAAGTTTATTAATTCTGATGAAAAGATTGTCAATTCTGACAATTTTGATTTCATTGGGATTAATCTAAAGAAAGAAAATTCAATTTTGAGCCAATCTCGTATTTTGAGAGATATTATTCAAAGAAGCAACAACAAGCCTTTTATCACCTGCTTTGGTGTTCCAGTCAATGAGCACAACCACAACGGATATTCTGACCCATATTCAAATGAACATCAAGCTTTTTATATTAAAAGTCTGTATAATTTATCTTTTCAGAATGGTTCATTTGGTGTTGTAGTTAATTCATTCAACGATTACGAGCTTAATCATCCATATTTAGGAACAGACAATTATCATTCATCAATTTTGACAACAGGAATTACGGACGTAACAAATAAGCCACGTTTTTCATATTCAATGTTGCAAGCTTTATTCAATGACGAAAAAGAACCATTGATAAATGCGGGAAGTTATTCGGGTGAAACTTTGGTCAGTTTCATAATATTTGGTTTTATATTGTTAGTTGTATTGTTATTTTTTATTAATCGTTTCCGGCGTTTTCGGGAATATCTCACTCGCGCTATACTGAGACCATATAATTTTTATTCGGACATAAGAGACCAAAGGATTATTCCATCATTTCAAACTGTAATACTTGCTCTAATTGTATCGTTTACGATAGGAATGTTTGTAACATCACTTCTATTTTATTATAGAAATTATGATATTACACAATTTATGCTAATGCTTGCTTGCCCATCAAGTTTTTGGCAGGAAATAATATACAAGATGATCTGGATGCCCGAAGTTTCGTTATTTATTGTTGCATTGATTAGTTTTATTGTGTTATTTGCTATCTCGATAGTAATAAAAATATTTGCTTTCTTTTCGCGAGCAAGGATATATTTTTCTGATTGTTTGATAATATCGGTTTGGGCAAGTGCTCCGTTTGTTGCATTGCTTCCGTTTGCAATTCCGCTCATTCGTTTACTTGAAATAAATAATACGGTTGCGATAATAGCAGTTATACTGTTTTTAATAATCAAGTTATGGGTTATTGCAAGAATATTGAAAGCAACTGCAGTTGTTTTCGATAAACCATCTGTATTAGTTTATGGTATCGGGATAATAGTAATATTAGTTTTCGCCGCTATTCCAATAGGAATATATCAGATTAATTATCAATTCTTCTCGTATTTGACGTATTTCTGGTGTGCGTATCTATAAAACACTTATTTTTGATAAAAAAGCAGGCTGAGATTAGCCTGCTTTTTTTTGAGCCAATTAGGGGACTTGAACCCCTGACCTGCTCATTACGAGTGAGCTGCTCTACCACTGAGCTAAATTGGCTTTATCACTATACAAAATTAAGTATTTATGATAAAAAAATCAATAATCAAAATTTTTATTAATTTTTTTGAAACGGTTAAACCATTTGAGTGTAATTTAGTCAAAAGGTTAGAATTCCGTTCAACATTATTTTGAGGTTAGTATGAAAAGCAAATTATTCCGCAACATTTATGTTGTAGCAATTTTAGCAGCTATGCTTGGAATAGCTGCATGCCAAAAAGATAATCCAGTTGAGCCAGTGGACAATGGTATGGATTATTCAATGGTTCTTCTTTCTCCCAATGCAATTGTAGGTGAAGTGTCAGAAGCAAGCTTAACAACAGATTTCACACTTCAGAACGTATATGATAAGATGCTTATGCCACCGTCTGATGACAAAGGTAAAGGACCAAACGGCGAAATGCCTCCAAAGCCAGAACCAAATAACGGACAATTCAGAATTGGGGTTCTTTTACGAATGCTGGAACTTGACTCTGCACAAAGAGAACAAGTAAAGATTTTTGCTCAAGAACTTGAAGACTGCATTAAAGAGTATCGCCAAATGCTTCGTGAAGCTCAGCGTGCAATAATTGAGAATGCAAATGCTCAACGCCGTCAGATTATGGAGCAACTTAAAGCTGGCGAAATTACAAGAGAACAGGCAATGCAAGCACTAAAACAGTTACGTGAAGAAACACGCACTGCAATGGAAACTAACGAAGACATTGCAATAGCTCGTCAGGGCTTGAAAGATTGCCACGATGCATTCCTTGAAAATGTAAAATCAATACTAACAACTAAACAATTGGAAATCTGGAACAAATATTTCGGAATAAAAGAATAAGATTATTGATTTTGCTAAATTGAGAAAGAGGCTGTGCAGTGAGAAGCACAGCCTCTTTGTTATTTATGATAGAGAAACTGGATATTACACCGGGAAAACGCCTGAACGTCCGTTTGTCGATGAGATGACTTTTCGTTCGAATTCGTCTATTTTGGACTGGTGGATGTGAACAATAAACTCGACTGAATCTTTGTAGTCTTCAGTGGCAGAAACTGCAAATTCGTTAATCAATTTTTTTATAGTGGAGACGTCTTCATAGGAGCAAAGCACTCTGATGGCAGTAGTAATATGAACAATTTTTTTCTCGCACTGCGAGAGTGCAAGTTCAGTAGTTGAAGAATAAGCACGAGAAAGACCACCGATACCAAGTTTTGTGCCGCCGAAATAACGAGTTACAACAACGATAATGTCGCTAAAATCAAATTTTTTGATAGAGAACAAGATTGGTTTGCCAGCGGAGCCATTTGGTTCGCCATCGTCTCCGAAACGAACATCCAGTCCCTCGGCACCCAATCGATATGCGAAGCAGTTATGTGTGGCATCGAAATATTCACTACGGATTTGCTCCAAAAAGAGGAGTGCTTCGTCGCGGCTTGAAACGCTTGCAACTGAAGCGATGAATTTCGAGCCTTTAATTTTTTGTTCAGCCCGAAATGGTTTTGCAATTGTATAGTAGAATTCTTTGCTCATATTACAAACGGGTAAAATTATGAAAATAGGAATGGTATGTTATCCCACATATGGCGGAAGCGGAATAGTAGCAACAGAGCTTGGGGAAGCTCTTGCAGAACGCGGCTGGGAAGTGCATTTTATCAGCTATGCGAATCCAATTCGACTGGATAGATTCAGGGAGAACATTTTTTTTCACGAGGTTGAGATACCACATTACCCACTGTTTGAATTTCATCTTTACACATTGGCATTGACGGGAAAAATACTTGATGTGCTTAAGTATGAAAAACTCGATATAATTCACGTTCATTACGCTATACCGCACGCAGTTAGTGGAATATTGAGTAAGCAAATAGCAACAAAGAGCAATGTAAAATTAGTAACGACATTGCACGGGACGGATATTACGTTAATTGGGCTTGAACCGGCATTTTCGCCAATAGTCAAATATTCAATAGAGCAATCGGATGCAGTTACAGCTGTTTCGCGATATTTAAAAGATAAAACCATTCAGCAATTCCAAATAGAAAATGAAATCCACCATATCCCAAATTTTATTGATACAAAAATATACAAAAGAATTGAAAGTTGTAACCTGAAAAAGACATTTGCACCTAATGGAGAAGCAATTCTTATGCATATATCGAATTTCCGACCAGTCAAACGAGTGCCGGACACAATAAGGATACTAAAAGAGATACTCGAACAAGGAATAGCCGCAAAATTGATATTAATTGGTGATGGACCCGAAAAGAGTGAAACTGAAAAATTAGCATATGAGTTAGGATTGCACAATAATGTTAAATTTTTGGGGAAGCAAAATGCAATCATAGAGTTGCTTTCTTGTGCAGATGTATTTCTATTGCCAAGTCAGTCGGAAAGTTTTGGTCTATCGGCACTCGAAGCGATGGCTTGCGGAGTGCCGGTTGTTGCATCGAGCGTGGGAGGAATACCTGAGGTTGTCAAACACAACGAAAATGGATATATAGCAGAATTCGGGGACGTTTCGCGGATGGCGAGATATGCAATAGAATTGATTAGAAACAAGAACAAATGGAAGATATTTTCAGAAAATGCAGTTGAATATGCAAAAAGAGAATACGAAGCAGAAAAAATAGTCCCGATGTATGAGAAAATATACAGAGAAACAATTAATTATCGATAAAAACTTCCCGTTTAGTCCAGCCTAAATAAAGATTTTATGTAAGTATTTGAAAAATAGTAATTTTTTTGATTCAAAAATTTTGAAACTCAAACACTTTTTTGTAAATTTCGTAACTTATAAAACATTGTTTTAAAAAACAATGGCGTTATTTCTAACAAAAAAGGATAAAAGAAATGGCAAAAGCACTTGGTGAGATTATCATCGACATTGAGAAATGCAAAGGATGTTCGCTTTGCATTGAAGCTTGCCCGGAGGAGGTTTTGTCGCTGACGAACAAAATCAACAAGAAGGGCTATCAATACATAGTAACAGTAAATAGTAACTGCACAGGCTGCGCAAGTTGTGCGATAATTTGTCCTGATGCAGTAATAACAGTATATAGAAAAATTGAAAAATCCGCCTAATGAATAATTTGGAGGTAAAAAGGAGTTAAAATGGGCGAAATAAAATTAATGAAAGGCAATGAAGCATTAGCAGAAGCGATGATAAGAGCGGGCTGCGATGCTTATTTTGGTTATCCAATCACCCCACAATCGGAAGTATTGGAATATTTATCTAAAGATGCAACACAAAGAACAGGAATGGTTGTATTGCAGGCAGAGAGTGAAGTAGCTGCTATCAATATGATTTACGGTGCTGCTGCTTGTGGTCGTCGGGTAATGACAACATCATCCAGTCCGGGTATCAGTTTGATGCAGGAAGGTCTTTCTTATATTGCAAGTGCTGAATTACCTTGTGTATTAGCAAATGTTGTACGTGGGGGACCGGGTCTTGGAACAATTCAGCCATCGCAAGCTGATTATTTTCAGTCAGTAAAAGGCGGCGGGCACGGTGATTATAGATTGATTGTGCTTGCACCATCTTCAGTACAGGAAATGGTTGATTTTGTAAGATTATCTTTTGATTTGGCAGAGAAATATCGCAATCCGGTAATGATACTTGCCGACGGAGCGATTGGTCAGATGATGGAAAAGGTTGAGCTATTCGACCAAATGCCACGCAAGACAGAGTTCCCAGATTGGGCAACAACGGGCAAACCAAAAGATAAAGAGCGTCGCTATATTACATCGCTTCATATTCAGCCTGAAAAAATGGAAGAAATAAACAAACATCTTCAAGCAAAATATAAGCAAATTGAGGATGCTGAAGTTCGTTACGAAGCATTCAATTTAGACGACGCAGAATACATTTTGACGGGTTATGGTCTTGGAGCAAGAATTTGCCGTAAAGCAATGGATATTTTGAGAGAGAAAGGATACAAGGTCGGATTAATTCGCCCAATTACATTATTCCCATTCCCGAAGAAAGTTTACGAATCGGTAGCAGGAAAAGTAAAAGGCATATTAGATGTAGAAATGAATGCAGGACAGATGGTAGAAGACGTAAAATTATCAGTATGTGGAAAAACTCGTGTAGAATATTACGGAAGAATGGGAGGAATGATACCTTCTCCAGAAGAAATAGTAGAGAATTTCGAAAAAATATTTATTAAAGGAGAAGCATAATGAGCAAAAATATAGAAACAGCAAAATTCCGCCCAGAGATTTGCACTGATGAAAATTTAGTATATCGCAAGCCTTCTACTTTGCTTCCAGAGCCATTTCACTATTGTCCTGGCTGTGGACACAGCACAGTACACAAGATTTTTATGGAAGTAGTAGAAGAAATGGGCATTGAAAATGAAACAATTGGTGTAGCACCGGTTGGTTGTTCTGTTTTTGCATATCATTATATGGGAGTAGATATGCAGCAAGCAGCCCACGGGCGTGCTTGTGCAGTTGCAACCGGAATTAAGCGTGTGCAACCGGATAAGTATGTTTTCTCATATCAAGGTGATGGAGACTTGGCTGCAATAGGCACAGGCGAAACAATTCATGCAGCTAATCGCGGTGAAAATATATTAATTATTTTCATCAATAACGGTATTTATGGAATGACAAGCGGGCAGATGGCACCAACTACGTTGGAAGGTATGGTATCAACAACAAGCCCTCACGGACGTGATGTTAAGACACAAGGTTATCCATTGAAGATTTCCGAATTGCTTGCTCCGCTTCCGGGCGTTGCTTACATTACACGCCAATCAGTTCACAAGCCAGCAAATGTGCGTAAGGCAAAGAAAGCATTGCGTCAGGCGTTAGAATATCAGAAGAAAGAATTAGGTTTGTGTTTGGTGGAAATAGTTTCGAACTGCCCATCAAACTGGAGAATGACACCAGCACAAGCAAACCAATACATAGAAGATAAAATGTTAGCATTCTATAAATTAGGCGACATAAAAGTCCCGGAGGTGAAGTAGTATGACACAAGAAGCATTATTTGCGGGGTTCGGTGGACAAGGTGTTCTTTCAATGGGACAAATCCTTGCTTATGCCGGAATGATTGAAGGAAAAGAGGTATGCTGGATGCCATCGTATGGTCCTGAAATGCGTGGTGGAACAGCAAACTGTATTACAATTGTATCTGATTCAGCGATAAGCTCGCCAATTATTTCAATGTATGATACAGTAGTTGCACTCAATCAGCCATCAGTTGATAAATTTGAGTCGAGAGTGAAGAAAGGTGGCAATTTGATTTACGATAGTGCGAATATACTTAATCCACCAACACGGACTGATATTAACATCATTCCTGTGCAAGGAAGCGAAGAAGCCATCAAACTACAAAATACAAAAGTATTGAATATGGTTATGCTCGGTGCTTTTTTGAAGAAAACAAATTGCGTTGCTGTCGAAAACATACACAAAGCATTAGAGAAAGTATTTGAGCGTTATCAGAAATTAATACCGCTGAATATTAAAGCATTAGAAGTAGGAATGAGCTACATAAAATAGTTGTTCAGAATATTCCGGAAATAAAAAGGCTGTCTCATAGATTTGAGACAGCTTTTTTATTCAAAGAATTATTGTGAACGAATTAATTTTCCCTGTAATTAATTTTCTGTTTAGCAGAAGCAAGTCCTTTCAGAAGCACATTTTCTGAAATATCAATATCGAAAGCAGGGCTGCCAAAAGTAAAGTATTTTTCTGATTGTTTGAGCATTTGAAGAGCTTGTTCAAAGTAAGGGATTGCTTCGGCAGCACGATTTAGATTAAGTAGAGCAAACGCTTTTAAGGTAATGCCGTAAATCTGATTTGGTGATTTTTCCAGAGCTGCATCCGCCCAGCGAAGTGCTTCCTTGAAATCGCCACGGCGACCACTTATCTGCGAGAGTGCTGCTGCCGCTGAAGAATAAATAGTTTTTGATAAATCACCACATTTAATTGAGAAGCGAATTGCTTCTTCTGCCTCACGAAACAGTTGCATTTGTGAAAGAGTCTGCCCAAGCTGAAACCACGCATAGCCGTTCAGAGGTTCTTCCTGCACGTGAGCAATCAGCATTCTGTAGTTGCGACGAACTTTTTCTTCCATTTCCTCGCGAGAGACGTTATACCCAAGATGCATAATTTTTAAATCAGAAATAGCAAAGGTGTAGCCTGCCTCAATCAATGATGGTGAAATTTGTTCGTGAACCCGACCAACAAATTTTACTTTTGGATATCCCAAATTACGGAATAATCGAGGATAGCCACCACGGTGAACTTCGGAATTACCGTCAAGATAATTATGGTCGCTTTCAATTGTGCAAATAAAAGCACCGATATCAGGCAAAGCCTGACTGATGTAGCGTTTGATGTTTTTTTGACTTTCAGGGGTAAGGCGTTCGTCTGCATCGATATAAAGCACCCAATCGCAAGAGCAATTCATAAGTGAATTATTTCGTGCAGCAGAAAAATCGTCCTTCCATTCCATCTGAAACAATTTTGCACCATAGCTTCTGGCTATCTCGATAGTCCTATCGGTGGAACCAGTATCGGTAATGATAATTTCATCTGCAACATCTTTGACGCTATCGAGACAAGCAGCCAGCATATCTTCTTCATTTTTTACTATCATACAAACGGACAAAGTGGCTTGCCTACCAAAATTATTCACACTTTCAAAAAGAGATGGAGCAGGTGGTGGCTGCACTGCACTTGCAAAAGACTGGTTTTCGGTTTGAATGGTTGTATTTTTCGAAAAATCTGATTGAATTTCGCTATTAATTGCATTTTCAACTTTATTGAGAAAATCATAAATAGCTGTTTGATTTGGATTGATTTTAAGGGCAAATTCAAGGAGTTGCTTGGATTGGTCGTATTTACCCAGCACAAAAGCGATATTAGCTAAGCCGATAAGTCCGAGTTCATTTTTAGGATTAAGCTTGAAAGCCAGGTCATATTCTTCGCTTGCGTTTTGGTAATCATTCATCAAGAAATAGCATCTGCCAATTTTATAGGCAAGATGGTCGAGCGGAATAAAGTAATCACCAGCAAGAATAGCAAAGAAATCCTTTTCTTGTTGTTGATGGACTTCGCGCATTTTCAAATAGTGCGTAAGTGCCTGTCGGTATTGCTGTTTTTCGAAAAATAATTCAGCAAGAATAAAATTAGCTAATGATTGGTTAGGAACAGTTTCATAAGATTCTAAAGCCCAGCGGAAAGAAAGCTCTTTATTGCCCATTTTGTAGGCATTCATCGCTCCATTGCCCAAGATACGAATTCTAAGTTTGTTTGTTTTGGGGACAATCTCTAAAGCACGCAAATAATCCTGATGTGCTTCTTCCTTTCTACCAAGAGCAACGTAAGTATGGGCTCGTTGGGTTAAGTTATACGGATTGTTGGGTTCTTTCGCAAGTGCAATATTGAGAAGTTCGAGATTACGAAGCTGCTTTAATCTAAGCTTTTCCGGGTCTAAATCATAACCAAGATGAAGAAGCTGAACAGAGCAATTTTTAACTTTATAATTTTGTTTTAAAATCGAATAGAGAACTTGTTCGTGGATAACACCTTCGAAAAAGAAGTTCGGATTATTACGGAAAAGGCGAAGCACGTAAGAAATATGAGATTGAATAATGTTGGACCTGACATCGACAGTTGAAAGCAATTGCACAAGCCAACCTCCATCGGTTGGTTCTGCATTGCGAACAGTATCGAGCAGTGTTTGGGGATTTTGAAGACGCTCGTCTGCATCAATCACCAAGATAAAATCACCCGTAGCTTCTTTGAGAGAAATATTACGAGAGAAAGAAAAATCATTTTGCCACTGCGAACGAATAACTTTAGCACCTTTTGAAAGAGCAATTTTTACAGTATCATCGACAGATCCGGTATCGACAACAATAATTTCATAAGCAATCGGACGAACTGAATCGAGGCAGTCGCCCAGCATTTTTTCTTCATTTTTTGCAATAATACAGACAGATATTTTGGGTTCCATACAGATTCTCTTAACGAATATCTTTGCGACCGATACTGTAATATTCAAAACCTAACTCGGACATATTATCGAGCGAGTATAGGTTGCGACCATCGAAGATAATTTTATTTTTTAATTTGGAGGCAATTAAGTTGAAATCAGGTGTTCTAAACTGATTCCATTCAGTAACAACGATAAGAGCATCGCAATCCTGAATAGCATCGTACATTTTATTGAAATAATTAATTTTATCACCGAAGTGGCGACGAGTGTTTTCTAATGCTTCCGGGTCGTGAACATTGACGGTGGCTCCCTCAGCAAGTAGCATATCTATAAGTTTGAACGCTGGTGCTTCGCGAACATCATCAGTATTAGGCTTGAAGGCAAGTCCCCAAATAGCGAATTTGAGCGAAGAGAGCTCGCCAAATCTATTTTTAATTTTGCCGAAGAAGCGTTTGATTTGAGATTCATTAACTTCCATAGTTGCCTTAACAATTCTAAGAGGTTGGTTGTGCTCTTCGGCAGAATAAATCAGAGCACGGACATCTTTAGGAAAGCAGGAACCGCCATATCCAATGCCGGCAAAAAGGAACATTTTGCCGATACGGCTATCAGTGCCAAGCCCAAAACGAATTTTGTCGATATCGGCACCGACTTTTTCGCAGTAAGCAGACAGATCATTCATAAATGAAATTTTTGTTGCAAGAAAGGCATTAGCGGCGTATTTGGTAACTTCTGCACTTTTCTCATCCATAATAATAATAGGATTGCCAGTGCGAACAAATGGTTTGTAGAGCTCAATCATAATTTCTTCTGCCCATTTGCTACGAGTGCCAACAACAACACGTTCTGGTTTCATAGCATCTTCAACAGCTAAGCCTTCGCGCAGAAATTCAGGGTTGCTAACAACTTCGAATAAGCTTTCAGGGATGTATTTAATGAGAATATCACGGACTTTCTGGGCAGTTCCGACAGGGACGGTGCTTTTGTTTACGATAATTTTTTTATCATTAATTTTTTTGTCGCGAATAATTATTCCAATTTTTTCTGCAACATCTAAAACGTGATGCAAATCTGCTGAGCCATCTTCATTTGGAGGAGTGGGAAGGCAAAGGAAAATAATTTGAGAATTTTCAACAGTTTCTTCCAAATTGGTTGTGAAAAAAAGTCGTTCTTCCTGAATATTCTGCACAAGTAATCTATCGAGACCGGGTTCGAAAATCGGGCAGATGCCTTGGCGTAATTTATTAACTTTTTCCTGATCTATATCCACGCAGGTAACAAAATTGCCTGTTGCTGCAAAGCAAGTACCAGACACAAGCCCAACATAACCTGTCCCTATAACTCCAATTTTATAAGCCATAATATTCCTAAAAAATTAAGATACAAACAAATACAAATTTAATAATTTGTCGATAACTATTATTAAAATTATTAGAATACAAATGTAAATCGCAAGTTTAATTAATTTTTTGATAAGAGAAATGAAAAAACCAATCACAAGAAATAGGATAATAGTATTAAATGTGCCGGATTGGTTGGCAAAGTAATCTATAATGGAAGAAAAACTTATAAAAGCAAACAAGAAGCACCTCCATCGACAGCTATAACCTGACCAGTAATATACGAGGAAGCATCCATTGCTAAGAACGCAACAGCAGAAGCAACTTCGTGTGGAAGTCCGATTCGTTTCTGTGGGGTTTGGTCTATAATTTTGCTAATACGTTGATTATCATTGAGAATAGGGCTAACAAGTGGAGTATTAATATACCAAGGTTCGATAGCATTAACCCTAATATTCTCAGCAGCCCATTCAACAGCAAGATAACGCGTCAAGTGAGACAGAGCTGCTTTTGCAGAAGCATAAATTGCACCTGAACGCACTATTCTACTTGCTGAAATCGAAGAAATATTAATTATCGAGGCATTTCCTGAATTTTTGAGAAGTTGGTGAAGCCCTTTGGATAGCTCTAATGATGAAAAATAGTTGATCTGAAAAAGGGAATCAATTTCTTCATCTGAATATTCACAAGTAGAGCGGCGAATATTAGAGCCAACGTTATTTACAAGAACATTAACCTCTTTGTAATTAAACTTGATGAATTCAATGAACTCTAAACGTGATTTTTTTGCAGATAAATCGCAGCTATAATAACGCAAAGTATCAGGAAACTGTTTTTCGAGCGATTCAATTTCTCGCTTGTTGCGAGCAACTGCAATACACTGAGCCCCAAGCGAAAGGAATTCCTTTAAAATAGCAAAACCGATACCTTGCGAGGCACCGGTGATAATAGCAGTTTTATTTTTTAGATCCCACATTATTGGATAGATGATTTTTTCACATAAATATTACCTAAAATCGGGTCGGTACTATTGTGAGCAATAATTCTATCGATAATAGGCTTTTTGAGAACAGCACCTGCTGGCAAAAGTTTCAGATTTTTTTCGGTAACAATTTCTCTTGCCAAAATCATACCTTCTTTCAAATCGGAAAGCAAAACAGGCACTTCATTTGGATTTTGAAGTTCTTTTTCGTAAGTATAGATGTATTGTTCCAATAGAATTACGACGCGAGGATCGTATAGCCTATTAGATTGATTTTTCATAATGTTAATAATATCGGAACCTTTTTTGCCGGTTCTGGCTTTAACTTCTTCATAGTCGAGAGCAGCGCGGATAATTCTCGAAGCAAAAGGGATTTGCCAGGATTGGAGTCGTTGAGGGAATCCGCTACCATCAAAATTTTCATAAAGTGAATAAAGAATTTTGCCAATATCAGCAAATCGCCGAACACCGGAGACAATTTCACGAGCAGCATTTGGAACTTGCATCATAATTGGGTCGGTAGGATTGCCATCAATCATTATAGGTTGCTGGAGCAAATGGTCGGGCAAGGTCATTCGTCCGGCTTGCGAGAGCAGAGCAGCAATTTCAATATCGCGAATTTCATCGTCAGTAAATTTGCCGAGTTGGCGAGCAATCCAAACAGATGAGTCAGCCACACGGCTAAGCATTTCCTGAGAAGTTGGGATGCGAGCCTGCATAAATTTTACGGCAAGCAGAGCCATATCGTGAATATCTTTTTCTAATTCTTCGGCAAGTTCAACTAATAACTGATTTTCTTCTTTCATTTGTTGCTGAAGACGAACAATACGCAAAGCAGCACGAATACGGGCTTCCAATGCAACAGAGACGACAGGTTTGGTGATAAATTCATCTGCACCTTTATCCAATGCTTTGATTCGCTCGCTAACTTCTGTATTACCAGTTAGTAGAATAAAGAAAATATCATTGTATTCGGGGTTGGAACGAACTTTGATCAACAACTGGAAGCCATCCATAACTGGCATATTTATATCAGAGATAATAATATTCGGATGATGAACAGATACTATATCCCAAGCTTCTTTGCCATTTTCAGCAGTATAAACTACAATATCCGGGAAAGTCTTAGCGAGCAACTTCTCGAAAGTTAAAAGAATTGCTTTTTCATCATCTACAACAAGAATTGAGATTTTACTACTCATTTTTTGTTTCTCCTGCTAATGACATAAATTGGTCGGTAGACATCTGCTTAATTAAAATACTAACACGTCTATTTGTTACATCAAAAGGATTTTCGGGGTTACGAAGTTTTCTATCGGCAAAGCCAGTAACTTTGACGATTTGTCCTTGCCAGAGCCCGGAAGATTCTAATACCCGACGAGCGGAATTTGCACGGTCAGCGGAAAGTTCCCAGTTAGTATAGAGCGATTTGCCACGATATGCCCGGCTATCTGTGTGTCCTTCGATTTCGACATTATTCGGGAGTTTACCAATTTCCAGAGCTAACTTGCGAAGGAGATCCACAGCTTCTCTTTTGAGAGTGCTGCTACCGACTTCGAAAAACAAGGATTCGCTTGTTTCAATAAGTTCAATGCGAAGACCTTCTTTTGTCATTTCAATTTTGATTGAAGAAATAATATCTTTGATTTCAGGTTTAGCAGAAAGTTCACTTTCGAGAAGTTTTTTAATATTATCACCAGTAACTTCAACGCGTTTTGCTGCTGAGATACTGTCATTAAGAGCTTTAAAGAGTTCTTCGGCTTTTATTGTATCAGGTTTAGTAGGTTGGAAAGAAATAACGAATTCCCCTTTGCCTTTACCTTCGCCATCACCTTTTTTTCTTTCGGGGTACAAATTCAAATCAACAGGAACGGTTCTTTTGCCGGTGAGGAAATTAAAAGCACCGGGTTCCTGAAAATAAGATGCAACAGCTTGTTTGACTTCTTCGCTCGAAGCAAGAATCCACATAACGATAAAGAATGCCATCATTGCGGTAACGAAGTCAGCATAAGCAACTTTCCACGCACCACCGTGATGCCCTCCGTGCCCACCTTTTTTAACCTTTTTTATTATTATAGGTTGTTCTTTATGACCTTGTTGTTCATCAGACGACATACAAACCTCAATGGATTAACGCTTCAAGTTTTCTTCAGTTTCTTTGAAAGACGGACGGAATTCAGGGTCGATAGCACGACGACCGTATTCGATAGCAACAGTTGCAGGAGCACCTTTGGCGAAAGAGAGGAGCGCCGCTTTGATTGAAAGCAAATATTTAGCTTCTTTAGCCAAAGTTTTACCAACCAGCGAAGATATAGGACCAACAATACCGTAAGACATCAACACACCAAGGAATGTTCCCACAAGAGCACCAGCAACGTGATGACCAACAGCTTCGGCACCTTCATTAATCGAACCCATTGTAACAATGATACCAAGCACAGCAGCAACAATACCGATGCCCGGGAAAGCGTCAGCAAAAGTTTGGAGAGCACCAGGAATAACAAATTCTTCTTCGTGAAGAGCTTCAAGGTCCATATCCATTAATTCTTCTAAATCGTGGGCGGGTACACCTCCAGAAAGCACCACTTTTAAAGTATCGCAAAGGAAATCGACAGCGTGATGATTTGCAAGAAAAGTAGGATATTTAGAGATAATGGAACTTGATTCGGGGTTTTCAACGTGTTGTTCAAGAGCGATTAAACCTTCGCGTTTAGCGAATTGGAATAGTTCATAAAGCATTTTGAGCAAGTCTAAGTAGGCTGCTTTGCTTACTTTCGGAGGCTTAAGAGTGGCAAGAACAGAAGCGATGATTTGTTTAATAACAGGTAGAGGGTTAGCAATAATTAACGAGCCAGTAGCAACACCTAATATGATAATAAATTCGCCGGGCACAATCAGAGAAAGTGGATTACCACCTGAAATCATAAATCCACCCAGCAAAGCTCCGAAAACAAGTACAACACCTATGATTACAAACATATATTATCCCTTCTAATGTTTTTCATATCTGCTTCGTAGAGAAACTAATACCACAAATTGGTACAAGTTATTTTTATTTATCGGCATTTCAAAGAAATTGTTTAGAAACATACATTATCGAAAACATAAGAAAATAAATCTAACTCGAAATAATTTATAGTTAAAATACAAAAATTTCAATAATAATAAAATATGTAATTTAGGAATAATAAAGTTATGATAGTAATCGAGATAATTTCCAAAAAAAATTATGCTTATAAAAAATTTTTTGGATATTTAAGAAAATAGTCGTAATTTTGAATTCTTGAAAATTTGATGGTCCCATAGACTAATGGTTAGGTCACCAGCCTTTCACGCTGGCAGTAGGGGTTCGAATCCCCTTGGGATCACGAGATAAAACGAAAATCATTGTTACAGATGATTTTGGAGAGAAAATAATAAAAACATTGCACTAAGCCCCAGATAAAAAAATCTGGGGTTTAATTTTTTTAGATTGTTGATTTTCGAATAATCTACTGAGAAGCAGTGATTGAGAGTTAGTCAAAGGTATTTCTCGATTGTTCTTGATAACTTTTAAATACGATAAGCAAGTAGCCAGCACTCTTTAAGCAGTGCTATAATAGACTATATTATAGAATGATTGGAAATTATTGGGTTTGCTGTATTGAAGTAATTTTGTAAGGGAGGTTCTCACTAATTATTGCAATTAAATCATTGATTGCTATTTTGTGTCCTTCAATAAGCAATTCAGAATATTTTTTGCTTTCCACAACATCGTGCAAAATAAAATAATAAGGTATTATATTTTTTCGTGCAGTTTCACTAACTAATTCCAAGATAACATCTCTATCGAAATCAGATAAGTCGTTGTCTGAAGTAATCTTAATAATCCACATATCTAATTACTTTAAATTACTATTTGCCATTTATTTTCTTGTAAACGAATCAGCCCATTTTTTTTAAGAGACTGCTGAGCATTTCTAACCAAGTGTTTCCATTTTTTACCAAAATGTTGCCCATTTATTACTCTATCAATCGAATCATCGCAAATATCAGGATGTATTGCCTGAATTAATGGATGAAGTTCATCAGTTCTAAGTTCACCTTTCTTTTTTAAGAGGTAAAGTATAGTATCTGAAAATATTGCATTAATTGTTCTGCCTTCTTTTATTCTGTTCTTTAATAATTCAAATTCTATTGTTTCAAGTTCTTCTTTTAATAATTTTCCTATTGTTGAATTTTCAAGATATACATTCCTTTTTTTGTTAATTTTGTATAATTGTTTTGCTTTATCACTAATCTTTTTTAATACCTGCTCATCAAGGATGTTTCCCAATGAATAATAATTCGACATATCTTCTTTTATGTTCAAAACTGTGTTCTTGTTATCAATTAAAACTCCATATTCAAAATTATGAATTAATCCACCACTTGTAAGGTTTGCAGATGTAATAATGCCTATCTTTTCATCAATTAGATATACTTTGGCGTGAAGTCTGCTTAAACTTGAAATATTAATCTCAGCAAAATGTTTATATAATTCCAGCAATGCACGTGGATCAATAGATTCATTTATGATATTTTGTGGTGTAAGGTTTGTTAAAAGAGTTATTTTAACTTTTGATTTCTCCTTAATTGAATCTATTAATATTTTCACTCCTTTAAGATTTACAAACGGCGAGGAAATAAATAATTCATTTTCCGTTTTGCTAATAGTTTCAATAAACTCATTTTGCCAAGGACATATTAAAAATTTATACTGCATAATTATTTCTGCTAAATTAAATATAATAACTTATTAATTTATTTAAAGAAGTTAGTTTATTACAGTTACTATTATACTGAACAAGCCGTTCTCGAAAGATTGGGAACGGCTTGTTCGGATTGCTGTTAATATTCCTGAGGAAGTTCTTTGAGTTCTTTGTATGTAATAACGGGACCATCCTTGCAAACGTAGTAAGGTCCGACTGCACAATGTCCACATTTTCCTATACCGCACTTCATACGATTTTCGAGAGTGGTGAAGATATTTTCTTCTTTGAAGCCGAGTTCGAAAAGCACTGGTAAAGTAAGTTTTATCATAATCGGAGGTCCACAGACAGCTGCAATTGTATTATCAGAACTTGGGCTAACTTCTTTCAGAATTGAAGGAACAAAACCAACTTTTCCTTTCCAATCGGGAGTTTCGCCACCGGGATCGACTGTTGTATATAAATTAACATCCGGACGGTTGTTCCATTCTTCGAGTTCGTGTTTGTAAACAAGGTCCTGGACGCTGCGGGCACCATAGAGAATGGTAATATCACGGAAATTCTCACGTAAGTCCAAGCAATTCCAAATCACACAACGAAGTGGAGGTAGCCCGATACCACCGGCAATAAAAAGTAAATTTTTGCCTTTCCAGTCATCAATCGGGAAAGTGTTTCCGTAAGGACCGCGGAAGCCTATCTCATCGCCTTCTTCACAATTGGCAAGTGCTTTGGTAACACGCCCAGCAACGCGGAAAGTGCACTCGATATAACCTTTACGTGTCGGTGAGGAAGCGATACAGAATGTGCTTTCGCCCTCGCCAAATATTGAATACTCACCAAATTGTCCTGCTTTGAATGAAAAATTTTCCTCGTCGGCAGGATTTTTGAATTTCAAGCGATAAGTGCGAACAAGTGGCGATTCTTCAGTAATTTTTTCGATAAACATTTTATATGGCAAATACATATTATCCATAATCAGCCCTCCATAATTGCATTTACTTGTTCAATAATACTAAGTTCGGCAGGACAATTGCGAATGCAGCGACCACAACCAACACAGGAAAGAGTACCAAATTGCTCGTCGGTATATAGGAACTTATGCAGAATTCTATTGCGCCAACGTTCGCTTTGCTTTTCACGTGGGTTGTGTCCGGAAGCGTGCTTTGTGAAAATACCTAATGCACAGGTGTCCCAGATACGGTAGCGAGCGCCACCCAATAAATTTGCTTCATCTTGAATATCGAAGCAAGTGCAGGTTGGGCACGAAAAAGCACAGGTGCCACAACCAAAGCACGGCAGAGATGTTTCTTCCCAACGTTCCCAGTTGAAGACACCACTAATCTTTTCTTTTAATGCAGAGCTATCGAAACGTTTTTGAATATTTGCAGTGTATTTTGTTTTGTCGATTGTATTAGTCTGTTCGAAAAAGTCCGAGAATTGCTCAACTAATTTTTTTCCTTTATCTGTGCTGATTTCCACAAAATAACCGTTTTGGGTCTTTGTGAGCAAGAGATCGCTACCACGAGTGTCTGAAGGAGAAATTCCAACAGAGGTGCAGAAGCAGAATTCATCGCCCGTGGGACAGGTGAGCCCAATAAGAATTGTTTTGTCGTAGCGCATTTTGAAATGATAGTCGGGATTTTCTTTTAAGAAGAAAGTGGCGAGATAATCGAAAGCCGCTCCATCACAAGGACGCATTCCGAAAACAACTGTATCGTGTTGCGGTGCTGGAGGATTATTGAGAATTGTATCCTTACCATTCTTTTCAAATGAATAAAGTTCTTCACACTTAGGGAAAACGGCTGATTTCGCAGAAAATGCAGTTTGGATGAAATCCATAGCAATTTCGTCGAAGGAGCGAATCAGTGAGAAGAAAACTTTATCTTTTTTCTGCTTTGGAGCAAGAACTTGCTTGCCGTTTGCAATCAAAGCATTGACGAAATCCTGAATTTTTTCGAGTTTAATTAATTTATATTCCATAATTCAACTACCTTATAAAGTTTTCTTTATCATCTACTTTGAAGGTTGAGAGAGCATAGTTAGGTTCAAGTTTAGTGCCGGGAATTTGACCGAAATTAGAAATAATTGTCATATTCAATTTTTGAGTGAGCAAGCCGATTGGTATTTCCATCGGGCAAGCGGCTTCGCATTCGCCACATCCGATGCAGCGTCCGGCAAGGTGCATAGCTCGCACAATGTGCCATTCCAGATTGCCTATTCCCGTTGGGGGCACTCCTACCCACTGCGGTTGGTTGCATTCCACAAGGCATTGTTCGCAGTAGCAAAGCGGACAAGCTGCACGGCAAGCATAGCAGCGGATGCAGCTTGATATCTCGCGTGTCCACCAGTCCCAGCGTTCTTCGCGAGGTTTGCTCTCTATTTCTTTAAGTAGTGCAACTCGTTCGGGATTTGGTTTTGGCAAATTCTTTGATACAAATTCTTCAATTGCTTTAAGATTTGTAAACTCAAGGACTTTTCCATCTACAACAGTAAAAATCAAATACTGCCCATCAACGATTTGGTTTTCTGCGGCAAGTTGGAGCAGAGCCCGCAAGGTACCGAAATTTGCCAAAATACCAATTTTGCTATACTTTTTCAGTTCGGGTTTACGAAGATAAACAGCGAGATTAACAATGCATTTATCATCAAAGACAAGTTCTTTTAATTGTTCGGGTTTAGTAAAGAAAGCGGGCTTACCTTCGCCGAAACGTCCTTTTTTATAACCGATGAACAAATCGATTGTTTGGGAAGCAAAGAATTGACTAATCTTATTTATTAATTCAGACATTGCAAAGCTCTCCTATGGAATTAATATTAATTTTAGAGAGTTCCTCGTATTCAGTGAACGGACCTAATTTACGGACTTCGGTAACAACTTCGTTAACAAGATTTGCCCATTTAGCACCTTCGGCGGCAGACACCCAAGAGAAGAAGAGGCGACGTTTGTCGAAGCCAAGTAGTTCAAGCAGTTCATTAAAGACAATCCAGCGGCGACGGGCGTGGAAATTGCCGGAGGTATAGTGGCAATCGTTAGGGTGGCAACCTGAGACTATAACCCCATCTGCACCATTTTGAAATGCTTTGAGAATTAGCATATAATCTATTCTACCAGTGCAAGGAAATCTGACAATACGAACATTTGTAGCATATTTAATTCGGCTTGTGCCGGCGAGGTCGGCGCCAGCGTAAGTGCACCAGTTGCAAACAAAAGCAACGATTTTAGGTTCAAACTCCTGCATATTCCCTCCTGTTGAATAAAGCCGAAACTTCAGCATAGATTTGACGGTTAGTATATCCGTGAATATCAATAGATTTCGAGCGGCACAAAGCAACGCAGGTGCCACATCCCTGACAAAGTCCGGGATTGATTTTAGCAACTGTTTTCACCAAAGTGCCATCGCGGCGGCGAATTTCTTCTTTTTCAATAGCAAGATAAGGACATACACTTTGGCAGAGGAAACAACCAACACAAGTATTATTATTAACATAAGCAATAAGAGGTTCGCGGGTAAGTTCGTCCTGAGAGAACAAAGCAACGACTTTGGCGGCAGTTCCGGAGGCTTGCGAAACAGTGTCCGGAATATCCTTCGGAGCCTGACAAGCACCGGCAAGCATAATGCCAGCTGTGTTTGTTTCAACTGGGCGCAGCTTAGGATGAGCTTCTGAAAAGAAATGATATGGGTCGTAGCTAATATGAAGTTTTTGAGCTAATTCTTCGGAATCAGAGTTAGCAATAGCAGCGGTTGCAAGCACAACCAAATCGGCTTCAATTTCGACAGGGCGAGAGTTTAGCAAAGTATCAACACCGCATACAATTAATTTTCCATTTTTTTCGTAGATGCGAGAAACGCGACCGCGAATGTAATTTACGTCATCTTCTTCGATAGCACGGCGGACAAATTCATCATACATTTTGCCACCGGCACGGATATCCATATAAAATACGGTAGCTTTGCCGTGATGATTTTTATGTTTGAAAAGCATAGCGTGCTTTGCAGTATACATACAGCAAATTTTTGAGCAATAGGGAATGCCTTTTGCTGGAT
>JAOAGZ010000033.1 GCA_026415495.1 Eximiradius proteiniborus | reverse complement strand
TTGTTGCAGCGATGAAAGCAGTAATAGCACCAATATATGCAACAAAAAGTAAAGCGTCGGCTGTTAGCATTGGAAAAATACGAGCAGTAAGATAAACACCGGCGGCAACCATAGTTGCAGCGTGAATCAATGCAGAAACCGGTGTTGGACCCTCCATAGCATCGGGCAACCAGACGTGTAACGGGAATTGAGCAGACTTGCCGATAGCACCCATAAAGAGCAGAATGCCGGCAAGAGTGAGCATTGTTCCGCTATCGAACGGGATGTGTCCTTCGCCGATATGGGAAAATATATCATCGAACATAAAGCTTCCGTAGGTGAAGAAAAGAATCATTATGCCGGCAAAAAAGCCAAAATCACCAACGCGATTTGTAATAAATGCTTTTTTGCTCGCGTTGGCAGCACTATCTTTTTCGTACCAGAAGCCAATCAACAAGTAGGAACTAATTCCGACGAGTTCCCAAAAAATATACATATTTAAGAAGTTATTGGCGATTACAATTCCGAGCATTGAAAAAGTAAACAGCCCTAAATACGCGTAAAATCTCGGGAAACGGATATCCTCGCGCATATATTCGAGCGAGAACACGTGAACAAGGAAGCTAATTAAATTAACAACAATCAGCATAATTGCTGCAAGGTTGTCTAATCCAATTCCAATGGTAATCGAGTGGGAGCCAAGATTGAGCCAATCGAATTTCCATTGGAGCATACCGGCATCGCTAAAGAAAGCCAATTTCTGGTAAGCAACAAGCAAGGACAGGAGCAAATTAATTCCCAAGATTGACGAACCGATGTATCCCGCTGCTCTACCTAATTTTTTCTGAAAAAATATGATTCCGGTGAATCCTGCGAGCGGTAGCAGCAAGATTATAGATGATATTTGTAGCAATGTTTCGTGTGTCATAATTATATACTATTATTTAACTTCAATACTGAAACTACTCTTTAAGTTTATTTATCTCATCAACATCAATGTGATGGTAATTTTGATAAATATTGAGAATAATTGCAAGTGCAACGGCAACTTCGGCAGCAGCCAATACAATAACAAACAAAGTAGCGATATGCCCTTCGATGTTTAATCCTTTGAACTTAGAGAAAGCAATAAAGTTCAGGTTAGCAGAATTTAGAATTAGTTCTAATCCCATCAGGACAAGGATGGAATTTTTTCGGGTAACGATACCAAAAACGCCGAGCGAGAAAAGCAAAGCACTTACAACCAGGTAGTGAGTTAGTCCAATTTCCATCGCAAGCCTCCTATTTTCTTCTGGCAATTTTTGCTGCACCGATGAAAGCGACCAATAGCAATATCGCTGCAACAAAGAATGGCAACAAATATTCAGTGAATAATCCAAAACCAATAAAGTGTGTAGTTGTCGATACTTCAATCTGGAACTGCGAGGTCATCCATTCAACATTCAAATAAGTGAAGATCAAAATAATGGCAACAATCACAGAAGTAATTGCACCGACTGTAAGTTGAATTTTCCCGATAGTTCCGGTTTTGATGTCCACGCCGGTGATTTTGCTTGTGAGCATCACACCAAAAACAATGAGTACGAGGATACCACCGACATAAACCATAATCTGGGTAACGGCAACGAAGTCTGCACTGAGCAGAACATACAAACCCGCCATACCGAAGAAAGTAAACAGCAATGAGAAAGCCGAATACATCATTTTCTTCGAGAAAACAACACCCATTGCTGAAACAATCACAATAACGGCGAACATATAGAATACAAAATCAAATAGCATATTAATTTATCTTAATTGTGATTAATTACCAGTTTCATTTTTCTGACTTTTAGCAGCGGCATCAGCTTTTTTCTTTTCAGCCTGATACGCATCCCACTTGCGTTTCTTTTCCTCAGCTTCTTCGGGAGTGAGCCGCTCGAAATGGTAGATTAATTTATCGCGTTGATATTCAGAATATTCAAATTCCGCAGTCATTCTATTAGCCTCGGTTGGGCAAGCTTCGATGCACAGCCCGCAGAAACAGCATTTCGCAAAATCTATTGTGTATTTGGTAACCCAGGTTTTAATAGGAGTGCCATCGTAGAACAGAGGCACTTCGTCGCCCGGTACAACGCGAACCATTTCGACATCGATAGCATCAACAGGGCAGGCGCGAGCACACGAACCACACCCGTTGCATCTATCCATATTAACTGCTATACGATTTCGTTCAGTAGGAGGAAGAAGTCCATCGCGAATAGGATGAACCAAATCTGGATATTGCATAGTAACCTTTTTTTCGAAAAGGTGCAAACCAGTTATTTTCATACCGACAAAAATCGTATAAAGAGCGTGAAATATATTTTTGAAATATTCCATTTTTTACCTCAGTAAAAGAAAACAATCTATTTTATCATTGCCCAGAGAGCAACTGCAAAAAATGCGACAAAAGCGACAGGCAACATAACTTTCCACGTAACATACATCAGCTGGTCCACGCGCAGGCGCGGGAGAGTCCAGCGTAGCCAGATTTGCAGGAACACAAATAGCATAGCTTTGCTAACAAACCAGAAAGCTTGCCATACCGGACCATTCAGAAAGTCGCCGAAAGGAGATTGCCAGCCGCCAAGGAACAGAATAGTAATGATAGCAGAAACTATGAACATATTTGAGTATTCAGCAAAGAAGAACATAGCGAATTTCATACCGCTATATTCAGTGTGGTAACCGGCAACGATTTCGGATTCACCTTCGGGAATATCGAAAGGAACACGGTTAGTTTCGGCAAGCGAACCAATAAAGTAAATCAGGAAAAGTGTAACAGTAAAGGGAATAACCCAAATTTTAGTGATAGCGCCCGGACCACCGAAAATGTTCCAGTTCCAAAAACCGCCACCTTGCTGGTAGATAATTTCCTGCATATCGAGCGAACCAGCGAGAGTAGCAATAGCCAGAATAGCAACAGCGATAGGAATTTCGTAGCTAATCATCTGAGCAGCTGCACGCATAGCACCAAGCAACGAATATTTATTGTTCGAAGCCCAGCCGCCCATAACTATTGCAATTACACCGAAGGCACTAATTGCAAAAACGTAGAACAATCCGATATTGATATTGACCGGAACAAATTTCGAACTGAAAGGAATAACTGCGTAAGCAGCATAAGCTCCGGCAAACATTACAAACGGAGCCAAATTAAACAAAGGTTTATTGACAGCTGCGGGAGTAATATCCTCTTTCTGCAGAAGTTTAACAACTTCTGCAATAGGTTGCAAAACACCTTTCCAGCCGGTGCGCATAGGACCCAAGCGTTCTTGAATCCACGCAGAAATTTTCAACTCGCCGAGAATTGCAACCAATGCATAAGGAAGCAGAAACGCCATTGGAAGCAGTGCAAGGAGGATATAAGCTACAATATTTTTTCCAAGTAAATCGTAAACAAAATTTAACGATTCCATTATACTTTTATATTTAGTTAATAATATTCATTATCTATCAATTTCTCCAAGTACTATATCGAGCGACCCCAAAATCATGATAAGGTCGGCAATCATATAGCCTTTGGAAATTTCGGGTAAAACACTAAGATTAACAAAGCTTGTAGCACGAGCACGCACGCGCGTTGGCTTTGGGCTACCATCGCTAATAATGTAGAAGCCAAGTTCGCCTTTTGGATTTTCGGCACGGCAATAGAATTCCCCAACTGGTGGTTTAATACGTTTAGGAACCGCCTGACGAACATCGCAAGGTTCTTTTGGCATTTGTTGGATTGCTTGCTCTATAATTTTACAGCTTTCGTAGATTTCGCGGACACGGACAATATTTCTGTCCCAGCAGTCGCCAACGGTGCCCATTTCTCCTTTGCCGACGACAACATCGAAATCGAATTTATCGTAGATAGAGTAAGGTTCCACTTTTCGCAGGTCGTAAGGAACACCCGAACCGCGAAGGACAGGACCGGAGCAACCGTAATTAATTGCAACGTCTGCGGGGAGAATGCCAATATTGGCAGTTCTTTCGATGAAAATCTTGTTATACATCAGAAGGTCTAATGCTTCATCGTTAGTTTTGCGAACTTGTTTAACTATTTCGAGGCAGTCTTCGACAAAAGTCGGATGCACATCGTGCATAAGCCCGCCAATCCAGAAATAGTTATAAAGCAAGCGACCGCCGCTAAGTTTCTCGAAGAGAGTAATAATCATTTCGCGGTCGCGGAAATAATAGAGGAACGGAGTAAATGCACCGGAATCCAGACCAAAGGTTGCAATTGCAATTTGGTGGTTAGCAATACGGTTGAGTTCGGCACAAATAACTCTGATATATTGAACTTTTTCGGGCACTTCGATACCAAGAAGTTTTTCCATACCGAGAACGTATGGGAATTCATTATTCATAGAAGAGATATAGTCCATACGGTCGATGTATGGAATAACCTGTGGGTATGTAACATTTTCAGCGTGCTTTTCGAAGCAACGGTGAAGGTATCCGATGTGTGGGACAACCTCGGTAACAACTTCACCTTCGAGTTCAACTTCCAAGCGAAGAACGCCGTGAGTGGAAGGGTGCTGCGGACCAACATTCAGCCGCATCCTTTCTGAATATACTTTCCCAAAATCAATTTCAAATGTTTTTGTCTCGCTCACAGTCGGACCTTTATATTATAATTAATTATCTTATAATGGAACTTTAATATCTTTGTAATAATCAGGAGTTTTGTAATCTTTTCTCAGCGGGTGTCCTTCCCAATCATAAGGGCAGAGGATACGACGCAAATCTGAATGTCCATCAAACACAATCCCGAACATATCGTATGCTTCGCGTTCGTGCCAATTGGCGCTTCGCCAGACGCGTTCGACTGTCGGAATGTGAGGATTTTCTCTATCGAGATAGACTTTCAGCACGATTCTGTGTTTGTACTTCAGAGAGTAGAGGTGATAGACAACAACAAATTTATCTTTGTCATCGACACCGGAGAGATTAACAAGGTAATCGAAAAGAGTGTTTAGGTCGTCCCGAAGCACAAGGCAAGTTTCGACAATCGAGTCGGCCGAAACGACGATAAACGGGTCGTGATGTTCTTTTTCGACGAGTTCTGAGACGCCGTCGCCGATTTCTTTTTTAAGCAGTTCGAAGATTTCTTTTGGGTTCATTTTATTATCAGCTAAATTTTTACAAAATTATTTAACTTCTTCCCAGCCGTGAGGAAGATGAATATTGCTGCTGTTACCATTTTTAGCATCTTCTTCGGCAATGCGGGCGCGTTTTTCGAAAATTTTCTGTTTATTTATTTTTTCCTGAAGTTTAATCATTCCATCGAAAAATGCTTCCGGACGTGGCGGGCATCCCGGAACATATACATCAACCGGGATAATTCTATCAACTCCTTTAAGCACGTGATAGCCTTCTTTCCAGTAGGGACCACCACAAATGGAGCAAGACCCCATAGCAAGAACATATTTAGGTTCAGCCATTTGTTCATAGAGCCTTTTGATACGTTCAGCCATTTTAAGAGTAACAGTTCCGCTGATGATAATAAAATCAGCCTGACGTGGAGAAGTACGTGGTATACATCCGAAACGCATAAGGTCGTAGTGCGAAGCATTTAGAGCCATAAACTCAATAGCGCAGCAAGCAAGCCCGAATTGCAGATACCAGTCCGAGCGAGCACGTCCCCAGTTTAGCAGGTCTTCCATTGTTCCGAGCACTATTCCCGGAGAAATATCATAAGGATTGTCTAATCTATTCAAAAGTCCCATTTTAGCACCTATTTTTGTTTTTTCAAATCTTCACGAGTAATAATTAAGTCTTTCAATCTTGGAATATATGGTTTAGGTTTATCCCATTCGAGATAGCCTTTTGCCCAGTCGTAGGCAAGACCTAAGATAAGAATAAGCACAAAGACCGCCATTGCAATAAACGCATACCAGCCCAGAGTCTTAAATACAACTGCCCAAGGGAACAAGAACACCAATTCAACTTCGAAGATAAGAAATGCAAGAGCAATAATGTAGAAACGTATATTAAACTGCACCCAAGGGCTACCGATAGGTTCTTCGCCAGATTCGTATGTAGTTAATTTTTCTGGTGTTGGATTATGGGGTCTGATTAGAGCTGCTGCAAAGATACTGATACCAACAAAAAGAGCACCTATAATAAGAAATAAAAGAATAATCCCAAATTCTGTTACCATATACTACCTGTCTATTTTGTAGATTTCTTTGCTTGCAATTTAATTAATTGAGAAAAAATAAAAAAATTATTTACTAAAATATTTTTAAACTTTAATCGTTTAGCCACGACTAAAAAAATTGTAAATTCAAAAAATTCAATAAAATTAATTTTCTAATTCCATTACTTTTTTTTAATTCATTAGGTGTATCGCAAACTTTCGTTTCATTTTCATCATAAGAAATGTTAATTTTGTAGCACAGTAAATTAATATTTGTTAATCAAATATTTAGTAAAAATATTTATTAATTTATTTCGTTTTTATATAGTATTATTTGAATTTAAAATATTAAACTTTATTAATAAATACAAATAGTTATGAGAATAACAAAACAATACACAAACAGAGAAAGTCAGTCGCTTGATAAGTATTTGCAGGAAATCGGGAAAGTGGAGCTATTGTCTGCTGAGCAAGAAATAGAACTGGCAAGGATAATAAAAAAAGGTGGTCCCGAAGCAAACTTAGCTATGGAAAGGTTAGTTAAAGCAAATTTGAGATTTGTTGTGTCTGTGGCGAAGCAATATCAAAATCAGGGATTGTCGCTGGGCGACTTGATAAACGAAGGGAATTTAGGGTTGATTAAGGCTGCAAAGAGATTCGATGAAACCCGCGGATTTAAGTTTATTTCGTATGCTGTTTGGTGGATAAGGCAATCAATATTGCAGGCATTGGCAGAGCAATCAAGAATCGTTAGACTTCCACTTAATCGTGTTGGCGCGTTAAACAAAATCGGGAAAAAATTCAGCGAGTTGGAGCAGGAATTTGAGCGCGAGCCGACTGCGGCAGAGTTAGCCGAAGAACTTAATATGTCGGTAGCAGAGATTGCCGAAACGATAAAGATTTCCGGGCGACATTTGTCGGTTGATGCTCCGTTTGTGCAGGGAGAAGACAATCGCTTGCTGGATGTGCTTCCGAACGAAACGCAACCTTCGCCTGATCAGGAGCTTATGCGTGAATCGCTACGGGTGGAAGTGCAGCAGGTGCTGGCAACACTTTCCCCACGCGAAGCCGAAGTAATTAAACTTTATTTCGGGCTGGACGGCAATCAGCTTACGCTCGAAGAAATAGGCGAAAAGTTCAATCTAACACGCGAACGCGTTCGTCAGATAAAGGAAAAGGCTATCAGAAGATTGCGCCACGCTTCGCGCTCGAAGTCGTTGCGTTCATATTTGGGTTAGGTGAAATTGCCCCCCCAAAAGACAAAAGAAAGGAGAAAATACTATGTATAAAACAATATTTCATATTAAAGAGATGGATTGTCCATCAGAAGAGCAAATAATAAGAATGAAATTAGCAGATAATCTGTCAATAAAACAATTATCATTCGATCTTGCAAATAAGAATCTCACAATATTACATGATGGTGAATTAACTGAAATTAAAATTGCTATTGATTCACTAAATTTTGGGGCAAGTATTATTGAAACAACAAAATACAATGGGGAAATACTCCAGAACAACAATACTGTTGATAATAAATTATTATGGATAGTTTTGATTATCAATTTATCATTTTTTATTTTAGAAATATTGTTTGGCTTAATTGCAAATTCAATCGGATTAGTAGCTGATTCACTAGATATGCTTGCCGATGCTTTTGTTTATGGACTTAGCTTATATGCTATTTCAGGTACAATATTAATTAAAAAAAGAGTTGCACGGATTAGTGGTTTATTTCAATTAGCATTAGCAATAATGGGCTTTGTTGAAGTTCTAAGAAGGTTCATCGGTTTTGAAGAAATTCCCAATCCAACAATAATGATATCAATTTCGTTTCTTGCCTTGATTGCAAACACCACTTCATTAATTATACTAAATAAATCAAAAAGTAAAGAAGTACACATTAAATCAAGTCAGATATTTACATCAAATGATGTAATAGCCAATATTGGTGTTATAATTGCTGGGGTTTTAGTCTTATTTCTAAATTCAAAAATTCCAGATTTAGTAGTCGGATTATTTGTATTTATTTTTGTTTTAAGAGGTGCAATCAAGATATTGAAAATATCAAAATAAAATGGGGGGGCAACATCACCTAACACTGCGTATATATGCTGCGCCGGAGTACCGGCTTTGGCTTCGCCACATTTTGCCTCCGCGAGTACGCTACGGCAAAACGTCATATACACGCAACCGTTAATCTGTAATTGTGATTTTCTTAGGAAAAGTATAAATTTAGATAAATTAGAAAGTTGTTTTTTGTAGAGGCACGGATTGACGTGCCTTTACTATGTTTTAAGAAAACAAAGAAGTGTTTTAATACGTTAATTATAAATCTGTTATTACTGAAAATGATTAAATGATATGAAAATCGACGAAATTGAAATAGCGGCGAGATTTATAAGGGAGGGGAAAGTTGTAGCCTTCCCTACCGAAACAGTTTATGGGCTTGGGGCGAATGCTTTGAATCCGATGGCTGTTGCCCGAATTTTCGAGCTGAAAGAAAGACCAACATTCGACCCTTTGATTGTTCATATTGCCGATAAGCAGGATATTGCAAAATATGCTTATGCAGATGATGAACGAATATTTAAAATTATTGATAAATTTTGGCCTGGTCCGCTTACGATTGTATTAAACAAACAGCCGATAATTCCGGAAATAGTTACTTCCGGATTGCCAACTGTTGGGCTGAGGATGCCAAAAGAAGAAATCGCACTTGAATTAATTCGTCAATCGGGTTGCCCTATTGCAGCACCAAGTGCAAACAAGTTTGGACGTATTAGCCCCACAACTGCCCAGCACGTAAGGAAATATCTCCCGGAAGTTGATTATATTCTCGACGGCGGAAAAACGAAAGTCGGTATTGAATCAACAATAATTACGCTTACCGAAAAAGGTTTTGTAATCTTGCGAAATGGATTTATTACCCGCGAAGACCTTGAATCAATATTACCATTCGACGAAACATATGCCGAGAATAAACTGGCGGCACCGGGAATGCTAAAATCGCACTATAGTCCTGCGAAGCCAATTTATATTTTATCAGAAAAAGTGAGCAAGACAATAGACAAATCGAATGCCGGACTGCTGTCGTTTAGCGGGCAATACGATAATGAATATAAAGTTGTATTTAGATTAACAGAAAGCAAATCACTCAAAGAATGTGCAGTCAATCTGTTCTTTGGTATGCACTTTCTCGAAGAAAGCGAAGTAGGCTGCATTGTGGCAGAACCCGTTCCTGAAATTGGGATAGGAATAGCAATAATGGAAAGATTACGAAAAGCCGCGTACGATTACGAAAATATGCTTGATAAAGATTAACCTGAAAAAGTAAATAAATAAAAGAGGCTGATTGTGTGTCAGCCTCTTTTTATAATATGGAAACTGCAATTATTTTTCTTCGTTGTGGTCGTGCTCGTGCTCGTGGTTGTGATCGTGGTCGTGATCGTGGTGATGATCGTGCTTATGAGCTAAATTATGAGCAACAGCCTGATAATAAGAAAGGTTAGTAACAATCATTTTCTTCACTTTTTCGTCGGCATCAACGTTGTTAGTAGTAACAACGGATTTCAGGTATCCGATAACTTTATCTGTAAGAAGCTTATTAATCAGGTTTGTACGTTGTTTTTCATCAAGATTTTTGAGCACTTCGAGTGAACCCATTTCGCGGGGCAAGCCAACCTGCTCGAAGTAATCGGCAACGTCTTCGTCTTCCAAATTAAGCTGCTCTTTCTTGATTATTTCGGCTGAAACAATTTCGAAGACATATTGACGACGAATTTCTTCCTTGAGTGGAGTTAGAAATTCCTCGTTCTGGGCAAGCTCGTCCGGATTCAGGTTGTGTTTTTTAGCGTGCATTTCGATAGCATTTTTTACACTTTCGTTGAGCAGACTTTGAGGAATTGAAATATCTTTGTATTGCTCGACAATTTTTTTATAAACGTTATTTTCAAAATCTACATTTTCGTAATGGTCGAGATGGTTTTGAATGAAAAGAGAAATATCTTCGCGTAGATCTTCAATAGAGTTAAATCTGTTGTTGCTGATTTCAGCAATTTTATCTTCAGTAAGTTCAGCAGGTTCAATTTTATCAATTTTGTTAATTTTAACTTTGAAAATTTCATTTTGGCGAAGTGGATCTACTTCTGCAAAGTCAATTTCGAATTGGTCGCCAACTTTTTTATTTAAAAAGAATTGTTTGAATTGTTCCGGGAAATCATACGAGAACAGATAAATCACGTTATTAGGCATATCTTGGAGCACTTTTCCGGTTTCTTTTTCAACAGACTGGAAATCGCCATAGATAATGACATCGTAGTTTTCAACTGTATCGGTTTCTGATTTTTTGCCGAGTTCGAGTTCAAGCTTATGCAAAACGTAGTCAATATCTTGTTCATCCGGAACATAAACGACCTGATCGACGGTCAATTCTTTGAAATCTATCAAATCGAGTTTAGGATGTTGTTCAAATTCGAGGATAGCACTAACGTTTTCCTCATCAATTTTGAAATCTTTTAGAACAGGCGAGGAAACAAGTTCGAGTTTTTCCTGTTCGACATATTTGCTGAAAACGTCCTGAGTATGGTCGAGGCAAATATTATAGAGGACTTCGTTTCCGAAGCGTTGTTTGATGAGATTCATCGGGACTTTGCCTTTGCGAAAACCTTCAATCTGATAGTTACGTTGAAGATTGGTCAGCTCTTGCTCAATTTTGTCATCGACTTCACTTTTAGGAAAACTCACTTCGAACGAGAAGAGGGTATCGCTCAATTTGTTGAATTTAGTTTCCAATTTGTGCTACCTTATTTATTAATAAAAAACAGTGCGGACGGAGAGACTCGAACTCTCACGGGTCGCCCCGCTAGATCCTAAGTCTAGTGCGTCTGCCAATTCCGCCACGTCCGCAACAATTACAAAATACAAAGTTACAGAAAAAAATCTAATTGAAAAAATAAAATATTATAATAATTAATTATAGAGAAAAAAATCAACGAATCGTAAAAAAATAATTTGTTTTTTTGGAAAATATTTCTTATATAGACTTAGAATAAGAATTTGAAGTCTGATTTAAGGTGAGATATGAATAAATTTTTCGAGTTGATAAAGAGATTAATGCCTCCAAAAGGCTGGAAACTGACAGTTGCAATAAGTCTGGGCGTGCTAGCTGGGCTATCGGCAACTGCTTTTCATATATCGAATGCAACGTCGTATTTATCGGACGACCCGCGAGCCTGCATAAACTGTCATGTAATGTATCCTCAGTATGCGTCCTGGCAGCATAGCAGTCATCGCGAAAGGGCAAATTGTAACGATTGCCATGTTCCACACGATAATTTTCTACGAAAGTATTATTTCAAAGCATCGGACGGAAGGCGTCACGCAACGATTTTCACACTAAGGATGGAACCACAGGTTATTAGAATAAACGAGCCGGGCAAGGCTGTTGTTCAAGAGAACTGTATACGTTGCCATATAAACCAGATAAATCACGTTACAGCAGTGCAGGTAACCGGAAAAAATTACAAAGAAGGAAAAGGGCATTTATGTTGGGACTGCCATAGGGAAGTGCCGCACGGACGAGTATCAAGCCAGGCATCGACACCTAATGCTATTGTGCCATCATTGCCGAAGCCTGCACCTGATTGGTTAATGCAACTAATAGAATAATTCACAATATAGATGAGGAACAAATGAGCGAAAATTCTACAAAAAAAATGAAGCCTTGGGTGTATTGGTTGCTTTTTGCAATCACATTCATTGTTGTATTCATTATTGGAATGCTGACAGCATCGATAATGGAAAGACGAACAGAGACTGTTGCACGGGTGGATTTAGTAAGAAATCTACCGGAATACGAACCAAGAAACGAAGTGTGGGGAGAAAATTTTCCAAGACAGTATGAATCATATTTAAAAACACTCGACACATCATTCAGAAGTCCGTATATGGGGTCGGCACACATAGACTACTTAGAAGAGTATCCTGAACTTGTGGTAATGTGGGCGGGATATGCTTTTTCTCGCGAATATAATCAAGGGCGAGGGCACGCTTACGCAGTAACTGACGTTCGGAATATATTGAGAACAGGCGGGATAGAATGGAGCCCGCAGCCGGCGACTTGCTGGACTTGCAAAAGCACAGATGTGCCGCGGCTAATGAAGAAAGTAGGAGTTGCTGAGTTTTATAGCAAAAAGTTCACCGATTTCGGGAGTGAAGTAGTAAATCCAATAGGATGCCAGGACTGCCACGACCCCAAAACGATGAATTTAAGGATAACGCGTCCGGCACTTACAGAGGCACTATCCAGAAGAGGATTCGACATTAAGAATGCGACACATCAGGAGATGCGTTCGCTTGTTTGTGCACAATGCCACGTTGAGTATTATTTCCAGAAACCGACGAACTATCTTACTTTCCCTTGGGACAAGGGATTTTCGGCAGAAGAGATGGAAGCATATTACGACGAGATGAATTATTATGACTGGATACATCCGCTGAGCAAAGCAAAAATGCTGAAAGCACAACATCCTGATTACGAACTTTATATGACAGGTATTCACGCGCAGCGAGGAGTTGCTTGTGCAGACTGCCATATGCCATACAAGGTAGAAGGCGGTTCGAAATTCACAGACCATCACGTTCGCAGCCCGCTTGCCAATATTGCTAATTCGTGCCAGGTGTGCCACAGAGAAAGCGAAAAGCAATTGATGGAAGACGTCGTTTCGCGGCAAAATAAAGTGATGGAATTGCGACGGCTCGCTGAAAAGTCTATTGCGGCAGCTCATATTGAAGCTCAAAAGGCTTGGGAAGCAGGTGCGACAGAGCAAGAAATGGAACCAATCCTGAAATTAATTCGTAGTGCACAATGGAGATGGGATTGGGTGGCTGCAGCCAACGGAGTTGGATTTCACGCCCCGGTTGAAGCTTTGAGAATACTTGGTACGTCTATACAACGTGCTGAACAAGCCCGCGGAATGTTGCAGGTTGTGTTTGTCCGGCATAATGTACCAATTCCGGTGAAACTGCCGGATGTATCGACAAAAGAATTAGCTCAGAAATATATTGGGCTCGATATGGACAAGGCTCGAAAAGACAAAGAAAACTTTTTGCGAACAGTTGTTCCAGAATGGGATAGAATAGCTAAAGAAAGACAAGGAACATTGATGAAATACGAGTATAAGCGTTAAAAATTAAATTGATTTTCCTAAAAACGCAGGGTTTGTTTGCTCGAACTCTGCGTTTTTTATTTTCTAAAACACTTTTTGCTGTTTAGTAAAAAAATAATTTAGGTCAAACAAATAATAATTCTATTCGTTTTAATAAATATAATTACATTCGGGCGGACTTTTTAAGCAGAGTAACTTTGCTTATGGAATATTGTCGTTCGGCAATAATTTCGAGATTGTCCGGAATAATCAAGGTGTTAGCAATACCGTATTCGATAGAAACAATTGCATCAACAGGAACAAACCGGCTCGCAGATACGCTCGAAACAATATCATTAATCACATTATTTTTGTATGGAGGATCGACAAAAATCAAATCAATATTTTGACTGACTTTGTCTGAAAGCAGGAATTTTTCGGCTCGGTGAAGTGAGAGCTGGTATTTTTGACGTTCAACTTTGAATGCTTCGACAACATTTTTTACAAAATCGAGCGATTGCCTGGAAATATCGACAAAATAAGCAAATGAAGCGCCACGGCTCAATGCTTCGATAGCCATAGATCCTGTGCCACAACACAAATCGCACACAACAAGGTCTTCGAAATCAATAAAATTAGAAATAATATTGAAAATAGTTTCGCGCATAGCGTCTTGCGTGGGGCGCACATTTTGGGGAACTTTTCCCGGAATATTTCTACCTTTGTAAATACCGCTGATAATCCGCATCAGAACAATTTAACTCTTTGGTGGTAAACAGGCAACGCTCCGCCAACGCAAGGCGGGTAAATCTGGAAGGTGCGGGAGCAATACTGACGATCGCGTTCGGAAAGCTGAGTGCGCATCATACGGAATGGGTTCAAACGTTTAGCTTCGAGCCCTAAAATCATAGCAGTTTCCCAGCACATCATAAAATTGTCCTTTGTCAGGTTAGCACCGAAGAAAAAGACAGCATCAATAGTTGCAGCAGCCTCGGTTAAGATTTTTTGCAGTTCTTTCTCGATAATTTCACTGATTTGGTCGGTGCTCGCAAAAGAAGCAAGGTTGTAGTAGCCGGGAATACCATTTTTGCTTAAACTAATATCAATGAATTTATTCTGAATGCTTGCAAGCACAACGTTTTTGTCCCACAGTTCAGGATAATTATATCGGAAAGCGTTGTGAGCATTAATCTGACTAATATCGATACTATTGGCAAACGGAAGATTTAAATCTTTAAGAAGTTGAGTGGCAGCGCTTAAAATATCGTTCGGGACGATAACACAGAGAAGCATTTTTTTTCCGTTAAGCATCGGGGCAAGCGGAACAACAGTAGTAGCGAAGTCGTCGAAAGTAAATTGTGGGAAATTCTGCCTTATTTCAAAATTAACGAGCTTTTTTATGTCCTGCACAGATAAATCATCGTCGCCGGGGATTTTGCTAACAAAAACGTTATCGGCAGGCAAGGTAATTGAGACGCGGTTATAATCATCGCCGATTTCATATAATATCGAGGACAATTCCTGAATACCGAGCATCGATTCATCTGATTCGATGTTTTCCAAATCGATTCTATTATCGGTTGCGTTCAAATAGACAAGTTCGAGACCGTCGTCTTTCATTTCGACTAATGTAACGTAAGTCCTGTCAATATTATAAAAAACCGAGATTGTTTTGTTCATACAAAAAATAATGTTAATGAATAATTGAGAAATAAATTTACAAAAATATCAAACATTCTTAAATAAAATTTCGGCATTTTTTTTCAAACCTTGAAGTTTTTTTCTTTTAATTGGGCTACGGCGAAATCGTTCAGAGAATTGTTGTTGCGTCATACTAAATATTTCAATAAGGTTGAGGGCAGTTTCTCCATTGCGGGGATAAAATCGTGTCTCTTGTGTGAAATTATTCTTTTTGTTGTATGGGCACACTTCCTGACAAATATCGCAACCGAAAAGGCGTGAACCGAATTTACCGGAAATTTCCTGTGGAGGCGTAACATCCGGTTTTGCTTCGATATTCCAATATGCAAGGCAGCGGCGAGCATCAACAACTTTAGGTTGGACAATAGCACCGGTTGGGCAGGCAAGCAGGCATCTCTGACAAGTTCCACAATAGTCTTTGGCTGGGATGTCGGGTTCAAGTTCAAGCGAAACAAGCACAACGCACAGAAAAATATAAGAGCCTAATTCTGAATTAATGATATTGCCGTTTTTCCCTTGCCAACCAACTCCGCTACGGACAGCCCAGGCACGTTCGAGAATTGGACCTGTATCAACATAAATTTTATACTCGAAATCCACTTTTTCGCTTAATTTTTGCATAATTAAGGACGCTTTTTCCTTCAGGACGTCGTGATAGTCGTCGCCCCAGGCATATCGGGCAATGTATCCAACAGGTTCGCTTGTTGCCGGATATTCGAATGGTGTTTTGTAGCTATGGGCAAGCACAATTATGGTTTTGGCAGTTGGCAGAATTTCAAGCGGGTTTTTCCTTTTTTCCAGATACTTGCTCAAATAATGCATATCACCCTCGAAGTCAAGCTCGAGCCAATGGAGATAGTGTTGAAATTCAATATCGAGCGGGCGAGCAGCAGCAAACCCGCAATGTCCGAAGCCGAAATCGTTAGCAAGATTTTTTATGTAATGTTTCAAATCGTCCAATTTTATCGGCGAACTTTTTTATAATGGTTTATCAGACCGTTTGTGGAACTATCGTGAGAAGAAACATAGCCATCGCCGGCAAGTTCAGGCAGAATTCTTTTAGCAAGCTGTTTGCCGAGTTCCACACCCCACTGGTCGAAAGAATTGATGTTCCAGATAACACCTTGAACAAAAACTTTATGTTCGTAGAGAGCAATTAGTTTGCCCAGAGTATTAGGGTTAAGTTCATCGAGCAAAATAGTGTTAGTCGGGCGGTTACCTTCGAATACTTTGTGGGGTAGAAGCATTTGAATTAAGTTTTCATCATTGAATTGCTGACGTAGTTCGAGCAGTGCTTCATCTTTGGTTTTTCCTTTCATCAAAGCTTCGGTTTGAGCGAAGAAATTAGCAAGCAAAATCGGGCGGTGTTCGCCAATTTCGTTTGGGCTATTAACTGAGGCGATGAAATCTGCCGGCACCATCCGAGTGCCTTGATGCAGGAGTTGGAAAAACGAATGCTGTGAGTTTGTGCCAATTGTTCCCCAGATAATCGGACCTGTTTTATAAGAAACTTTTTGCCCATTACGATTGATATATTTGCCGTTGCTTTCCATATCGAGTTGCTGCAAAAATTCAGGGAAGCGAACCAAATACTGGTCGTAAGGAATAATTGCATAGCTTTCGGCACCGAAAAAGTTATTATACCAGATGCCGAGCAAAGCCATCAAAACAGGAATGTTTTTTTCAAATGGTTCGTTGCGGAAATGACAATCGATTTCGTATGCTCCGCGAAGTAGTTTTTCGAAATTGTCGTAGCCGACGTATAGAGCACAAGAAAGCCCGATGGCAGACCAAAGAGAGTAGCGACCGCCAACCCAGTCCCAGAAGTGGAACATATTGTTCGGATTAATCCCGAATTCGACACAGGCTTTTTCGTTTGTAGAGAGAGCAACGAAGTGCTTTTCGATGTCTTTTTCTTTTGCACCACAATGCTTTAAGAACCAATTTTTTGCTGTATTGGCGTTTGTAAGAGTCTCCTGAGTTGTAAAAGTTTTAGAAGCAATAATAAACAAAGTAGTTTCAGGATCTAATTTTTTTAATGTTTCGACAATATCGGTGCTATCGACATTAGAAACATAATGAACGCGAAGAACGTCTCCCGAGAATGGTTTCAGTGCATTTGAAACCATAGCCGGACCCAAGTCTGAGCCACCTATTCCAATATTGACGACGTCGGAAATTCGTTTTCCTGTGAGCCCAAGCCAGGAGCCAGAGCGAACCGCATCGGAAAATTCTTTAATGTGGTGAAGCACACTTCGGACGCCCGGCATAACGTCCTGCCCATCAACATAAACAGGTTCGTCGGAGAAGTTTCTCAAAGCAACGTGCAAAACCGCCCGGTTTTCAGTAAAGTTGATTTTTTCGCCGCGAAACATTGCATCGATTTTGTCTTTCAGTTTTGCACCTGAAGCAAGGTTGAGCAATAGCTCAATAGTTTCATCTGTAATAATGTTCTTTGAGTAGTCGAAAAGCAAGTCTTTGAGCCTGATTGAATACTTATCGAAGCGGTTGCCATCGGAAGCGAAAAAGTCCCGCATATGATGCTTGCTGATTGAAGCATAGTGTTTTTCAAGGGCTTTCCATTCGTCAGTTTGAGTGATGGGCATAGGACACCTTTATTTTGTTTGGAAAAATTCGGGAAAAAGGAGTTCTTCGATTGCTTCGCACCACAAGTGTGCAATAAATATGTGAGTTTCCTGAATTCTTGCAGTATTGGATGAAGGGACAATTACTGATATATCGCATTCATTTTTAATTGTTCCGCCGTCTTTGCCAAGCAGACCAATAGTGCGAACGCCCATTTTGCGAGCAGCGATTGCAGCACGAAGCACATTTTCGCTATTGCCACTTGTAGAGATTGCTATAAGGCAGTCGCCCGGGCGTGATAATGCTTCCACCTGCCGGGCAAAAATATTATCAAAACCAATATCGTTGCCTCCTGCGGTAAGTATGGAAGAATCGACAGTAAGAGCAATTGCAGCAAGAGCAGGGCGATTGATATGACTGCGCAGTCGGACAACAAGTTCGGCGGCAATGTGCTGACTATCGGCAGCACTACCACCATTGCCACAGATTAAAATTTTGCCACCGTTGCGTAAAGCGTCGGCAAGCAGATTAGCGGATTTCTCGATTTCAGAACTACATAATTCGGCAGTTTTCTGTTTTGTTTCTATTGTTTCTTTTAAGCTATGGAATAATTTTTTTTCGAAATCAAGCATAGGGAACTCCTTTAAGCTAAATAACGTTTCAATATTGCGAGTAATTCATCCCTACCTTGCATTTTCACAGAGGAATAGGGAAGCACTTCAACAGCGAAGTGGCACTGCGAGACAAGATGATCGAGTTGCTGTTTGCGTTCTTCGACGGCTTTTTTGCTTATTTTGTCGCACTTAGTCAGGATGATAAGATAATTACGTCCAGCAAATTCGAGTCGCTCAATTGTTTCTAAATCTTGCTCCATTGGGTCGTGTCTGGAATCGACAAGGACACAAACAAGTTTCAGATTGTCTCTATTTTCGAGATAGTGCCAGTTCAAAGCAGTCCATTTAAGCCGCAAATCTTTGCCAACAGCAGCGTAGCCAAAGCCGGGCAAATCAGCGAAAACCCATTTTTCATCAACAAGGAAAAAGTTGATTTCTTTTGTTTTTCCGGGTGTGGAGCTTGTTTTAGCAAGCCGGTTATTCAGAACAATGCTATTTAGCAAGGACGATTTCCCAACGTTGGAACGCCCGCAGAAAGCTACCTCCGGAAGAGCAACCTTCGGAAATTGAGCGACGTTGCTCGCACCGATTATAAATTCAGCATTAAGTTGTTTCATAAATTCATCAGTCTTTAATGTAAATTAACGATAATACAAATGTATTATTCTAAATTACGTAATTTATTAATTAACAGGCTAAGAATAATAACTTATGATTTATAAATATAATTAATAAATGAATTATAAGTTAATAAATATTAATTTATAATAATTAACACAATATAGGCATATAGATTGCGTTTTGATAAGAGTATGCTCAAACAGATTAGTACATATTACAAGTTGTTAGTTGCTATAGCAATTATAGTATTTACTTTGTTTTGTCAGGCTTACGTAGGTTATTCCCAAAATAAAAAAATATTAATATTGCACTCGTATCACAGAGGATTAAAATGGACAGATGAAGAAGACCGAGGCATTCGCTATGCGCTTAAATCTCTGAGATACACCGAAATATTCACAGAATATTTAGATACAAAAAGACATTTTAGCGATGAGTATTTAGAGATAAAAAAGAAGGAATTATTATATAAGTTTGCCGATGAAAAATTTGATGTAGTAATAACTACCGACGATGATGCATTTAATTTTGCATTGAACTACAAAGACACAATATTCAAGAGCTCGCCAATAGTATTTTGCGGAGTAAATCATTTAAAGAAAGAGACTTTAGAAAAAATCAAAGAAATTGCTACCGGCATTTCCGAAGCTTTTGATATTGGCAAAACATTTGATTTAATGCTCAAACTTCATCCCAAAACTAAACGAATATACATAATAAATGATACTATGTCGGCTACTGGCAAAGGGAACAGAAGAGCCTTGAACGAAGTGATACCGCAGTATTCGAACAAGGTTGAATTTAGATTTTTAGATAATTTAACAATAGAAGACTTGCTATATGAAGTATCGCAAATACGCTCTGATGAGGATTTGATTTTCTTAATGACGTTCAATCGTGATGCGGCAGGCAAAGCAATATCATACGATGAAAGCGTTGAGTTAATTGCAGCAGCTACGATTGTGCCAATTTACGGAGTATGGGATTTTTACCTTGGGAAAGGAATAGTTGGCGGGTGTTTGACAAGTGGATATTATCAAGGGCAGATTGTAGGAGAAATGGCAATAAAAATATTGGAAGGTGAAAAAATCGAGAAGCTTCCTGTTCGGCACAATGGGCTAAACCGATATATGTTCGATTATAATTATTTGGAGAAGTTTGATATTAATCTTAATGAGTTGCCACCCAATAGCATAATAATAAATAGTCCGAAGTCATTTTACGAAATGAATAAAGCCATTGTGTGGTTTTTGTTTATAGTGATTTTGCTTTTGCTGATAATAATTTCAATTCTTATACGAAGCCACAGAGTGCAGAAGCAACTCAATTTAGAAATTATGAAAAGCGAGGCAAAATACAGAAGCTTATACGAAACAATGCCCAATGGATATTACCGCTCTACTCCGGATGGAAGGTTTGTAGATGCAAACCCGGCATTTGTGAAGATGCTCGGATATGAGAGTTTAGAAGAGCTTAAATCAGTGTATATTCCTGATGCACTGTATGTATCGCCAGAAGAAAGAGAAGTCGTTATACAACGAAGCGCAATGTTTAGTAGTACAGTAGATGTATATAGACTAAAGAGGAAAGATGGAACAATAATTTGGGTGGAAGACCATCCGCGATATATTAAAGATGAAAATGGGAATATTATTTTCCACGAAGGCATTTGCAGAGATATTACCGACAGGAAAAAAGCAGAAGAGGAAATTCTTGAACTAAACCGAACTCTTGAAGAGAAGGTGCAGCAAAGAACAATTGAATTAAAGCAGGCGTTGGAAAGTTTGGAAGTATCGAATTATGAACTGAAGACACTGAACGAAGAGATTGCACGCGAAGGTATGCGTTTATCTGAACTTAACGATAAACTTTTGCGTTCGGAGGAAGAACTAAAAAAGATAAACGATACCAAAGATAAATTCTTCTCTATTGTTGCCCACGACCTGCGTAATCCGATTGGTTCATCGAGAAGCCTGTTGGAGACTTTGCTATTGTATTTTGATGAAATGAAGCCGGATGAATTAAAAAATATGCTGACGGTTATGTATGACACCACCAAACGCACCTACGAGATGCTGGAAAACCTGCTTACCTGGGCAAGAGCACAGATGAGAAAAATCGAATATTTGCCATTTGTTCAACCTTTATTTGGAGTAGTAGAACGGAATGTGAAACTCTTCCAGCAATCTGCAACTAACAAGGGAATTAATATTAATAATTTAGTTCCAGGCGAACTTGTAGCTTATTTTGATACAAATTTGGTTGATACAATAATCAGGAATCTATTGAGCAATGCGATAAAATTCACTCCTCAATATGGGACAGTTTTAATTGGTGCAGACGAAAATTTTGACGAGAACTATATTGTTGTGTTTGTGAAAGACAGTGGTGTTGGGATAAGCAAAGAGCGGTTAGATAAGCTTTTTGAGATGTCGATGGCTCGTTCTACACAAGGAACATCGGGCGAACGAGGTTCGGGATTAGGGCTTTTGCTTTGCAAAGAATTTGTGGATATGTCTGGCGGGCAAATTTGGGCTGAAAGCGAGCCAAACAATGGCACAGTAATATATTTCACGCTTCCCAAAAAAGGAAGCAACAATAGTATTCAATTGTAATTTTTTTTGGCACAATATTTTCTATGAAGTCGTATAATCTAAATTTTCAACTATTACGACTTGAAATGAAAAAGAAGAAAGAGTCTATTGTTTGGTACTTTGCAATAATTTTAGTTGCGATAATCGGAATATTTGCAGTATATAAATTATTAAAATACGAGGATAGTAAGCTTCGGCAAAATCATCTTACAAATGCCTTATTCATCTCTAAGATAATACAAAATGGCGACCAATTTTTACTTTCCGGAACAAAGGACGATATAAATAATCCTTATTATAGACAAATCAAATCGCGTGCTTACGAAATTTTCAAGATAAACAAAAAATACAGATATATCTACGCATACAATCGAAACGAAGAAGGTCAGATTTATTTTTATTTCGATTGCGGAAACAATCTTAAACTACGCAAAAAAGAGGCAACCCCGGGCGACATCTATAAAGATGCCCCGGAAGGTTTCTTTGCTGTATTAGATGAGCAAAGACCAGTAGTGGTTGGACCATACAGCGATGAGTGGGGAACATTTGTTAGTGCGGTGGTGCCAATTGTAAATCCCAATACAGGCGAAATTGACGGAGCAATTGGAGTTGATATAGACGCAAGCACTTGGTATTTTGATGTAATCAGCAGCAGTGCATTGCCAATAGCGGTCGTATTTATTTTCGTTATTGTGTTCCTTTACAGAAACATGAAAAATCAGGCAAAAATCACCAATTTAATTAAAGAAAACGAGGAAAAATACCGTCGTTTAGCTAATAATATAAATGATGTAGTAATTACAATTAACTTAGAAAAGCAAATAACTTATGTAAGTCCATCAGTTTTTAAAACATTTGGATATACAATTACTGAGTATAAAAGCAAATCATTTAATAATATATTCACTGAATATTCTTGCCAAAAAATAGAGCAAGCATTCGAAGAATTGATTAAAGAGCGAAACGGGAAGAACAGATTTATTGAGGCTGAACACTTTAAGTCTGATGGTTCAAAGATATGGGTTTCGGTCAATATCTCATTGTTGTATGATGAAGATAATGAGGTTATAGGCTTTATTGGAACAATTCGCGATATTCATAGTAGAAAAATTGCTGAGGAGCAACTTCAAGAAATAAACAAAAATCTTGAACAAATAATCAAAGAGCGGACAAAAGAATTGCATGATACATTGCAGCAACTCGAAGAATCAAATTATGAGCTCAAAATGCTGAATGAAAATTTATCGAACGAATCGAAAAAATTAGTTGAATTGAATGAAAAGTTGATGGACTCTGAGCAAAAATTGCGTTATGCGAATGAAACAAAAGATATGTTTTTCTCAATAATTGCACATGATTTGAGAAATCCGTTTGTTACTTTAATCAACAATGCAGAGCTTCTGGATAGATTCTACGAAAAAATGAGTGATAGTGAACGAAAAAAAGCTATTCACAATTTGAAGAATGCTTCTAAGAACACTTATCATCTGTTAGACAACCTGCTTGTTTGGTCCCGTTCGCAGATGGGCACAATTGAATTTGCACCGTACGAATTTAATCTGAAAAATTTACTTTTGGAAGTAAAGTTGATTTCACAGCCGCAAGCAACTGCCAAAAACATAGAAATTGATATTGAAGTGCCAGACGACGTAATGGTGTTTGCCGACGAGAATATGCTTGGGACTGTTTATCGGAATCTTGTAACGAATGCGATAAAATTCACACATCGAGGCGGACAAGTGCTTTTGGGAAGCAAGCCAGCAAAGAAATCGCAGATATGCTTGTTTGTGAAAGACACAGGCATTGGAATAGATGAGGACAATCTACCGAAACTATTCAGTTTAGATAAAAAGATTTCGCGTCCCGGAACGGAAGGCGAAATGAGCACAGGGCTTGGGCTTATTGTTTGCAAGGAATTCATAAACAAGCACGGTGGGGAAATCTGGGCTGAAAGTGAAATTGGCAAAGGAACAACTTTCTATTTCACCCTACCAATAAAAGATCTTTCAAAGAATTAGAGGATATAGGAAGTTATTTTGTAGAGATGCAAGGAATTGCATCTCTACAAAACTTCGGCAAATTTAATTGAGACGCTCGTAATGCGTCTTTTCTTTTATACGTTTAGTTCACGAAGAAGGGCTTGGCGTTCAATTTCTAACTGACGGATTTTTCTATCAATATTATCGAGTTCCTCCGGCAAAGAATCAATTTCCAGACGCAGCTTGCTTGCAGCTTCGTCGATAAGGTCAATTGCTTTGTCGGGCAAGAATCTATCGGTGATATAGCGGTTCGATAGTTCTGCAGCAGCAACAATCGCTCCGTCTGTAATACGAACTCCGTGGTGAACTTCGTATTTTTCTTTCAATCCGCGCAAAATAGAGATAGTATCCTCGACATCTGGTTCATCGACGAACACTTTCTGGAAACGGCGTTCCAAAGCAGCGTCTTTTTCAATGTATTTTTGATATTCATCCAAAGTAGTAGCACCAATGCAGTGCAATTCGCCACGCGCAAGCGCTGGCTTCAAAATATTCGCTGCGTCCATACTTCCGCCGGAAGTTGCTCCTGCACCAATCAAAGTGTGTAATTCATCGATAAACAGTATAATTTCGCCTTCGCTTGCTGTTACCTCGCGAATAACGGCTTTGAGACGCTCCTCGAATTGTCCACGGAAGCTTGTTCCTGCAATCAAAGCACCCATATCAAGGGCTACAATTTGCTTTGTTTTCAGGTTTTCAGGGACGTCTCCGGCAACGATACGCTGAGCAATTCCCTCGACAATAGCTGTTTTGCCAACGCCGGGGTCGCCAATCAGCACAGGATTATTTTTTGTGCGACGCGAGAGCACCTGCAGAACACGCCGTATTTCGTCCTCGCGCCCGATAACGGGGTCGAGCTTGCCTTTCATTGCCTCTTCGTTAAGCAGTCGTCCGTATCGCTTCAGGGCTTGATACTTGTCTTCCGGGTTTTGGTCGGTAACACGCTGGTTGCCACGCACTTCGCGAAGCACTTTAAGCACATTTTCTCTTGAAACGCCTTGCTGATTCAGCAGACTACCGAGTTCGTTCTTTTGCTCGGACAAAGCAATCAGAATATGCTCTGTGCTTACGTATTCGTCTTTCAATTCATTTGCGACTTTGAAGGCAATATCGAAAGTTTGATTAAGTTGCGGAGAAACATACTGGTTGCTACCTGTCGCACCGCTTACTTTTGGGGTTTTATCCAGCAATTCAGTAATTTTTACTTTCAGAAAAGTGAGATTAACACCCAGCTTTGCAAGAATATCGGGAATAATTCCGCTTGCATCCTGCACCATTGCAGCAAACAGATGAATTGGCTCGATTGCTTGATTGCCATTGCTTTCGGCAATTTCGCGAGCCGCCTGAACAGCTTCCTGCGCCTTTAAAGTTAATTTTTGTAAATTCATATATACCTCCTATTATTTTTCTATATAGACGAAAAGAATTATGAAAAAATTTAAATTTTTTATTTTGCTCAAATTAATTATGTGTTTGTTTCGTCAAAAATCATAATTAGTTACAATTAAACAAATTCTCAAATAATTCAAGGATCATAAAATGAAAGTTGATGTTGTAATGCCAAAGATGGGCGAATCGCTCCAAGAAGGCACAATTATTCGTTGGTTCAAGAAAGTTGGCGACGCTATTGAAAGGGATGAAATGATTTTAGAAATTTCTACTGATAAAGTTGATACCGAAGTTCCTGCACCGGTCGGCGGTGTGCTTGCCGAAGTGG
>JAOAGZ010000032.1 GCA_026415495.1 Eximiradius proteiniborus | reverse complement strand
GAATAGTATTTGTTGGATTTACAGCAGCAACTGTTAATGTAACATTAGAGAATTCTTGTGCATAAACATCTGTTGGTTGAGTTGTAATTACTGGAAGAGGAATAACTGTTATTTCGAATGTTCCAGAATTAACACATCCATTGTTGTCAGTATATGTGTAAGTAATAGTGTGTGTGCCTGCACCAGCTGCGGCTGGATCGAAGATGTTGTTTGCTACACCATTACCTGAATATGTTCCGCCAGCAGGAGTTGCACCAGTTAATGTAAATGGAGCATCAATAATGCACTTAGTGAGGTTGTTAGGAACATTGATTGTAGGTAATGGATTAACAGTAATTGTAAATTGAGCCGAGTTTGTACATCCTTTCCCATCTGTATAAGTATAAGTTACAATATGTTCACCAACTCCCGCTACTGACGGATTGAATTGAGTAACAGCGTTGCCATTAATTGTGTAAGTTCCACCAACTGGAGTTGCACCTGTAAGAGTAAAGCTTGGAGCATCAACACAGACGGAAATGTCTTGTGGCACAGAAATTTGAGGCAATGGATTTACTGTAATTGTAAACTGTGCTGAATTTGTGCAATTATATTGATCTGTATAAGTGTAAGTAATAGTATGAACACCAGCACCAGCAGTAGCAGGATTAAATGTAGTTATCGGATTTCCATTCAATGAATAAACACCACCAACCGGAGCTGCGCCTGTAAGAGTAATTGGAGCTGCATCAATACAAACTTCAATATTATTAGGAGCTGTAACTACAATTGCATTAATAACAGTAATTGTAAATTCGGCTGAATTAGTGCAACCATTTGCGTTAGTGTACGAATAAGTAATAGTATGTGTTCCAACACCGGCAACAGATGGATTAAATATACCATTGGATACACCAGGACCACTGTAAGTACCACCAGTTGGCAATCCACCGGTCAATGTTTGTGGAGTACCTAAAGCACAAATTTCAAAATTAGCAGGTGCAGTTACAACCGGTAGTGGATTGACCACTAATGCATAGTTCGCAGCACCAGTATTACCATATGTGTCAGTGATATTAGCAGTTAATAAAGCATTTCCAAGTGCATTCCAAATAGCATTAACTCCATTCGCTGTTGTTGTAAGCTGTGCACTTAAGTTTGAAGTCCAGTTAATATTTGCAACAGAAACATTACCGAGACTAATAGTGTAAGCATTTGAGGAACCAATACAAACTGCATTTGGACCTGAAATCGGATTTACAGGATATGTATTAACGTTTTGTATTGCAGACCATTCTGATACAGCCAAACCACGTTTAGCACGTACTTTGTATTGATATTGAGTATTAGCAGTTGCGAATAAGTCTGCAAAATATGAACCGTTCGAAGTAGCATTTCCAACATCAACAATATCGTTATTCAACCAGAGTTCAAACCCATCTATTGGTTGAGCGACATTGTAGTTCCAATTAGCAGTAAACATATCGAAGGATACATTTGTTGCAGGAGCAACTGTTGGCGGAGTAACATCAAATGCTGTTTCAACAAAGCGTGGATTCATCACACCAGCAAATGGATTGTAACGAACACCAGCATTAGTGTAATATTCGACTACAAATACATTGTAGCGGGTCGAAGGTATTAATCCAGAAATTGAAACAGTACGAGCAGAACCTGTAAGTTGTCTAACAACATAGGCACGTTTGCTACCATAACGTAGTTCAACAGCGTTTGCCAAACTGCCATCAGTAGAAGCAAAGCTTGATAGATTATTGCTCAAAGTTGCAATTAATTCATACCAATCGTTTGAAGAAAGTTCATCTGGTGAAACAAGAACTAATCTTCCTTGACCATTACCATTTATCCAGGAAGCATTTACAGAAGTAGTTCCAATATTACTGAATACAATAAAGCGTGCAGCAACATCATTATTTTCTGGAATGTTTGCACCTTTAATGTTATTAGAGCTATTTCTTGATACTCCGTAAATATCTGTAGTTGTCAAAAGTGCAGGACTGATGAAATCAGGATCTGACAATACTGCATAAGTAACAAATGGCATACTGGTTTGGAATGGAACAGTTTTGATTTTAGCATTAGCATCTTTTGCTGTTGCAGTCTGCCAAGCAGAAAGTGAAGTGTGAGCTGTTGAATTATTGATAGTGTAACCAATTCTCAAGTTCGATGAACCTGCTAACTGGTAGATATTATGATCTAAATTGCTGAATATCGCTGCATTATGTACATAATAAATATAGTTTTGAGCAGTTGATGCTGAGGTCTTATTAACAAATATGTTGTTTCTTACATCAACATCTTGAACTGCTGAATTGCTGATAAACAAGACACCCGAATAACCAGCACCACTATGAAGCATACCGTTCATAAGCACAGTATTGTTGTAAATGTTGATGTAACGACCATTGCTAATAAGAATAGCATAAGGATTATTTTGAACATAAGTTGGATTAACACTGCCATACCCGGAAATACCCCAAATCATATTGTTTTCGATAATAATTGGAGTTGAAGAGCTATTAACAGCATTACCACTGATGTTAATACCATATGCACTTCCATTAGCAGCAGCAGTAAATAATGTGCTATTCAAATCGAATATCTTATTGCCTTTTACAGTTAAGCCTTGATTAGCACTTGTTGAAATAAAAATACCGCTTACGTTTGCAATGTTATTGTTAAGCAAACCAGCATTAGTAATTGAGTTTTTCAATATTTGGGCATTTGCACTTGTTTGAACGAAAATACCGTATAAACGGAAGTGTTTAATAATATTATGTTCAACAACTGCATTAGCAGAGCTAACAAGGTTTATACCGTATTGAGCACCAGGATATAGCTCAGGTTTAGAAGTAAAGATTTCATTATCTTTAACAAGAGCATTGTTTGCTGAGTTAATTACTATACCAATGTTTTGAGGATTAATGACAGTGTTGTTTTCTACAGTAGGTGCATTTAAGCTATATAGCTCAAAACCATTGTACAATAGCCCGGCAAACTCTTCAGCACCAAAAGTATTATTTTTGATTACAACACCTGTTGGACGGTTAGCAACATGCCCTTGGAAAAGAATACCACGTTTAGCGTTATAAAATTTATTGTTTTCAATAACAACATTATTGTTCGGAGCAATTGGAGTTGCACCAATTGTAGTTGCAGCACCTGAGAAAATACCTGCAGTATTATATAAGTTAATATCTTCAGTAGCAGTTGCTAAAATAGTATTCTCAATTTCAATATTTTCTGCACCAGCTGCATCAGTATTTGTAGAAGCAAGCCATATTGCAACACCATTCGTAGTTGCATTATTAATAATCTTCAAATTATGATTGCCACCATCGAATTCAATTCTATCAGCACCCAATAATTTGAATACTGCACCATCAGGAACGTTTGCAGAAACTGTTCTTAATGCAACATTGTCCGTAGTGATTGTAATTGAATGACCAGTACCGAAGTATTCCGGGAATTCAGGAATATTAACCTGACCAGGTTCAGCAATATCAGAAACTGTAACAAGTGTTACGTCGCCACCTACTAATGCACCGTTATTGTTGATTTCATTAAAGAATGCTGTAAATGTCGGGAAGTTAGCATTTGTAGCTGTTCCAATATAATATGTTCCAAGCAATACATATGGTGCAGTTGTAAATGAACGAGTTTCACTCCAAGGTGATACATTTATTGCATTAATTGCTCTTACACGCCAGTAGTAAGTCGTTGTATAGCCAAGTTGAATAGTTGCTGAATTAGTTGATACGACCTTGCTTTCAACAATATTTGTAAAGTTAATATCAGTAGCAACTTGAATACGATACATTAAGGCATCGCTCACGGTTTGCCAAGTGAATGTAACGTTTGCAAGCACATCGACAGCATTATTTGCTGGCGAAACAAGCACAGGAGTTGACAAAGGTTGCACTGAGAAACCAAAACGAACATTAGGCAAACTGCTACTTGCTGTTAAAGAAGTAGGCATATTGTTGTCATCACGAGCGGCTCTATGACGATTTGGTGTAACCGTCGTATAAGCATAATTTGGATAAGAAGATACCCAATCTTGATAATGCTTAACAATCAGGACAGCAAGATTGCTTGTTCCATTATATGCAAAAGGTGTGGACAAATTCACTTGCATCCAACCTGTAGTCGCATTGTTCGGGAAACTGCCGTGATATACTCGAGTAAAAGTAGTAGTATCGTAAGCACCTGTAACAAGTGAGTTATCAGTTGTGTGCTTCATAAATATAGAAACAGGTCCAATAGGATTAACATCTGTTCCACTAACTTTATTGTATGCAATAGTAGTAATAGTAGCTGGCATACCAATTTCAGATGCAAGGTAAATAGCTTCTGAAGCACTCATATTATAATATCTATCCAATGGATATGACTGTCCGCTTGTTCCGGATCCAATAGTAATCTGAGCCAGAGGTGTTGCAGCAGTTGTAAATTTACGAACTTCGCTCCAGGCACTCTGATATTGAGCATTGTATGCTTTTACTCTCCACCAATAGGATTGATTGAAGTCCAAGCCATAATAAGTGTGAGATAAACTACTTGTATTTATTTCACCTACTTTTGTAATAAGAGAATCAGAATAAATTTCAAGAATGTAACCAGTTGCATCAACATTGTTTTGCCAAGTAAATGTAATGTTGATGTTCAAACCCGTTGCATTATTGGTTGGAGTAAGCAATACAACAGGGAATATTGCCGGACGTGTTGCAAAGGTACGAGTTTCTGACCAAAGACCTGTATGATTTGGATTTTTACCACGCACGCGCCACCAGTAATTAGTTTCATATTGCAGATCTACAGTTACACTCAGGTTTGTAGTGATTGTTGTGTAGAAAACATTAGTGAAGTTTGCATCAGTTGCAATTTGTATTTCATACTCAGTAGCATCAACGTTTGAATTCCAAGAGAATGCGCTTTGTATTGGTAAGTTTTGAGCATTGTTTACAGGTGAAACAAGAACTACAGGATAAATTGCAGGTCGAGTAGTAAATTTCCAAGCTGTTGTAAATAAACTTTGATTTTGCGAATTATATCCTTTAACGCGCCAATAGTAATCAGTATAATATTGCAAGTTAGTTAGTTTATAAGATGTTCCAGTTGTATCAACTTGAACAAGGATTGTATTGAAGTTTGGATCTGTAGAAACCTGCAAAATATAAGCTGTTGCATCAAGAGCTGGTACCCAAGTCAATGTAACTTCTCCAATTGGGTGATCAGTTGAATTATTTGCAGGTGAGAGTAATTCTGGTTCGAGTGTTTCAATTTCAAGAACACTATTTCCAGTTTGAGCAGAAACTGCACCGTAGCTAACAATTGCTTTATATGTTCCAGCATGCGTTGGATTTGTCTGCGAAATAAATAAAGTATTATTGTTAAGTGTAATATTATTTACTCCACTGGTAAGTGTATTGTTGTTGAGTAACCACTGATATGTGAAACCTGGATAATGACCAGCAGGAACCGAACGAGTAATACCATCAGCAAAAGCAGTTATAGCAGGAACAAATGTTAATTCAAATGTAGCATTGGAACCTTTCTTTGTAAGAGCAGGCAAATCTGTTTGAATTGTGATAGCTGATGGATTAGCAATGTCTGCACCAGCAAGGTTATTGATTTCTGTGCGAGTTTCACCGTGTATATCCAAATCAGGCATACCGGTGAATAATGGCTTACGCAATGTTAATTCAAGAAGTGATGTACCTTGAATAATAGGATTGTTATGTGCGATAAAGTTCAAGCTACCATAAGTAGAATTCTGGTCGAAACCTAAAGGAGCAACCGCTGTTTTATAAGCATCGAATGTAGAATACGTCGAGGAGCCTAAAACTGCGAATACTGGCTTATTGCCACCATTAAAGTAATGGTTGTAGTCTACATAATAGCCAAGCGAGTCATGATATGTAAAATTAAACCAATAAATTACAGCTTGAGCACCAGCTGCAACATGCTGAGTTGAGTTAATGATTATATTATTTCTGATTTTTACGTTTTTAACAGTATTTGTAGTTACAAAAACAGCAGCATTACGTGGTGTTTGCGTGTTTGTCTGGATTGTACCAGCCATATTTATGGTATTATGATAGATATTTATCCCATCAGATGTACCACCAAGACGAATTGCAAAATCGTTATCAGTAGTACTTGAATTTGTATAACCAAACGAATAGAAATTAGAAATTAAGTTGTTCGCAATATTTGCATTAGTAACATTTGCGGCAATATTGATACCATAAGCGCCGTAACCACCAGTAGAAGTATTAGCCACATCTCTAATAATATTTCCTTCAATAACAGGATTTGGAAAACTACCAGCAGCAAGCTCAATAGCAGCAATATTTGGACTCGAATTCCAAACAAGGTTAAAAATCTCATTATTTTTTATTATTGGAGCATTACAACCGTTTAAAATAATACCACGAACACGAACTGTCATAGAATCAACAATATCACCAATTTTGTTTCCAATGATTTGCACTCCATTCAACCCATTGCCAAGTATTCTAATACCGTGGTATGCTTTTTTAACATTGTTATTAAGAATAGAGATATTATGACTTGTAGAATTATTAGTTGTGGCACCAGAAGCATCACGAAGTAAAATACCATAAACACTGGAACCCGTTCCAACGGTACCTATGATATTCAAATTTTTCAAGGTAATATCGGTTGCACCGTTTGTAGCACTTCCAATAATTTCAATGTTGTTGGAAGTTGTAGCTGTATTGGTATTAATAATTGTTAAACCATTCTGGTTATTTAATAAACCATCGATTGTAATTCTATCAGCCTGATTAATAACAATACACGAACCGGAATTATTGAAAGATAATGTGCGTGGAGCACCAACAGGTTTGATGGTGATTGTAAATCCACTACCACCTTCTTCGGTTTGTTGATTAAGTGTTACCGTACCAGGCTCGTTAATATCAGAAACAATTTCGACTGTTACGTTACCAGTTACTACATTGCTATTTAATGCAGCAAAGAAGCCATTTGTACCGGTCAATGTTGTATAGGTTTGCCCTGCACCAACTTGATATGTTCCGCTAAATGCTAAAGATAAATTATAGCTTGTAGAAACACCGTTTATTGGGAAGTTAGCAGCAGTCAAATCAGTTGATGTTGGAGTTGTTGCAAATGTCCCACTGGAAACACCAACAAGAGCATTTGCAGAAGCATCCTGAGCAACGATAAAGTATTGAATAACATCACCTGCCTGGACGCCACCATTAATCAATGAATTATCAATAGTAAAGATGTATTCATCTGGTCCGCCAGGAGTAGCTATAGTGTATTTCCACCCATCTGTTGTATTAGTATTATCAACATATGTATTGGCGTTAGTAGTCTTTCTGTAATAAATACGTGGTAAGTTTCCTGCATTGATACCACTTAAGTCTGTAATAACAGCAGATAATGTTCTATTTGTCAGCAATGCAGTATTACCAAGTGGTGTGAAAGTAATTGTTGGTGAGCTAAAATCACCTGCTTGTTCATAAGCACCTAAAGTTGGTGCTGTTGCTGAACGTGCATTACCAAGTAAGTCGGTTGTAACTGTAGCTATTGGAGTGCCTAATCCTACTACTGGTGAAGTTACAAAAGGAATAAGCAGTGTGTTAGAATTGAAAACTGGGTCGAGAGAGACTGAATTTGCATCCTGTGTGGTTTCAGCTTGCCAATCAGCGAGAGTTGCTTTGTCGGTTGTTAAGAAGCCTAAAACAGCTTGTGTACCGGAGGCATAATAATCATTGTAGTTTATGACTAAACCTGATTTATTACCTGCACCGGCAATATAAATTGCATAAGCTTTCGAACCTGTAAATGCAACTCTTGAATTTGCGAAAACATTGTTACGAATATTTAAGCCAGTGGAGCTTGTGCTATAGATCATTAAAGCAGAAGAAATATTTGCAGAAGCATTAGTTGCAGATGCTGTGCCAAACAGATTCACACTATTGTGATAAATTTGATGTCCTGTTCCTGCGTCTATCCTAATACCTGCAAGAGCATATTGGCTGGATGTTTTATTAAGATTATCAAAAATTCCTGCAACTGAATTATTAACTATAACATTGTTGTTGGGAGATGTACCGCCAACATAGATACCTGCAGCTTGTGCAGTTGTAGAAGTAGAAGTTGATGTAATATTGGTTACAATATTTCTTTGTGTGGTTACATTTGCTGAACCAGAAACAAAAATACCATAGTTTGATGATGTTGAAGTCAAATTACTAATAGTATTAGAAGTTATATTGCTTGATGCGCTGGATATAACATATATACCATACATCAAACCTGTGGCATTACAATTACGTATAGTATTGCTAAATGTATTCCCAGCGCTTGAACTTGTATAGACACCATAGAAAGTTGTACCAGCACAGTTTTCAATTAAGTTGTTTGATAAATTAAAGTTGCTGCTTGTACTTGTAAAATATACACCACCAAACGTTGATGTACTATTAACTGATCTGATTGTATTATTTGAGATAGTTGCACCCGTAGAAGCACTTAAATAAATAGGATAAATACTCCAACCACCTGCTGTTGTAACATTTTCAATTAAGTTATTACTTATATTAGCATTGTTTGAACTGGATAACAAGTAAATGAGGTAAGAAGTACTTGTAGCAGTAATATTTTGTAAAGTATTATTTTGAATTACTGCATTTGTTGTTCCACTTAAATATATTGTATTCTGGCCTGCAGCAATATTAATTTTAATTATATTGTTACTTATTACAGGTGTATTATTAAATATAAGGTAAACAGCTGAATAAAGACCATTATTTGCGGTAGAATTATTGCCAAAATTGTTATATGATATATTTGCATTTTGAGCAAGACCGCCGCTTATCCCATTAATACGAATACCGTAGTATAATGTGCGGAAATTATTGTATTGGATTGTTAAGTTGTCAATACCAGTTGCTCCTGTTGTCAAAGTAGTGCCTGTTGCACCTGCAAGAATACCGTAAATGGTAGAAGTAGTAGCAGATGCTCCAACAAAATTAACATATTGGATAGTGTTATTTTTAGGACCATCGCCTGCTGTGGTTTTAGTCAATCTTACGCAAACACCATTGGAGGTTGCCGTACTTTGAATAGTAAGTGCAGGTGTGGAACCAGCCATATTAATACGACCATCAATAGTAACAAAATCGGCATCCTGCAATTCGATAATACCGTTTTGCACACTACTAGTTATTGTAGCAGTGGTAGTAGGATAAATAAATACCTGAGAATAATTTGCAGCCCCCACACCAGAAGCATTAAGAACAGCTGTAGCTGTTTCAGTTGTATTGCCGATAATCTCGACATTAATATTGCCCTGATGCGTACCAGCATTAATAGCATCAAAAGCTGCTTTGAGATTGCTGTATTGAATGCCATCAATCATCACTTGCGCACTTGCAAACGAAGCAGCACCCAAAGCAATTGCTAATATTAAATAAAATCGTTTGAAAAAATTAAACATAAAGAACCTTTTATATTGTTAAAAATACTATGGTAAAATAATAGATGACAAAAACAAAAAATAAAGAAAATTAATAAACATCTTTTCCCATTAATAAAATCACCTATTTGATAATAATAATATTATAAATAATCTCCTTAATACTACAAAATATCTGCAATCAGAAAGTAATCTTACGAATTAATATAAGAAAAAAACACTAAAAAACAATATTAAATTTATTTTTTACCACAAGAAATAATCTATAACACAGGTAGCCAATCATAGAACCAATCAATGCACCAGCAAGCACATCTGATGGATAGTGCACTCCGCAGTAAACTCGTGTATATGCAATAATGACAGCAATGGAAATAAAAATATACCAATATCGTTTGAAAAATCCAGACAACAAAATCGCTGCAGCAAAATTATTAACAGCGTGAGAGGAAGGAAACGACTTGCCGCTCCCACAGCTAACTAATAATCGAACATCAATTAGTTCGTGGCAAGGTCGCCATCTTTCAACAAGATTTTTGATAACAGTGCTGCTCAGCTGGTCAGATATCACAACTGTTATAATTAAAAGCAACGCAACAATTTGTCCGCGACGCCCACCTCTCCATATCAGAATAAACAGAGCGATAGCATACACAGGCAATAAATTCTTTTCCTTTGTGAGAATTGGCATTATCACATCAAAAACTGGGTTGACAAAGGCTTGATTAAATAATTTGAATAAATATAAGTCTATTCCTAATAGAGTTTCCATTTAAATTGATTATCTCAAATTGAATTACTATTTTTGTCAAAAAAGCATAGGTCAAATTATGAATAATGAAAATATAAAACAAAACATTTCATTAATTAAAAGTAATATCGAACAAGTAGCGAAAAAATTTTCAAGAAATGCAGAAAAAATTAAAATTATTGCTGTAAGCAAAACACAGTCAATTGAAGCAATTTCTGCGGCATTCTATGCAGGAGCAACGATTTTTGGTGAAAATTATGTTCAGGAGTTAGTAGAAAAACAATCTCTTCTGTCAGAAAAAGGTATTTTGCCTGAATGGCACTTCATCGGACACTTACAAACCAACAAAGTTAAATATATTGCTCCATTTGTATCTTTAATTCATTCGGTTGATAGCGAAAAATTAGCTTCTGAAATTTCTCGTCAAGCAGAAAAGAATAATCGAACAATTGATATTTTGTTGCAAATTAATACTTCTGGAGAAATTTCAAAATTTGGCTGCGAGCCGGATGAAGCAATAAACCTTGCTGAAAGAGTTTCTTCGTTGCCAAACGTCAAGCTCAAAGGACTAATGACAATCGGCACATTCTCAGATGATGAGGCAATCATTAGAAAAGAATTTAGATTACTCAGAAGTAAATTAGAAGAAATCAACGATAAACTTGGTTTGAGTTTGAATGAACTATCTATGGGAATGAGTCACGATTATGAAATTGCAATTGAAGAGGGAGCTACAATGGTGCGTATTGGAACAGCAATTTTCGGAGAACGGCATTATAATCGCTAATCTTTTTTGAATTGTTCGAGTAATTTTTGCATTCTTTCTGGATCTTTTTCGATATTTTCAATTGCTTTACGAGTTTCTAAACTTCCTTTTTCGATTCCAAGTGAACGAGCAATTTCATTTAATCTTGATGTTTCGATGACAAATTCTTTCCCGAGCTTTTCAATATTCTTCTGTTTTATTTTTCTTTGCTCTTCAACAAGATTCATAGCAATTTCAAATTTTGCCGAAACAATTTTCTTGGGCTGAGGGTTCGGTTCAATATCACTAATTTGAGTATCTGTCTCTTTTTCAGCTTGTTCGGAACGTATTTCTTCAATAATATTTTCAATTGCTTTTTGCTTATCTTCAAATTTAATATTTTCAGTCTTTAATTCAGTTTTTTCTTGCTTTTTTTCATCAATAGTATTTTTTTGCGACTTTGAGTAAGCACGTGCTGCCATTAATTTAGCTGTGATGTCATTATTTTTCTTTTGTTCTGTTTTTGCGGAAGTGTTTTTATTTTTTGGCTGGCGTGATTTGTTAATAACTTCTTTCTGCTTTTTCTGCCGCCAACGAAGATATAAGTATACTATTAGCAAGATTAACCCTGCAGCTACCCCACCAATGTATGTAAGAATTTGTTTATATATTGCGGGAATTTCATCCTCAGTTTTAACTGTATCTTTCAATATAGCTTCAAATTTCTTTGCTAATTCACTAGTATCTTTTGTTGATAAGGTATCTTGAGAAAATTTGGGAACCAAGTTTAAATGTGAAACAGGTTCCAAACAAATGGTATCAGTTTCAATAATGTTTGCAATCGGAATTTTTGGAGAATAAGTAAACCCAGTTTTAGATTGAAATAATTTAGCATATTTCGAAGCACTATCTAATTGGTCTTTTATCGAATAGATTTGCGATAGAGCAGCATATAAATCAGGGATATCCACTCCGTGAAGCCCAGCAAAACGTAAGTTGTGCAAAGCAGAATTTATTTTACCTTGTTGTAAATACAGAAGTCCAAGGTGAAATGCAGCTAACGGCTCTTGACGAACACTAGCAGCAAACAACAACCGTTGAGCAACCTCCGTAATATTATCTTCTAACGCAAGCAATCCTTGCCGAAGTGTATCTTCTGATGGTGTTAATTGAACCCAACGGAAAGTTTCAACAAGTATTGAACGTGTAAAAGGCAATGAAACAGCAGTATATCCTGTTTGTTCATTCAAGGAAATATATACTGTTATTCCATTTTTTTGTGAATTAACGTAAACGTCATTAATAATACCTTTCCCTTGTTTCATACGAACAGAATCAGCAACAAGACAATTATTAAGGTTGAGAATAATTTTCATTTTGTCGTCAGACAAATTGGATTTAAAGTTTATTGGATAATTCCTGAAAAATAGAAAGACATTATTTTTATTATCGATAGAAATATTTCTCAATATTTGCTGCGAGTAAAGAACATTCCCGCAAAAAAACAAAGAAAAAACAAAAATCAATATTTTGTAATTAATTTTCACTCAGTTCTTGCAATAGGTAATACAATCTTGAAAGTAGTGCCTTTTCCCAGCTCAGAAGCAAATGAAATTCGTCCTTTATGGTTATCAATAATAAGTTTTGAAATATAAAGATTGATTGCGAGTTTTTCAGAACCCGATTTATTAGTAAAATGAGGTTCGAAAATATTTTGGAAGTCTTCTTCTGAAATACCTTCTCCAGTGTCAGCAATACTAATTGATACTTTCTTATCGCTTTGCTTGAAACAACCAATAGTTATTGAACCACCATTAGGCATAGCATCACGAGCATTTAGCAAAATATTTAGCAGAACGTGTTGGATTTGGTTGCGATAGCATTCGCAAAATATATTATCATTGTCAAAAGAAGCAATAATTTTCACATCTTTATTTTCAATTTGATATTGTAGAATTGAAATCGTCTCTTTTATCAATTCTTGCAAATTAATGATCTCTTTGGATTCGCCAGTATTAATCAAGTTCTTAATAAAACTATTCAGATATTCAATACGTTTAATATTTGTTTGAATAATTTCAGCACGACGTTCAATATTCCCAATAGATCGAGTAATTAAATCAACATTAGCTTGAATAATATTAATGGGACTATCCATTTCGCGTGCAACGACACCCGAAATTTCACCTACAGACATTAGAATCGAGGTATTCAGCAATTGATGATTTAATACATTAAACTTATTAGAAATGTCCTCAATTTGCTTTAATAATATTAAATTCAATAATGCTGTAGATATTATTAGTAAGGTGTTTTGAAAAACAGATAACAATTCGTCTTCAATAGCATCGTGGTGAAGTATTGTGCTTGCAAGAAAAACTCCAAAACGCTTTTCATTTCGAGCAATAGGAAAAATAAAGATAGAATTTTGTTTGATTGCAGTTTCGTCTAAGTTTGGTATTACTTTTAAACAATTTTGTTCGAAAATCCAATCTAAAATGCCTTGTTCTTCCAAATGATTAATATAGTTATCCAAAAAAGCAGAAGTTTCGGAAATACTAATCGGCTTTAATTCGCTGTTTTTATTATAAAAATAGAAATTACTTTCAATTGCAGATGCATTTTGCACAAATAATTTATGAGTTTTGTCAGCAAATTCTTTGTCCGATGTAGATAAAGAAATGTCAATTGCTGAATTTATCAAGTTCTGAAAATAGTGATATTTTTGATAGACCTCAACATTATTAGTATCAGATTTAAGTCTTTCAATTTCATTTTTCAAGTAATTAACAGTATTCTCAAGTGTTTCGATGTATTCTTTCTGCTCAACTGAAAAATTGGACTTAACTTCCCCTTCACTTCCAGAAATTTTATATTGCCGACGATTAGCCATACGATAAATACACTTTTAATGTAATTATCAAAAATAATACAAAATTGAGTAATAAAAAATAATTATTTATTATATAATGAAATCTGCAAAAGTAATAATCCTAAAGCAATTAATTGTGCAATAAATAATGATAAAAGAGTTGCAAAAGTTAATTTGCTAATTATTTCTATTGGACGAGATTTATAAAAATTATACCTGATAATCGGTAAATTAAACAAAAAAATATAGAGAAATGCAAAAATCAGGTACCTTAACTCATCAATACTCACAAAATCAAAGTTACTTATCAAAATAAATGGTAATATCTTATCAAAATTGATTTTTCTGCTAACAAAAGATTTCCTTTCATTAGAGATTATAACTAAAGAAACCGGTATTGAAGCTAATGAAAAGAGGTTAATAAAAATAATTCGATAATCATATGGAATAAGTGAAAAAATAAAATACACAATTAAAATCGGTAAAGCTAAAGAAAAATGCTTTAACTCCCCTATGCCCCAAAAGTTTAAGATGTCATTTTTTTTAAGCATCAGTTTTAGGAATTAGTAATTGATAGACGTATTCAATTAGTGAAACTAATGAAATAATAGTTATCAACAGCATTGAGTAATAAACATAATCAGAAAAAATAATGTTTCGAAGTGTTATAGCAATACTACCATTTAAAAATAAACCTGATATATAAAGAAAGAGAATTACAAAAATAAATATCATTTGAAGAGAAGTTTTGAATTTTGCAGTTAAAGAAGTCCTGATTTTTCTATTAGATATTTTCACCAGCCTCAAGAAAGTTGTTGAAAAATCACGTAATAGTATTATAGCGACCATCCAAAGTGGCACTATTTTAATAATTACAAAAGCAATAAAAACCGATGTAGTCAGAAACTTATCCGCAAGTGGATCTGCAAAAGCCCCCCATTCAGAAGTAACATTCATTTTTCTTGCCAAATAACCATCAAAAAAATCAGTAATTGCAGCTAATACAAAAATAATCGCAGCTAAAAGAATCAAATCTCTATTATTACTCAAAAACAACACAAAAAAAAACGGTGCTGCCAAAGCTCTAAAAAAAGTAAGAATATTAGGTATTTTGTTTATCATATTATGTATTTTTCGGCTGTTTGAATAATGCTACAAAAACTATCACCTTTTAGTGAAGCTCCTCCAATCAGTCCCCCATTTACATTTTCTATTGATAAAATCTCATCTGCATTTTTTTCAGACAGACTACCACCATATAACAGATAAACTCTATTCGCTTTTTCACCAAATTTTCCAACTAAAAAATGACGTAAAAAATCATGTGCCTTTTGAACTTGCTCTCGCGTAGCAGAAATACCTGTACCGATTGCCCAAACAGGTTCGTAAGCAATTACAACTCTTTCAATTGTATCACCTGTTAAACCAGCTAAATCTTTATCTAATTGATTTATTAGAATATCGAAAGTCTTGCCTTGGTTTCTTTCGTCGAGTGTTTCACCAATACATAAAATTGGTGTTAAATTATATTCTAATATAGCTAACAGTTTCTTATTAATTATTTCGTCTTCCTCCTTAAAGTAAGAACGTCGTTCTGAATGACCTATAATTATATGACTAACGCCACAATATTCAAGCATAGGAATTGAAATTTCTCCTGTGAACGCTCCTTTTTCTTCATAATAACAATTCTGAGCACCTAATAACAGTTTCGTGTTTTCAATCATCTGCCCAATAGCATAAACACTAGTAAAAGGAGGACAAACCAAAACTTTCGACTTTAGAGTTGCATTAGTCTTTACAAATCCAAGAATGTATTCAACAAGCTTTTGCGATTCGAATACATTAGTATTCATTTTCCAATTGCCGGCTATCAACATATTTTTCATTGTTTCACTCCACTTACTTTATAAATTTTATAATTTTTTAGATCTTGGTCTGATTCGAAGCCAAATCCCTCAATAATTTCAGTTGGAGAAGTAATTCGAACAAAAACGTTTGAAAAAAACTTCTGTTGGGAATGACTCCATTGTAAAAAAGATGTTTCCAATCGCGTGTGTGTACTATCAGAATAAACCACAATGTTCCCAAAAGCAAACATATCGCGGCTGTTATCATCAACACGAGCACTATCAGCTATTAGCCAAGTAGTTAATACTTGATCTTTATTGAATAATTCAAGTTTCAATCCACCATCAATTAAAGTTTCATTACGAGAAGAAAAAATCCTGCCTCGCTTCCCGATGAGAATTGCCCGTGTCCAATTTGAATCAATAAATCTTATATTAAAATTCATTGCTACCTGATCAGGTTGAATATCTAAATCAAGCGAATCAAGAGTATTGGGCTTTGCAGCTTTTTTCTCATTGCAGGATGTAGCTACAAAAATAATCGTTAGAAAAATAATTAAATAAATAACATTTTTTATCAATAATTTAAGCATTCAATTGCCGTTTAATAAATTCATTTAATTCTAATATATTGTAAATGAAATTGTCTGCCTCATCAAGCTTAATCTGAGTAGCAGAATCGCTTTCTGCTTTTTCCGGCTTAGGATGTGTTTCAAAAAATACTCCGTCTATTCCAATTGCAACAGCTGAACGAACAAGTGATTTAATAAACTGACGGTAACCACCAGATTGTTCGCCAACCGATGGTTGCTGAAGTGAGTGTGTTGCGTCATAAATCACAGGTAAACCACTACTTTTCATAACTATTAAAGAACGCATATCAACAACCAAATCATGATAGCCAAAAAAAGTACCACGTTCAGTTAACCAAACTTGATTGTTGCCAGTTGAAATCACTTTTTCAGCAGCTTTTATGACATCTTTCGGCGCCATGAACTGTGCTTTTTTAATATTTATTATTTTACCGGTATTGCCTGCAGCAATAAGTAAATCAGTTTGACGAGAAAGAAAAGCAGGAATTTGCAACACATCTACATATTTGGCTGCAAGCTGAGCATTATCAGGAGTATGAATATCAGTAAGAGACCTTAGGTTATACTTTGAAGAGTATTTTTTTATCCACTCAAGTGCAAGTTCATCACCAACACCTTGAAATGAATTAATACTCGTTCGATTTGCCTTTCTAAATGAAGCTTTATAATAAAAATCAATATTATATTTACCAGCAATTTGTGATAAGTGCTCAGTTGTTTGGGCAACAATATCCTCACTTTCAGCAAGGCACGGACCGGCAATGATGATAAATTTATCTTTCATAATTATTTGGATTTAAGTTGTTTAATTTCTTTTTCTGCTTTTTCTTTATAAGAAGAAAGTTCAGGTAGATTTTTTGCTATTTTAATGAATTCAGAAAAATCATTAATAGCATTCTCATTTTGACCGAGCATTTTATAAGCCAGAGCCCTATTGAAGAATACTTGCGGCTGATTTGAATTTATCGACAAGGCTCGAGAAAAATTATCTACTGCTTTGGAATAATTTTTCAAGTTGTATTCAGCATTACCTGCCTTGATAAAAAGATTTGAGTTATCCCGGGAAATATCAATTGCCTTGTAATAATATGCTAATGCTTTTTCAAATTCATTTTTCTCAAAAAAGATTTCCCCAAGACCAAAATTAGCATTAAAATTCAATGGATTGATTTGCAATACTTTGTCGTAATCACTCAAAGCACGATCATACATTTCAAGTTCAAAATATATCGCGGCTCGATTAAGTAAAGCATTTTCATTAACGCTATTTTGTTCAATTACTTTATCTAAATCACTAAGAGCATCAATTTTTTTCCCTGTCTCATACAAGGCAATTGCACGACCGAGCAAAGCATCTTTATCATTAGGACTTGATTGAAGATATTTGTTAAAATCACTAAGAGCATCTTTATAGTTATTTAGTTGCGAAAGTATAAAAGCACGTAGACGCAAATTGGAAATTTGGTCTGGGTTTAGCTTGATAGATTGGGATATATCGGATAAAGCCCTTTGATATTCAGCAATAAGATAATACACTTCAGCACGGGCTTGATAATAATTAGGATTATTTGGACTAAGATTTATTGCAGCAGAAAAATCTGCAATTGCTTTCTGATAATCTTTTTTTTCTGAATGAAGAACACCACGACTATAATAAGTAGATGATTTTTCTGGGTCTATTTTTATTATTTTATTAATTTCATCTATCGATTCGTCGAATTTTTTTTGTTTCATTAATGATTGCACTAAATTTTCCCGATATTCAATGGAACTGCTATCTAACTCAATGGCTTTTCTGAAATACCATTCAGCTAAACTAGCACTATCCATCGCGAATAATATCGCCCCTTTAAGATTGAAAGTGTGTTCATTTTGAGCATGCAAAAGAACACTATCGATTAGCAATAAAGCAGATTGATAATTTTTGTTGTTATACTCTCGAACTGACTCATTAAAAATTAATGAAATATCCTTGCTCAATTGAGCATTTGCCAAGCAAATGGAATAGATAAAAATTAATAAAATATATTTTTTCATTTCAAATACTCATTAATATCGACGACTTCACCTTTAATTTTGAAAGTAGTTTCTATCTTAATTTCTGGGTTTAAACTTCTTGAAACAGGACAATTTTTAATAATGTTAATAAATAATTTCTTAGATTCTTCATCAAGTTCAATAGGAAAATCAATATCAAGATAAATAGCAGAAATTCTTCTGAATGGAACGTTAGTCATTTCCTTTTTAGCAGAGATATGCAAACCTTGAATATCAATATTACGGGCACGAGCAGCAATTCCCATAATTGTAGCAATACACGAAGCAATAGAAGCAGCCGTCAAATCAGTTGGCGATATATATTCAGCACGTCCTTGATTATCCAAAGGTGCATCAGTAAAAAAACTTGTTTTGGAAGGTTCGTGAGTAACCTTGCAATGTAAATCGCCTAAGTATTCAACATTTATTGTTACCATTATTTCCCTATAAGCATTTATACAAAATTAACAAAATAGCATAAATATTTATATTTTATTTGCTATCGAGCCTCCAACAATAAAATCCAATGCCATTAGTAATAAAAAAACACCATAAACAATCTTTACATATTTTGTCTTTAAAGATAATGTTATTTTTGCTCCAATAATTGCCCCAAAAACAATGCCAACTGCAATAGCAACAGCAATATTTAATACAATAAAACCATTATTCAGATATACTATTACACCCGGCAATCCAACAGGCAGTAGCAACGCACCTAATGATGTTCCAATTGCATTTTTTGGATGGAATCGAAGCACATACATTAAAAATGGTGTAATTACAAGCCCACCTCCAATTCCAAACATTCCTGAAAGAATTCCGGCTAATACTCCAACAAAAAACGGGAATAACGGTGAAACCGTATTTTTATACTCATATACAATTTTTTCAGACTTATTTTTTTTAATTAGCTCTAATGGCTTAATAAAATAGAAACTTACAAATAATAGAAAAAAGCCGTATATTGTTTTAAGAATATTAGGGCTTATTGCTACGACTGCTTCTGCTCCAAAATATACTCCAATTAATAATCCCAAAGCAATCAAAGCAGCAACTTTAATATTTAAAAATCCAGATTTGTAGAATTTTATACAAGCAAAAATACCGACAGGTAATAAAAGCGATGCCAGAGAAGTTCCCGTTGCCATATGCAAAGGTAATGAAAATATAATAATTAAAGCTGGAACGATAACTACTCCACCACCTATGCCAAACATACCAGCCGCGACACCAGCAATAATGCCAATAATAAGTGCAATAACAATCTCGAACATTAGTAATCCTCACCTTTTTGAGCAAGTTCCAATCTTTTTTTCTCTATTATTTTCAGTTTATTTGCAACTGCTTCGGCAAGATTAATTTTACGAGAATTGACATAATTTAGTAAGGCAATAAAAGTATCAGCCGCTTCATCTGCGATTTCACACATTTGAATATGCTTACCTTTCCAGATTTTTTTCTCTAAATTTGCTAATTCTCCTGCTTCACCATTCAATTCTAAACAGAAAAACTCAGGACTGCGTTTTGGGAAATAATTATTTTGATAATTTTCAAAATCTTTTTGTATTTGTGCCAGATAACCTTCTAAAAATTCAAAATAACCGTTTATCATTATCATGCTCCAAGATAAATTAAATAAAAACTAAATCAATCGAATTAAGTTAAATGACTTATATTCAAAAAATTTTTCAAGATGAAAGCTAAAATATTTTTCGAAAAATGAAATTATTTTTGAATAAGACGATTTATCTTCAGAAACAGAATGTAAATCTTCCAATGGCAATCTAAATATTTTTTGTAAATAAAAAGCAGTATGATAGTCAAAAATAAATGAATTTTTCAGATTTGAACCTAACTTTATTGGGCGACCATCTTCAATAGAAAAAGCATACTTTTCACTTCTATTAACATCATCATCGAGCATAAAATCGAACTGCAACCAAAAACCAAGAGTTTCTGCAAGTTTAAACTGTGAAGCTATAAAAAAGTTGAATGGATTGGGAGCAACATTGTTCAATAATTTGAGCACTTCAATACAATAATCAAATAAGTCTTCAAATGGATTATTTTCACCTAAGGTATGATATATTGATTCGAGCATCATCATTCCACAAGTAATATGTTCAAGCGAAGATAAGATTGCATTCATAGGAATAAAATTCGAAGCAGTTGAAAGCAAGTGTAGCCCTTCCCTATTTTTTTCATAGTAGGTAATTTCCAAAATGCTCAACGGTTGCGAAGCAAAATGCAATTTACTTTTGGGATTTCGTAAACCTTTACCAATAAGTGAAATTCTTCCTTTTTCGCGGGTAAATGCTGAAATAATTTTGCTCGATTCACCAAAATCAAAAGAATGTAAAACAATAGCAACTTGCTTCTGTATCATCACTTCAAAAAAGAATTTAGAAATGCAAAATCATTTACTTAAAATTTCTTTCATTTTAGAAATAAGCGGTATTGGAGTGGGATCCTGCCCATTCAGCAAAGCAAGCCAATAGCTTACCCAGTCACCTAAATATATCAAATCAAAAATTCGTGCAAGCAAATTATCAGCATCACTTTGAAGTTCAATGACTTCATTACCCATTTCAGAAAAAATCTGCTTAATTGCCTCAAAACGTTTTGAAATTTGCTGATTTTCCTCTTTATCACGCAACAGAATGAAAACAAAGTGATGGATTAAGGAACTTGGTTCAATCCAGGAATTAATTTCGTTATGATTCATTTCCGGAAGAAAACCACCAAAAGCCAAATTCTTGGAATTTTCCTGGATTTGACCTCGCCAACGTAAATTAACAACATCAAGAATATTTTCAGATGAATAAATGACAGGGATTTTCCCTTTAATTTTATTAGCAATTAATAATGAAAGATTATTGCCCGTATTTTCTGAATAGATTTTTGACTTATTTATTAATAATTCTATAGTTCTTTCAGTATTGTTTAATATTGACTTAGCGAGATTACTATCTATAGCATTGATGCGAATCAGCAACAAAAGTAATATAAAGAAAGAATAACCCAACGCACATCTTGGCATAAAGCCAGAAGGAATATTTATTACTGGGAAACCATCTTGTCTTGCTAATTCTTCAAGTTGCCCACCACTTGTAATAGCTATAATATTTTTTGTTCTACATTTTGCAAAATTATACGCTGAAATTGTTTCCTCTGTCCCTCCGGAATAAGATGAAGCAATCACAAACCAACTTTCGTCGATAAAAGCAGGAATTTCATAGCTCCTATTAATGATAATCTGAAGATGATTAGCTCCGGGAACTTCTCTACAAAAGGAACGAAGCAAATCCCCACCAATTGTTGAACCTCCCATTCCAAGTATTAGAAATTTTGTCGGCAAAATGTCAGTATTTTTAAATGTATGGCAATTATGAGCAATTTCAATTGCTTCTTTTATTTGTTCAGGAAAATCAAGTAATACCTGAAACATTTTGGAAGTATCATATTTTCTTAAATCATCAAAATTTTCAATCATTTTTCACCTTTGTTATTTTGCAATTGATTTATACGAAAATTACAAAAAAATTAACATATTATTAACCTCCATTGATTATTTTTCTGAAGATATTCCGAATATTAATATTTGAGTTTGGAAATAACTAAATAAAAAAAGAGGCTGATAAAAAATCAGCCTCTTTTACAACTACATCAAAATTAATTGACCTTTGGTGTTCCAGAACCGAAACCTTCAAACAGTTTGCCCATAGGTCCATCTACATTGATTTCGCCGAAAGTAGCTTCGTACTTACGAATATTATCATTCAAAGCACGAAGTAGTAATTTCGCATGTTGTGGTGTCATAATAATCCGAGACATAACTTTTGCTTTCGGCACTCCCGGAAGCAAGCGAGTAAAATCAAATACAAACTCTGCTGGAGAATGAGAAATAATCGCCAAATTTGAATAAATACCTTCAGCTTCTTTTTCACCAAGTTCTATACTGATTTGTTGTGGCTGATTTTCTTTTTTATCCATAAAAACACCTTAATTATTTAATACTTTCAAACTTTGATTGAACTTCTTTTAGTTTCTTTTCGTTCTTCATATCGCTGTAAATTTTAATCATTTTAAGATAATAATTAGATTTTTTACTATCGTCAATTTTATTTTCAATTGCTTCTAATTTAGAAACGACAACATCTAATTTATTTTTTTCGTTCGTTACTAAATAAATGTTAGCAAGCTCTGCAAGAACGTCCATATCATCTTTGAATTGTTGAGTATTTAGAGAGCGTTCAAAGTAATCTGCGGAATTTCTAAGATAAGGCATAAATGCTTCAACATTAATTTTATATTTCGGATCTTTGTCCAATTTGTCTTGTTCTGCAACTTGGATTTTATAAGCTTTGTTTTTATACGCAGAAGCAATATTTCTTAGTGCAAAATCATAATTGGGGTCGATTGAAAGTGATTTTTGATATTTTTCAATTGCACTATCATAATCACCGAAATTCATTAATAGAGAACCATATTGCTCCCAATAAATTTTATTTTCGGGTTCAGCTTTAATTAACTCTTCCATTTCTTTAATAGCAACATCTTTTTTATCCAATTCAATATAGAGATTAATAAGCGATGTATTGGCATCAGCATTATATGGTTCTAAAATCGTCAGCAATTTGACATAGTTGAGAGCAGCTTCCTTATTTTTCACATTATGATAATAATATGAAGCAAGAGCGCCAATCGGAGAACTATTTAGAGGAGTAAATTGTGTTTGTTCAGTAGGTAACCAATCTCTTGGTGGGTTCACACGCCAGCCTGCAACTTGCCACTGTCCGTTTGCCTTATCGGAGAAAAAGTAAACAGTACGACCTTNAACAATATATGTATCCGTTCTTATCGAATCGCCCGACATATTGATTGAAGAATTTACTTTCGATGGTTTCCCAAACTTTTCACTTAATTTTTCAGTCGGGAAATTAATATAAATACTGTTTGCTTTTGCAAAATCTAATTCAGGTTTAATATTTTCTACATATTTGTTATAAGCTTCCATTGCTTTTTCCTGGTCGCCTTTTAGTTCGTGAAGACTTGCTTCGATTATGTAGAAATCAACAATTCTCGGCATATAAAATGCACCGATTTGTGTAAATGTAACTCCTTTCAAGTATGCTTGTTCGTCTTTCGTTTTATTAAATTTCGAATAGTAATTCCAGGCTTCGTTGTATGCATTCACCCAAAGAGCATTACGCATACCAACTTTTCTTTCTTTTATGATACTAATAGTATCTTTATCCATCAACTCCTTGAAAACAATATGAGCATTTTCAATATCACGCAATTGAATATATGAATCTGCAAGCAAGAGTTTTGCTTCATAATTATTTGGATTTTTCTGAACTTCAAGTTTTGCAAATTCAATTGCTTTCTGATAATCTTTGTTTTGATATGCAACTTTTGCAGTTGTCATTTCCCGTGAAGCACACTGAGAACCTTGCATTAACAATGCAGACACTAACAAAACTAATACAATTTTAAAGCCCTTTTTCAATTTTTTGTCTCCTATAATTATTTGCAATTTTCAGTTTATAAGAAATATAATTTATTGAAAATAGTCGAATTCTCAAAATTAATATAAGAATTATTGGTAATCGTAAATATTCATAGAATATAAAATAAATTTTTTGTTTAATTTTGTTATTTACTATTAATTAATATTATGATATTGTCTGCAGTTCAAAAATGGATGAAATATGGCAAGGAATGGATGGAAAGCTTTGCCAACAAACCTTATGCTTTTCAAGCATTATTTATTATTTCTTTCATAGAGGCATCATTCTTTCCATTGCCACCAGATATATTGTTGCTTGCAATAGCAATTAGCGCTCCTAAGCAAGGATTTAGAGCAGCTTTTTGGTGTACAATAGGTTCGGTGATTGGTGGAATTGGTGGTTATTACATTGGATGGGGGCTGATGGAAATTGTTGGCAACAGAATTATTGATTTTTACCACGCACAGGATGCTTGGCACAGAATTGTAGAAGCATATAATAGCGAATTGGGAATATGGTTTCTTGCTTTAGCTTCATTCACTCCTATCCCCTATAAAGTTGCGACTATTGCTGCAGGAGCAGTAAATATGGAATTTTTCTCTTTCGTTGGAGTATCACTAATTGGAAGAGCCGCAAGATTTACACTGGTAGGCGGTCTGATTTACTTCTTAGGTCCCAAAATAAAATATTTCATAGATAAATACTTCGATAAGTTATCTATTGCATTTGCAATACTCTTGATTGGAGGATTTGTTGCAATAAAGTATATATTTTAAAATGAATTACAAAACTAAAACTGTTCAGGTTCATATTATTCGCTTTAATAAAAAAGAAGAAAAATATGAACAATTAATTCTTAAGCGAAATGAAAATGCAAAGCCATATCCAAATGTTTGGCAAGTAGTAACTGGTCGTATTGAAAAATTTGAAACTCCAATTGAAACAGCAATTAGAGAAGTATTCGAAGAAACTGGGATTGTACCAATAAAATTATGGAACTTGCCTTATTTAGCTTCATTCTACAATTATCGCGAAAATGAAGTTAATTTTTCACCGGTTTTTGTTTTTGAAGTATATGATGATGCAAAAGTTAATATTTCACAAGAACACTCGGACTTCAAATGGATTGGTTTAAATGATATTTCAAAACATGTAATGTTCCCAAGCCACGTTATTGCTTCTGATTATATAGAAAAATATATTCTTCACAACGAAAATAATCATTTCTACTTAATTGATGAAAGTATATGGAAAAAATAATTGCTTGCGTAGTAACATATAACAGGCTCGATTTATTGAAGCAGGTAATTGATGGACTTAGGAAGCAAACTCACCAAATTGATGAAATAGTTGTTGTCAATAATGGTTCTAATGATGGAACCTACGAATGGTTATCTGAACAAACCGATATTACTACAATTACTCAGGATAATCTTGGAAGTTCAGGCGGACAGTATACAGCTTCAAAATATGCATATTCAAAAGGTGCTGACTATATTTGGTTAATGGATGATGATGTAGTAGCAAAACCAAATTGTCTGGAAGTTTTACTGAAATATTGTGATAAATATGATATTTTATGCCCATTACGATATAATATAGAAGACGTTTATCTAAATGATGTAAAAAAAATTTCTCTTGATAATCCTTTTAAAAGCATATGGAGAGAAATTATCTCAAAAAATGACTTAGCTAATGAAACAATACCAGTTGAAGCATTTACTTTCGAAGGACCACTAATTCATAAAAATGTATTCGAAAAAATAGGTCTTCCCGAAAAAAAATTTTTCATTTATGGGGATGATACTGAATTTTCGGTTAGAGCCTTAAAGAATAATTTCCGAGCTGCTGTAATAAGAGATGCTATATTCATTAGACTTATAACTCCCGTTCCTGACAAGGCTAAATTTACCTGGAAAACTTATTATATGGTTCGCAACTTATCTGCTATTGACAAGCTACACGGAAACGGATTTGTTCCCTATTTCAGACCGATTGGCTATTTTTTGACTTTTTTGCGAACTGTTGAGAATTTTGAACATCTCAAAACTTTATTCAAAGCATTAATTGATGGCTATAAATACAAAAGTGCTAATTAAGCCTCAACAGGCAATCCATTTTTTTTCAACCATTGTCTAATTTGCATTGAATTATTAGAAGCGGGAGCAAGTTTCAGAAACTGATTAAAATCTCTTGCTGCATCTGAGAATTTATTATCCGCACGAAAAGCACTACCTCTATTGAGATAACCGAATGGATTATCGGGCTTTATCTCAATTGCTAATGTAAAATCTTCTTGTGCTTTCTTATAGTATCTTAGCTTCATAAAGCAATTACCTCTACCAATATATGCCTGGTAAAGTCTTGGATTTATAGTTATTGCTTTACTATAATCTTTGATAGCTTCTTTGAAGTTGCCAAGTGCATAATTAGCATTTCCACGTCCTAAATATGCATTAGCAAATTTTGGTTCAATTTCGGCTGCTTTATCATAATCCAGAATCGCATCGAGATATTTTTTTGAATTATAGTAAGCATTTGCTCTATTATAATACAAAACAGATGAATTAGGATTAAGATGTATAGCACGTGTATAGTCTTTTGCAGCATCTTCAAAATTTTTCAAAAAGAAATTAGCAATTGCCCTATTGCTGAAAATGTCAGGAACAGGTATCTCATTTGCTATTAAGAAATCGAAGTCTTTGAGAGCCTTATCGTACTGTTTAAGTTTGATATACGTCAAAGCTCTGTAATTATATGGCATAGGTTCATTCAAACCTCGTATATAGGTTTCCATAGCGTTTGTAGCAGGATTATAAACATAAATAATAGCCATAATTCATTCTCCTTTCTTACCATACAAATCAT
>JAOAGZ010000031.1 GCA_026415495.1 Eximiradius proteiniborus | reverse complement strand
TTTTATCGTAGTATGAATTCGATACTGCTTATCTGTGGAAATATCGCTTAATTTAACAACAGTTGCCGAATTAATAGATTTGCCGGTGCTGCTTCTGCGGGCACCGGCATCGTCTATTGTTTCATCAAATGAATTCCAGGCATTGCAATTAGGACATTTTCCAAGCCATCGTGGCGATTTATAACTACACTCTCTGCAAATATAAACTACTTTTTTTTTCATCAAAACTTATAATTAATTTTTGCTGTTGCTACTCGCGGTATATAAGTACCACCAAATATTTGATAATGCTTTTTGTTTAACAAGTTATAAACGTTTAAACCAAGACTTAAATTGTTTGTTAATTCATATCCCGCATTTAAATTAACTATTGTGTAGCTCGGCACTTTGCCTTGAAACGTTCCTGCAAGCCAATCAAATTTGTGTGAATAATATACATCCAATGTTATATCAAATGAATTCGGCTGAACGTAATTTAAAGATAAATTTGCTTTATGTGGAGCTGTATTCGGTAGCAATGGCTGAGCAGACTTGTTTTTAACTACATCATAACCAAAATAACTGTAATCAATTTTTGCACTGAAATTATTAGTTATTTTGTAAAATGCCGTTAATTCTACTCCATATTCATCAACTTTGCCAATGTTTGTATTTGAAACAATAAATGCAGGCTGTCCGTTAAATATTGATAATCTTGCTTTATCTCTTGCTGAAAGCTCGGAATAAACAATATTCTTGACCAATTCAGCGTATTGGCTTAAGCTATCTGGCAGTTGAGGCGACCATTCTTGAATATTTGGATTGACGCCAGGCAAAAAATTCGTAATAAAATCTGTAAGTCTATTATAAAACAAATCTACTGAAATATAGAAATTATCCGAAATCGTGTTTTTATATCCAAATTCAAAAGAAGTGATTTTTTCTACTTCGAGTTTGTCGTTGCCAACTGCAAATGCACGGGTTGGACTTAGATTTAAGTTTATTTCCGGACGCACACCGCTTAAGCTTGCTATACTATCTGCAATTATCTTTTCAATATTTTTGAAATTAACAGGTGCTTTCGTCTTGGTTGAAAATGCTGGTGCGTCTGGAGTTAATCGATATAATTCTGAATAATTTGGTCTTTGGAATCCTTTATTTATCGATAATCTAAATTGGTTTCCTGCTATTGGTGAATAAACAACAGAAAATCTTGGCGAAAAATATGATGGATGAATGCTCGCGTGGTCATATCTTGCTGACCCCACAAGTTTCAAATTGTCTGCGGCTTGCCACTCAATCTGAGAGTAAACACCTGTGAAATCTGCATCTACATTATTCGGAATGCTTGTTCCGTATGTTCTGATGTATTGAAGTTGTTCAGTTATTCCCCAAATAAAGTGTATATTGTTTCTTAAATAAAAATTATGCTGAACATCAAACATCACATCTTTCGAGTTATCTAACAACGGAGCATTTGGAACAAGTAACCACATCGTATCCGGAGTAAAACGGCTCATATAATGAGAGTGAATATTTATTCTATCAGAATTATATGCCAACCTGAAATATGGTCTCTCTGTTTCTTTGACAAACGTTCTTCCAAGTCCGAACACAAATGCTTCATTTCCATTATGTGAATAACCAAATTCACCTGTAATTGATTTGCTGTCGTCAAAGTAATAATCTAAACGTATTGCACCATAGTTCGAATAAGTATTCCTGTCTTCTGGGCGAAGCACTCGCTTTTCCAACGGCAAGCCGGAATATTCTAAAAATCTGACTGAATCGCGTCTATTTGCAAAATTTAATGAATACGAACGCCCCGCATTAACTTTGAAAAATAGATTTTCAATACTGCCTGCGTAACGTAAATCGAATTTATATGTATTGTAATCTCCACCTAAAATAGAAACTTTGCCACCTTGATTGTAGCGAGGCGACTGGCTTTTCAAAAGCAAAACCCCATTGTAAGCATTTGCTCCGTAAAGTGCTGCCGATGGTCCTCTCACAAATTCAACGCTTTCAAACTCTTCCATTGGCAAAGAGAAAGAATTCCATTCCAAAGCTCCCAGCAGTGGCATAGCCACATCGCGTCCATCTTGCAATACCAATACTCTGCGATTTAATCCGGAATTGAAACCTCTTGCATTAACAATAAAGTCATTTGCTCCATTGCGAAGTACATCTATTCCTGCATTCCCTGCAACTGAATATGCTAATTGCCCTTGGCGGGATTTCCTTTCCAACTCTTCACTGAATACAACCGATACAGCCGATGGAGAATACATTATTTTTTCAGCTCTTCGGGATGCCCCATATACAACCACTTCACCTAAATTGTAATTTTTCGATAATATCTCTACATTTAGAAGAAGTTCCTTTTCATCCCCGACTTTTATTTTTTTTGTAAGTTGATTGCCGGTTGGCGAAGTGAAAGTTATTCTGTACTCCCCGCTGTTTGGCAAACTTATTTGAAATTCTCCTTTAGCATCTGTTAATGTTTTGATTAATCCATTGCTTGTTTCGACAGTTACCTTTTCAATAGGTTGCTTTGTATCGTAATTCAGAACCTTACCTTTTACTAATGTTTCAGATTTTGCAATTAATATAAATGCAAAAAACATAATAAGTGTGAAAAATACATTTCTCATTTTTGTCCCCTAAGTTTACAACTAATTTCATACAAAATTAGATTTATTCAGCAATCATTGCTAATATTCGATGAACAAAACTTATATTTTATGAATTCAGTATGATTAATTGATTATCTTTGTAACATTTTTATTATTAAAACGTCTTTATTTTATTATGGTATTTTATTAGAAATTATACTGTATGTTTAAGATAAATGTCAAACTAATTGTTTTATCAATAATAATATCATTATTATCGATTAATTTATTTGCCCAGTCGCAGGAAAAAAGTGCTTTCAAAATTGCCCGTGTCAAATATTCCGGTGGGGGAGACTGGTACAACGACCAATCGGCAGAATTAAATTTGCTCAAATTTGTTCGTGAAAACACAAACATAAATGTTGAATCTACATTCTTTTACGTTGATTTAGCTAATGATAATTTGTTCCTATATCCGGTGATTTTTCTTACCGGTCACGGAAATGTTAATTTCACCGAAAGAGAAGCACGAAATTTACGTGCATATTTAGAAAATGGAGGATTTCTCTATATCGACGATGATTACGGTTTAGACGAGCATATTCGCCGTGAAATGAAAAAAGTATTTCCAGATAAAGATTTTATTGAACTGCCTTTCAATCATAAAATCTATAATTGTCATTTTGTTTTTCCAAATGGTCTTCCTAAAATTCACGAACACGACAACAACCCCCCGCAAGGTTTTGGTATGTTTCATAATGGGCGTCTGTGTGTTTTCTACACTTATGAGTCCAATCCTAGCGACGGCTGGGCAGACCCCGAGGTTCACAACAACCCGCCTGAAAAAAGGGAAGCTGCCTTGAAAATTGGCACAAATATTATTGTTTATGCACTAACTAATTGATTGATATGAAAAGAGATACATATAAAGAAATCATCCAGAAGCTTCGCATCACTCGCAGAAAAGAAAGCTTCATTATTCTGTTTTCAGGGCTCTTCAATGCCCTTACTTTTATTGTATCAGTTCTTTTTACTGTTACCTTAATTGAACTTTTTGCTCAGGGAGATGTTTTCTTCCGTGGGATATTGTTCGGATTTGTTGTTTTTTCTTCAATAATGCTACTGTCATTCTTTTTGAAAGATGGATTAGCTCGCTTCTTATTACCAAAAAGTCGTCCACCACTGCATCTTATAGCTCTCAGAGTTGGTGCCCAATACCCTGATGTCAAAGATAGATTAAGCAATGCAGTTCAAATTTATCAGGAACGTAATAAACCTAATGGAATGTCCGCCGAACTCATCGAAGCTGCCTTTGAACAAATTACTTCTTATTCGAAAGACAGAGATTACAGTGTGATTTTAGATACCAAAAAACTCAAAAATTCGGTTATTAGATTTCTTGTTTTTTTGACTGTTTTTCTTTTTTCATTTTTTGTCTTTCAGTCTTCTTTTGGATTTGCCTTCGAACGAGTAATAAACTGGAATAAATCATATCTCCCACCTCCTCCATTTAGCTTGACATTAGTCAATCAACAACAAACTATTTTGCGAGGCAAACCCGCTCAAATAGTTATTAAATCCAGAGGTCAAGCCCCGGAAACTATTAAATTACTTATTAAAGAAGAAAAGCAAAAAAATTATGACGAATACATTCTTCGTCTCGATACAGGCGACGTCTATATTTACTCTATTGCTGCTGTAAAATCCAATCTTCAGTTCTATGCTTCTGCTGAATGGCTTACAACAAATGTCATCACTAAATTAGGTTCTATTCAGGTAGTTGATTTGCCTCAAATCCGTTCATTGAGTGGCAGAGTTACCTATCCCTCTTATACAGGACTTGCTCCAAAAGATTTTGATGAGCAAAATGCCGATATTTCTGCTCTTAATGGTTCTTCGGTAAATATTTCTGTGCTTTCCAACAAGAAAATCAAATCCGCTCAATTGGTAATAGAAAAAAATAAATTCAGTGAAAAAGACTCAATCCCTCGGTTTGATACAACTCTTATCCAGATGTCTGTCAAAGATAAAGTCGCAACTGGCAAATTTGTATGCAATTTCAATGGTTTCTATCACATTAGAATTGTAGATGTCGATGGGCAAACAAATCCTGACCCTATTCGTTATTCTGTGGTCTCCGGCAAAGATGAATATCCATCAATTTCGCTACAGTCTCCAACAATGAATGTCGAACTCGATAAAAATGCTATTCTTCCAATTAAAGTTGCAATTAGCGATGATTATGGCTTCAGTTCTGTAAAATTGCACTATAAATTAATTGAATCAAAATACTCTTCACCGGATAAAAATTATAAGCAAATTCCAATTCCTTTATCTGCAAGCAACTCTACTATTCAGGATTTGCCCTATGTTTGGGACTTAAAAAAAGTGCATATCACTCCCGAAGATAAATATGAATTCTTTGTGGAAGTTTTAGACAACGACATTATCAATGGTCCAAAGTCCGCACGCACCCAAACTATAACCGTCAGGCTTCCTTCTCCTGATGAATTAATGAATCGCTCAGATGTTGTTCACGAAAAGGTTGAAAAAGAACTTCAGAAAATTGCTAAAGAATCTGAAAACTTAAAGAAAGAAATGGAAGCGATAAACCGGGAACTACTGAAAAAAGATAAAAAAGAACTTAATTGGGAAGAAAAGAAAAAAGTTGAAGATATTCTGAAAAAACAGTCTGAATTACAAAAGAAAGTTGATAATTTATCGCAGGATTTATCTCAAACAACCGATAAACTTCAACAAAATAATTTATTATCTCCCGAAACTCTGCAAAAATATCTCGAACTCCAGAAATTAATGCAAGAAGTGCGTTCACCCGAACTTGAACGATTACAGCGACAAATGGAAAATTCTCTGCAAAATATGTCGCCCGAACAACTTCAAAAAGCTATGCAGTCAATACAATTTGATGAAGAAAAATTCCGCCGTAGTATCGAACGAACTATGAAAATTCTTAAACGTGTTCAGGCAGAACAAAAAGCTGATGCTATTGCCAAACGTTCCGAAGAACTAAAAAATCAACAAAATCAACTTGAAAATCAGTTGAAAAATACTAATCCTAACGACGAAGACAAAAGAAAAGAACTTGCTCGCAAACAGCAAGAACTTCGGGAAGAATTGAAATCTATCAATAAAGAACTCGATGAACTTCGCAATCTTATGAAAGAAATTGGCGAACAGGAAATGCCTTTACGCGAACTTAACGAAGCCTCTGATGAACTAAATTATGAAGAAACTTCGCAGGATATGCAGGAAGCTTCTTCTTCATTAGAAAAAGGTGATTTCAAAAAATCTTCATCGAAACAGCAAAAAGCTTCTCAAAAAATTAAGAATTTCTCTCAAAAAATGAATGAAGTCAAGGACAAAATGAATGATAAAGTAAATCGTGAAGCTCAACGCAAAATGCAAAAGGCACTTCAGGATTTACTTACAACCTCGAATAATCAAGAAAAATTGAAAGATAAAACTCAAAAATCCGATTTTAACTCTACTAAAATTCCAGAATATGCCAATGAACAAGCTGATTTATTCGAAAGTGTTTCCAATGTCGCTAATTCAATGGCTCAACTTGCCGAAAAATCCTTTGCTGTTACTCCTCAGATGGGCTCTGAATTGACTAATGCTCTTATGCAAATGCGGGCAACTGTGGAATATCTTGCTAACAGACAAATGTCCCAGGCTGCCAAATCACAAATTGAGGCAATGAAATCCTTAAACTCTACTATCGGACAAATGCAATCTATGCTAAGCCAGATGCAAAACAAGCAAAGTTCTTGCGATGCAGGTGGTGGTATGGGACAGGGACAAAGCAAGAGTGGCGGACAAGGTATGGCTTTCCAGCAGCGATTGCAACAATTAGCTGCCGAACAGCAAGCAATTAACCAAGCTATGCAGCAACTTGGCGAGGGCAACAATCCCGGAAGCCTTTCACAAGAACAGCGAGCTCAAATGGCACGTCTTGCCGACCGTCAGGGCAGAGCTCAAAAATCTCTTCAGGAACTTGCCGAAGAGCAAAGAAATGCTCCCGATGGAAATAAATTAGCTCTGGGTGATTTAAATAGAATTGCTCGCGAAATGGAAGAAGTGGCTCGCGAAATTCAAAGTGGAAATGTTTCTCCCGAAACCCGTCGTAAGCAGGAAAGAATTCTCTCACGTTTGCTCGATGCTACAAAATCAATTTATGATAGGGACTTCGAAGAACGCCGCCAAGGTCGTACTGCTCAGGATATATTTCGGGATAGTCCGAATTCAGCAGATTTCGAGAAGTTTATCCGCCAGAATCAATTCATTCAGGAAATGATAAACAACGCTCGACGCACTTATACCAAAGATTATGAGCAACTCATTAGAAAATATTTTGAAAATCTAAAAGAAATTAAAAACTAATTGCCAATAATTGAGTGAATTTTTTCGATTATTTCTTTTGTGTTTTCTTTCGAAAACAATAGAGAAAGTTGTTTATTTATTCCAAATTGTATATAATCCACTTGGTAATTCTCAATTTTTTTGAATAATTCAGATAATAATTCTTTATCAAGTAATATATTATTTCCCACCAGGCAAATCAAATCTCCTTTGTTTGCTTCAACTTGATAATCTGTATAAGTTGCTTTCAAATTATCTATTTGCTGATTATCTATTTTTGCAAACAATAATAATGAGGTTTCTGATTGCGAGGAAGACAATATTTTGATGTCCCTTCTGATAAAATAATTCAGAATATCCACTACTTGCAAGTTGTTGTTACGTTTTGCATCAAGATGGAAATGCAATTTTGTAACTTCACTTAATAAACTAATCGAGTGCAATTTCGGTTGGCTCTCTTGAAAGTTCTCTTTTATAACTGTTCCTTGATCTAATGGAGAAAATGTATTTAATACTTTTATCGGAATGCCTGCTTCAATAGCTGGTTTTATTGTATCGGGATGTAATACTTTTGCTCCATAAAATGAAAGTTCACGAATTTCATCGATTGTCATTTCGTCTATTGTGATTGCTTGCTCAACAAGTCTTGGGTCGGCAGATTTTACTCCCGACACATCTGTCCAGATTTGAATTTCATTTGCACCAAGAGCCAGCCCATAAATCGAGGCGCTATAATCCGAACCGCCTCGTCCTAATGTTGTTGTTCTGCCATCTGTATCTGAACCAATAAATCCTTGCGCGATTATTGTATCGTATATTTCAAATTGCGGTATTAACTCTTTTTGAATTTTTGATTTTATCAAAGTAAAATTAGGTTCTGCCTCTCCAAACTTACTATTTGTTATTATATAATTTTCCGAGTTTATCAAAGCAGTATTTATTTTTTCTTCAAGCAAAATATAATAAAAAACAGTTGTTGATAATTTCTCCCCGAAAGACACAAAATAGTCCATCATCTTTGGTGTCAGCTCTTGTAGTAAATGAGTTCCTTCACTATATTCTCTAACCTGCTTAATTAGCTTCTCTATTTCTTCACGCGCTTTATTTCTTAATTCAGTTTTTAGAGTATTTTCAATGATTTGCTTATGGTGTTTTGATATTTCATCAATTATTTCGGTTGCTTTTGATAAATTTTGCAATGAAAAGTTCGCAACTTCTATTAATAAGTCGGTTACTCCTTTGCAGGCAGATAAAACAACAAGCTTTTTGCTGTTATTGGCAGAGATTATTTTTAATACATTGAGCATTGCGGAAGCATTTGCTACTGAACTCCCGCCAAATTTCATTACAGTTATGTTTCTCATAAATTATAGTGGGACTAATATTGTTACTTTCGAAGGTATCATTTCTGTGCTTTCGAGCTGTTTTATGTTCTTTATTGTAGCTTCGTCAAGTATTGTCTCATTTTTTACAACAAGCATACCATTTTTGGTAAATAATGTTTGTCCCATCATCATTCCGGGTTCTAATTGAGAGACAAAAACGTTCATCTCACGCATTTTTTGTCCCTGCGAAGTTTCAATAGCTTCAATTGGTTCTTCCGCTTCTTCATTAGTTTCTTCGCTTGATTTCACTTTAGGTTGAATAAGACCAGCCACATAAACATCAATATTAACAATTCTCAGCTCACCCTGTTCAGGCACTAATGTAGGAATAGTTTTTTTCCTGATAATATCTTGAAAATGATGGAACAAATCATAATCGAACCATGTTGCATGCCGATAAAGCGATTTTATTGCTTCCTCGTGTCTTTTTTTGGTGCGATCAGGTCCTTGCAATACATAACCTATTTCAAAAAAGTGTGGCACTTCATGCAATTGCATTCGATAAACGTTATTGTGATAAAAATTAACAAGTGCAATTATTTGCGATTCATAAGAAATTGAAGTTCCCGAGAGCATCGCCGGAAAACCACTCCCATCGTGGTGCTCCCAGATATTTGCTATAATATCTGCATATTTTTTTAGCTTTTTTACTTTTAGTATAGTGTCCAGAGAAGTCCTGAAATATTTGAGATACTCCATTTTCTTGTCATCAGTCAAATCATGCGGATCTGTTAATATGTAATTAATTGGCATCCCGTTTAATACACTTGAATGAAGCAAAGAAGCCAATACTATATTATTTATTCTATCTTTTGATAATCCTAACTCTTCTGCAAATAATTTTGATGTAATTGCTACAAATTTTGTGTGATTCGTAAAATAAAACCTTTCAGCGTAACTTGCAATTCCGGATATTGCTTGTATAGTCTGATTAAGTAATTCTGTATTCTCACTTATTGAACGCTGAAGTTCTTCATTCTTCTCTTTCAGCTGCTCCACTGTTTTCTTAAGTTCTGCGGCTTGTTTTTTAACTTTTTTGTTTTTATTGTAATTATCGAATGCAATCTTTATCGATTGGACTAAAGCTAACTCATCTGCTGGCTTTATCAAATACATATATGCATGTGCTTGGTTTATTGCCGGGATTATATCTTTCGGTGTGGTATATCCTGTTAGTATAACTCGTGTAGCGTCTGGAACAATGCTCATACTTTTTTCTAAAAATTCTGCACCGCTCATGCCCGGCATTCTTTGGTCCGATAATATCACCTCAGCTTTAAATCCATTCTTTAATATTTCCAAAGCTTCTTCTCCACTTTCAGCCGTCCGCACGTCGTAAAACTTTGAAAACATAATACTCAGTATTTTCAAAAATGCTGTCTCGTCATCTACTATTAATAATTTTCCCTTGTTTTCCATTGTTATTATAAATTAAAATATATACTTGACCAATTTAATAATTATTATCAATTTTAGAAAGTTTATTTTCAGCTACCCTGTAGTTAATGTATGATGATATTCCCTCTGCAGTCAGCAATGATGATTTGCTTATCTTAATACTCAACTTGGCGTTCTCGTCAATAAAAGGTAAGTCGATTATATTATTCAGAGATTTTATCCTAACAATTAAAAAATACCTCTTAAAAAACTTTTTCTTAATTTCTGTATTAATTATTTCAGAGTATTTTATCTTCACTCTTTTGATATTTGACTTAAAAAAACCGATAATGCTATCTTTCACAAAATATTCTATTGTTATTGAATTCTCATCCAAAAATAAATTCCCGTGACACTCAGCGAACCCGTGATACATATCTTTAAACGTAAAATTCAATATTTCATCTGGAACTATCATTCTATTGCAAAAATTAATCTAATTTACTAATTATCTTCATTACTAATTTTGTTAATTTCGGTTCAGCAATCTGAGCTGCTTTGATTATTTCGTCCAAAGAAACTGGTCTTAGTGCATCTGGATAACATTCATCTGTTACAATAGAAAAACCAAGAACTTTCATTCCCATCTGATTGGCAACAATACATTCCGGAATCGTACTCATTCCAATCAAATCCGCACCAATCAAACGCAAGAAACGATATTCCGCTCGTGTTTCCAAACTCGGACCACTCATTGCGGCATATACTCCTTTGTGCAACTTTATTCCTAATTCCAATGCTAATTCTTCTGCTAATTTTATCATTTGTTTGCTGTATGGTTCGCTCATATCTACGAAACGTACTCCAAATCTTGGGTCGTATTCACCGATTAATGGATTATCGCCTATCAAATTTATGTGATCATCTATTACAACAATACTTGTAACAGGTATATATGGATTCAAAGAGCCACAAGCATTTGTAATAATCAACCTTTCAACTCCAAGATATTTCATTACCCTAACCGGAAACGTTATTTGTTCCATCGAGTATCCTTCGTAGTAATGAAAACGTCCCTGCATCGCCACCACTTCTTTATCTTCCAACTTCCCAAATATTAACTTCCCTTTGTGGCTTTCTACCGTTGAAGTAGGGAAGTGGGGAATATTTGTATAATCAAAAACTTTATTAATTTGAATTTTAGTAGCTAATTCGCCTAATCCTGTGCCTAAAATTATTCCGGTTTTTGGAGAAATGACTGATTCTTGCTTTAAATAGCTTACGCTTTCTTGCACTTTTTCAAATAATTGTTTTTTTCTCTCCATATTATATTTCTCATTCTTGAACATTATTTATATTTCCTTGCAATTGAAATGATTGACAATCCAAATGGGAAAATAATCTTCCCAATCATATATTTTTCTAATAAAAATATACCTTTAAATATTTTATTTATTAATGGTGAAACATTTTCAACCGGTTCGTCGTTTTTCTTTTCTGCACCGGTTAGCTTATCAACATACCTTTTCAGCACAGCTGGAGCAAAGAGCAACGTATTGAAGTAAGATGAATAGACAATATTGAATCCTGCTTGTCTTAGAAGATTATTAAATTCGAACCTGTTATATCTGCGATAGTGCTTATGAATTTCGTCGTGGCGGCTCCAAAGCGACTGATAAGCAGGAACAGTTGTTATAAACCACGCTCCGTTCGGTAATTTATCGTACACTTGCTTCACTATTGCATTGTCATTTTCAATATGTTCGATTACATCCAGCATAATTGCTGCTTTTATTGGATACTGCTCAAAATCAAATTCTTCCACAGTCGATTTGTATGTATGTTTCAATCCTCGCTTCCGGCAATAATCAATTGCTAATTCCGATGTATCTAAGCATATTGGGTTATACAAATGCGATATTTTTTCAGAAAAACCACCTGTTCCACAACCAATATCTAATACGTAACTCCCCTGTGGTATGTCCGTCTTTTGTAATATCAGAGTTTTTACAATCTCATTTCTTGCTACAAACCACCAGTATTCGTTCTCTAATCTATAATTCGTATGATAAACAATTTCTTCCATTAAGATTACTTTTTCTTCTTATTTCACTTTTTCTCAAAATAAAAATATGAAAAATTTATGAACATTTATTATATTAAATTTCTAGTATTATATAATTTTACAATTTTTTTGATGGTGCTTTATGACTAAACTTGAAAATTTTGCTTTAAGTAATCCCATTTCTGTTATTTTAGGTAAGGAACCAAAAGATTTTACTCGTGATGATTTAATTAGAATTATTAAAGAAAAAGAATTGGAACGCATTACTTTCCATTATACCGGCATTGATGGAAAAATCAAAGAGCTCAGAATTCCAATCTGCAGTACTCAGCAGGCTGAAATGATTCTTACCGAAGGTGAACGCGTTGATGGCTCTTCTCTCTTCAAAGGAATTGTGGATGCAGGTTCTTCTGATATGTATGTGCTCCCTGTTTATAAAACTGCTTTTCTTAATCCTTTTGATAATAAGAGTATTGATTTTGTTTGCCGCTTCCTGAATAAAAACGGCGAACGCGCTCCATTTGCTCCCGATAATATTCTTCATAAAGCTCACACTATGCTGAAAGAACGAACTGGCTTAGAGCTTTGGGCTTTAGGTGAATTGGAATTCTACCTTATCGGTCATACTAATAATCAACTTTTCCCTATGCCAAAACAGCGTGGTTATCACGCCTCCGAACCATTCGTCAAAAGTGCTGCTGTGTTGAATGAAATGGTTCGCTATATCGCCCAGATTTCCGGAAACGTCAAATATGCTCATTTCGAGGTAGGTTATCTTGAACGTATCGAAAGCGACTATCCTGAACTAAATGGAAAAAGTGCCGAGCAAGTCGAAGTTGAATTTTTACCTACTCCAATCGAAGACACCGGCGATATTATTGTCTTATCCCGATGGATTATTAGAAATGTTGCTTATAGAAATAATTTTACTGCTACTTTTGTTCCAAAATTAGAAATCGGGCACGCTGGCAACGGAATGCACTTCCATCTTCAACTGATGAAAGATGGTCAAAATATTATGACAGACGAAAAAGGTGCTCTTACCGACCAGGCTAAAATGCTCATAGGTGGGCTCTGCAACTATGCTCCAAGCCTTACTGGATTTGGTAATATGGTTACTGCTTCTTATCTAAGACTTGTTCCACATCAGGAAGCTCCTACTCGCGTTTGCTGGAGCGAGATGAACCGTAGCGCTCTTATTCGCGTTCCACTCGGCTGGAATAACCTGTCGAACCTTGCTTCTGTTGTTAATGATTGCCCGGTTGAACCTCTCGAAAAGCGTATTTACCGCCAAACAGTCGAAATCCGTAGTCCTGACGGAAGTGGAAACGCTCATTTGTTGCTTTCAGGTATTACTATGGCTGCTGAATGGGGACTTACTAACAAAGATAAATCCCTCGATATTGCTAATAATAGCTACGTCAGCACAAATATTCATAAGTCTTCTATCGAAAATGAACTTCCTGAACTTGCTACAAGTTGTGTCGAGTCGAGCGAAAAATTACTCCAGCACCGTGAGCTATACGAACGCGACAATGTTTTCCCACCTCAGGTTATTTCATTTGTTGCTGCTCAACTTCAAAATGAAAACGATAAAGACTTAAATCAACGTTTGCTCTCTCTTCCAGACGACGAAAAATTAAAAGAATCACGACGCATTATGCATCGTGATATACACAAAAATTAAATGAAATGGCGGGGATCATTCCCGCCATTTCTTTATCTTTTTGCTTTATTTCTGCTCAATATCTCTATACAAGAACCACCAGTCGAAGTTTTCATAGCGGTCTTTCTTATACATTGCTGCTTTGTAGTCTGTTGCTGGTGGAATAATTACTTTATTGCCAATCAATTCATTGTTTGGCCAGTTAGCTGGAATTGCAACTTTTTCGCTATCTGATACCTGGAATGCTTNTACCATTCTCAATAATTCATCAAAATTGCGTCCAAGTTCTTGTGGATAATACAATATTGCTCTTATTGTTCCTGTTGGATCTACGAAAAATACTGCACGCACTGTATTTTTTCCTTTTCCTGGATGAAGCATACCAAGCATTTTTGCAATTGTTCCATCATCTGCAATTATCGGGAACTGAATTTCTACTTGCAAATTGTCTTTAATCCATTCTACCCATTTGATATGTGAAAAAACTTGGTCAATCGAAAGTCCAACTAACTCACAATTTAACTTCTTGAATTCTTCATATCTTTTCTGAAATGCTACAAACTCTGTTGTGCATACAGGTGTGAAGTCCGCCGGATGGCTAAATAGTATAAACCACTTGCCTTCTAAATCTTTTGGCAAATTCATTTTGCCAAGTGTAGTTTGAACTTCGATTTCTGGAAATTTCTCTCCAATTGATGGGAATTTGTAATCTGACATTTGAACCTCCATTAAATATTAAAAATAGTTGTTAGAATTAATTATTTAAATATGCTGAATACATCCAGACTAACTTTTCTTGCTCACGAATATAATCGCTCATTAGTGTGTTTGTTCCTTCGTCGCCGACTTCATCCGATAGATCTAATATATAGCGTTGTTTAAGTAGAAGTATCTTGAAACTATCAAGTATCGATGCAACTGTATCTTTTGCCGACGATAAATTTTTTGCTTCTTTAATTTCCGATTTTGCCAGATAATCGCTGAAAGAATGCAGAGGTGTGCTCCCTATTGTTAAAATTCGTTCCGCGATTTCGTCAATTTTCAATATTAAGTTGTCGTATAATTCCTCGAATTTTAAATGCAACTCGAAAAACTTCTCTCCGCGTATGTTCCAGTGAAATCCACGAACATTCATATAAAACACGTGATAATTAGCTAATAAATCATTCAACTTTTCTGCTAATTCTGCTGACTTGTTAGCATCGAGCCCGATTTGATTCAGGTTACTCATTTTTTGTTTCCTTTTCTTTGGTTGAACATATAATTTGAAGGCGTATTTCTTTTATTTCATAGCCATTTATTTTCTTCTTGGTGAAATAGTCATTAAGCAATTCAGCAAGCTTTTCATCATAATAATCCGCTATTACTTCTCCATTTTCGGAATATATATGATGATGTGTTTCCACAAAAGCGTCATATCGGGCTATCCCGGTATCGTTGTGAACTTTATTGACGAGCTTATGCTCTACAAACGTTTCAAGTGTATTGTATATTGTGCTTAACGATACGCTTGGCAATACTCTTGATACTTCCCGATATACTTCCTCCGCTGTAGGATGTTGCCGACTGTTTAGCAATGCCTCATAAACATAAAGCCGCTGAACAGTTGCCTTTAATCCTTTGCTTGCTAATTTTTCTTTGAGCTTATTCATTAATTTATAATTATTCTTATTTACAAATAATTTCTATTTTATAGTCGTATTTAAATAATAATTATTTTAAAAATTTTATTAAATTTTTTAAAAAATTAAATTTTTTCTGTTGAAATTTGTTAAAGAGGGCACAATTATTTAATAATAGCAATTGTAATTACTTTTTTATTCTGTAATTATGGGAAAAATTTGATTTTTTATTGATTTTTGGGGAAATAAAAATCAGAAATTATTAGTTATGAATCAAAAGTTTATAAACTAATATTGTGTCTGTAATACTTTTCGTAAAGCCTTACTTCTTCTGGGCTTCCAATAATCAGAGGAATTGTTTGATGAATTGAAGTTGGTATTATTTCCAAAATTCTTTGCTTGCCATCTGTTGCCAGACCACCTGCTTGTTCAACAATCATCGCAAGTGCATTTGCTTCATACACAAGTCTGAATTTCCCGGTCGGATGCGAAGTGTCTTCAGGATATAAATAAATTCCGCCATATAGTAAAGTCCGATGTATATCAGCTACTCCACTTGCAATGTAACGTAGCATATACGAAAGTCCACTTCCATTGGCTCCTTTCAGGTGATCTACAAATTTCTGCACTTGTGGCTTCCATTTGTAATAGTTTGCTTCATTACAACTGTAAATATTCCCTGATTCCGGAATTCTCAAATCATTTTGTGTTAAAAAGAATTCTCCTAAAGTTGGGTCATAAGTAAAGACATTAACTCCATTTCCTGTCGTATATACAAAAAGTGTAGATGAACCATAAAGAGCATATCCTGCGGCAACTTGCCTTGTGCCACACTGCAGTACATCATTAATATTAACAGGGATACTATCATCGAGCCTGCGATAAATTGAAAAAATACTACCAATTGTGATATTTACATCAATATTTGTGGAACCATCGAGCGGGTCATATACTAAAATGTATTTTGCATTCTCGTTGTTTTTTGCATAAACTATATCATTTTCTTCTTCACTTACTATGCAACACACATTTCCATTTTGAAGGATTAAGTTTTTTATTATTTCATTCGCAAATTTATCCAATTTTCTTACTCTATCGCCGTTCTGATTTTCTTCTCCGGTTAGCCCAAACATTTCATTAAGTCCGGCGCGCCTCACTTCTCGGGAAATGATCCTGATTGCAAGTGCAATATCGTGAAGCAAAGCCGAAAATTCTCCTGTGGAACGGGGATGCAACGATTTCTCATTTGAAATATGATGGTCAATTGTGATTAATTTGCTTGTTCTCATATCCTATCTTTTTCAAACACGCACTTGTCCGTGTATTTCTATGTCAGTATCTGCAGGCAGTTCAGTGAAACTGACAACGCTAACAAGTGGATAAGTATTGTGAATCATTCTATATAGATATGGACGTATTTGTGCGGAACAAATTATTAGTGGCAAATATCCCGCAAGCGAAATTTCCTCAATTGCTTCATTCAAACTATTTTTCATTGCTTCGATAAAATCCGGTGGCAATCCAATCGATGGTGCTATCGCAGTTGTCCCGTGCATTTGCAGCGCATTCGTGATTTTTTCTTCAATTTGCGGATCTAATGCAATAGCGTGAATTACTCCAAATCTGTCTTGGTATAGTTTTTTTATCGTTTCAGATAAATTATGGCGAACATATTCTGTTAATACATCGGTATTTTTAGTTACTTTCGAATATTCAAGAATAGATTCTAATATTATTGGCAAATCTCTGATAGGAATTCCCTCGGCAAGTAAATTCTGCAGCACTTTCTGGACAAGTACAAGTGGCAATTGTTCTTGCTGTATTTCTTCTAACAATGCCGGATAGTCATCTTTCAAGTTGTCAATTAATCGTTTTACTTCCTGACGGGTAAGGAGTTTATCTGCATTTCTTCTCAGCAATTCTGTTAAATGTGTTGTCAGAACTGTCGCTGCTTCGACTACTGTATAACCCATTACCTCTGCATTTTCGCGCAAGTTTTGATTTACCCATACTGCTGGCAATCCGAATACCGGTTCAGTTACATTGATGCCATCAAGAGTGCCTTCGGCATTTCCCGGATTCATTGCAAGCAACATATTTGGATACAACTTGTTTCTTGCAATCTCATTGTTGCGTATTTTAACTACATATTCTTCCGGATCAAGCTGTAAATTATCCCTTACTCTTACTGGTGGCAGGATAATTCCAAGTTCCTGAGCTAATTGACGCCGAACATTTGTAATTCGTTTGAATACATCGCCTCCCTGAGTTTCATCAACTAATTGTATCAGGGCGTAACCTAATTCAATTTCTACAGGGTCTATCTTGAGCAATTCTTCTACCGGTTGCTCCGGTGGGATACTTACTTCTTCAGCTTTTTCTATTTCCGCTTTAAGTTTTTTCTCTGCATCTTGCTTCATTTGTTTGTACCGGTAGTAAGCAAACCCACCTGTTATAATTGAAAGAATGAAAAATGGTATAAACGGGAACCCCGGAATTGTTCCCATTATCAGCAATACTATCGAAGTAATCGCAAGTGGTTTTGGACGACTGCCTATCTGGAACGAAAGTTCACTATCTAAATAATCCGAACCGCTCGAACGTGTTACAACCAAACCTCCCGATACAGAAATCAAAAGCGATGGAATTTGAGCAACAAGACCATCACCAATCGTCAATATTGTATACGTAGATGCTGCCGTTGCAAAATCCATTTGAAATTGCAACATTCCAACTGCTAACCCACCAAGAATATTGACACCCGTTATTACTAATCCTGCTATTGCATCTCCCTTGATAAACTTCGCCGCACCGTCCATCGCACCAAAGAAGTCCGCTTCTCGAGTTAAATCTTCGCGCCGCTTTTTGGCTGTTGCTTCATCTATATATCCCGCGTTTAAATCTGCATCAATACTCATTTGTTTGCCGGGCAATGCATCCAGAGTAAATCGTGCGCTTACTTCGGCAATACGTGTCGAACCCTTTATTACTACTATAAAGTTGATTACAAGTAATATGAGAAATATTATTACCCCAACTACATAATTGCCTTTGATTACAAATGAACCAAACGCGTGAATTATATCTCCTGCTGACGCTTCGCCTAATATCAAACGTGTAGTTGCAACGTTCAGTCCCAACCGAAACAAAGTTGTCATAAGCAACACAGCTGGGAACGAAGAAAATTCCAGCGGTGTTCTTATGTATATTGCTATCATTAATATTAATACAGACAAAGTTATATTTGTTGCTAAAAATATATCCAACAGTTTTGGTGGTAACGGAATAATTAATAATCCTAATATGAGCAAAACTCCCATCGCTAACAATATATCTCTGTTTCTGCTCAATTGAGGAAGTATATTATTCCGGATTTTGTTCATTGCAGGAGAATTTAATACATCTATTTGTGTATTTTTAGCCATTTCTATTCTTCATTATTCAAAAAACATAGTATTTATGCTGTTTTTAATTATTCATACTGATTATTCTCAATTTCCTTGCCATTTATTGAATAATAAACTATCTTCAATCAAATTTTTTTTATTTTTAAATTATTAAGTAAATTGTTTTTATGAGAGTATATCTATATATAATAACCTTGCTGTTTGCTTCTTGTTTGATTGCTGAGATTAATAAAAATAACATTATCAGCCACGTTAATTTTCTTGCCAGCGATTTTTTGGCAGGTCGCCTTACAGGTTCGTTCGGTAGCGAAATTGCTGCCAAATATTTAGCTTCAGAATTGAATAAATACGGTGTGAAACCTATCGGCAACGATGGCACTTTTTATCAGTATATCCCCTGTCTCTTATACACATCT
>JAOAGZ010000030.1 GCA_026415495.1 Eximiradius proteiniborus | reverse complement strand
AGGTAGAAGTGCGCGAATCTGAGCTGTTGCAAATTTTTATTCGCGACGACGATAAACTGTTCTACGCTAAAGGTAGCGACGACCCGCAACCGATTGAACTCAAAGAGTTGCGTGCCTTAGCCGAACGCGAAAACCTTATGCCGAATGTTCGCAATCGTCTTATTACTTCATTGAAAATCTCCGACGATGCTACTTATGATATGGTTATCAAAGTTCTTGATGAATTAAATCTTGCAGAGGTAAAAATTACCGAAGAAATCGGAAAAGAACTTGATGAGAACGGGCAGCCTAAAAAACGTGAGCGTAGATTTACTATCGCTCCAATGCTTGAAGAAGACATTAAAAAATTAGCGGAGTTGTAGTTATGGAAGCGAAAGTTGCAAATGTTCCAATTGATGAAATACCACTTCCGTGTCCGTATGGTGCGGCGGAACTCAAAGCGTTTATCCGTCGCTATACAATTCGCGGATTGTTGGGATCTATAGCTCTGCTTGCTATATTCTTAATTACTTTCTTTATTTTCCAGAAAATCGAAGAGCAAAGAAACAAAGCTCCGAAGTTGGCGCCGATGGTGAAGCTAAACCTCGAAAACCTGCCTCCGCCGTCGGACGAGACAGCTATGGATGCTCCTCCTCCGCCGACACAAACTATGTTGAATACCGGTCCGGCTGCTCGTGCGGGAACTCCTGTGCCTGTGCCTGATGCTCAAATCTCTCCTGATTTGAAAGATTTCGCAACGGTTAAGGATATTGCACGTGCTTCTGCTGCTGGTGGCGATGGTGTGGATATGGGAGGTTTTGCCGCTAATATTGATTTCGATGCTTCGAAAACTCCTGTGAAAGTTGATATTAAAGAAAAAGAACCAGAACCAGACGAATTTATTGCAGTCGAAAAAGAACCCGGTGTGGATTTAGCAAAACTTCAATCGCTTGTTTCTTATCCTGAGTTGGCTCGCCGCGCAGGTGTCGAGGGAACAGTGATTGTACGCGTGCTTGTATCGAAAGACGGTACTGTTAGCCGTATGCTTATTGAATATTCAGACAATAAGTTGCTCGATCAGGCTGCCGAAGATGCTATCCGCAAATACGGACGCTTTACACCTGCTATTCAGAATGGTCAGCCAATTGCTTGCTGGGTATCTATTCCGATCAGATTCAAATTGAGATAGTAACTCACTGCATACATTCTTAAAAAAGTTGTCTGAATAGTCAGGCAACTTTTTTTTATAAAAAAATGGGACACAGAATTGTGTCCCATAATTGTATATAGGAAAGCGACGGATTACATTTTTGCTTTTTGGATTTTCTCGGTCAATTTTGGTAAAATATCGAACATATCGCCGACAAGACCGTAATCGCAATTTTTGAAAATAGGTGCGTCTTTGTCTTTGTTGATAGCTAAAATGTATTTCGAAGCGTTCATACCGGCAAGGTGCTGGATTGCACCAGAAATACCGCAGGCAACATACAGAGTAGGGGAAACAGTTTTACCGGTTTGCCCGACCTGCTCGCTGTGAGGACGCCAACCGGCATCAACAACAGCGCGGGAAGCTCCAACTGCACCGCCAAGAGTTTTTGCCAAATTTTCTATCAAGTGATAATTTTCCGGTCCTTTAATGCCACGACCGCCGGAAACAACAATATCAGCTTCGAGTACGTCCAATTTTCCTTCGTTTTTAGCAATATTTGTAACTTTTGCAGACAAATCGGCATCGCTAAGTTCGAAGGATTTTTCTTTAATTTCGATATTGGTTTTGTTTTCGGATGCAACAAAAACATTTGGACGAAGCGAGAATACGCCAATAGGTGTATCGCACTTGGTTTTAACAACTGCTTTGCCGGCATAAACAGGTTTTTTGGCAATTATGTTGTCGCCGTCAGCAGCAAGCTCGATGCAATCAGCAATATAGCCGGCGTCTAATTTAACAGCAACGCGTGGAGCAACTTCGAGACCAGTGGAATTTGCCGGGAAAATGATGCAGTCGGCACCAATTTCTTTAGCAACATCGGCAACGATTTTTGCAACGGCAGTGGAAGAATGAAGTTGAATTTTTGGAGCAGAAGCGAGAATTACTTCCGAAACTCCATATTTGGATGCTTGTTCGGCAATTTCTTTGTTTGAGTTGATCAAAATACCGGAAACTTTTGCACCGTTGGCAATTTTGCAAGCTGCGGTAGCGATTTCAGTGGAAACGCGTTTTAAATTATTGTTTGCAACTTCGAGATATACTAATATATTTTTCATTTACTTCCTCCTTAGATAACTTTTGCTTCTTCTTTCAAAAGGCGAACAATTTCATCGATGTTTGCGTCGGTAGCTTCGAGCACTTTTGCTGCACGGGCTTTTGACGGGATTTCCATACCGATAATGGATGTGCGTGGAGCAGTTTTTTCGGCATCACGTGTACCGATTGGTTTAGATTTAGCTTTCATAATGTCGGGAAGTTTCGGGTAGCGAGGATCGTTAAGTCCCTTTTGAGCAGAAATTACGCAAGGGAGCGAGCACGAAACTGTTTCTTTGCCACCTTCGACGTCGCGATCGGCTTCGACTTGGTTGTTTTCGATTTTGAGAGCGGAAACAACCGAAACCGAAGGCATACCGAGCATTTCGGCAAGCATCGAAGGCAATTGGAAAGAGTCGAAATCTATGCTTTGACGACCTAATAAAATTAAATCGGGGTTAATTTCTTTTGCAACTTTTGCGATATTATAAGCTACATAGTAGGAGTCGGCTGGTTCGTCGCCTTTGACAAGGACGGCTTTATCGACGCCCATAGCTAAAGCAGTGCGAAGAACGTCAGTAGCTGCATCGGTTCCTACTGTAATAGCTGTAACAGTGCCACCATTTTTTTCACGCAAACGCAAACCTTCTTCCAGAGCGAATTCATCATAAGGATTCACTATATACTTTACTCCGTTTTTGTCGATGGATTTGCCGTCGCTGCCGACAATAATCCTTGTGGCTGTATCCGGAACACGTGAGACACATACCAGAATGTTCATTCTTTCTCCTTTAATTTGTTGAAAACAATATATCTTACAAATATAATTGATTTTTTGCTTTTTTAGAAAATATTTTTGCTGCGAGCAGAAAATGATTTGCCTGTGGCGAAAGAAGTAAATAGAACTATATAATTAAAATATTTAGCAAAGAAGTATCCGCAGTAATTAAACAAAGATTAATAAATATCTCTATGTTATCTGAAAGCAGACGAATTTCGCAATAATCATAATATAAATACAACATAAGCAACAAATGCACGGAGAGGTGGTATATATCAAAAGCAAAAAAATAAAAATTCAGTAAAAATTACACTTGTTTATATAAAAAAATCTTATTAATTTTGTATTCCTTTTTCGGGGTATAGCGCAGTCCGGCTAGCGCACCTGGTTTGGGACCAGGGGGTCGGGGGTTCAAATCCCTCTACCCCGACAAAGACCACAAAAACACATCACGGAAATTCAATGAACGAAAATAAACCTAAAAAAACTACTCGCAAGAAAAGTTCGAGCGAAAGTGAGTTAATCCGGCTTAATAAATATATTGCAGACTCTGGCTATTGCAGTCGCCGCAAGGCTGATGAACTCATTTCGTCCGGTGTGGTCAAAGTAAACGGTGCCGTTGTAACCGAACTTGGGGCAAAGGTGCATCCATCTGATTTGGTTACCATCAAAGGCGATCCAGTAAGCATCAAAGAGCATAATATTTACATTGTGCTAAACAAGCCGAAGGATGTAATAACAACGACTTCGGACGAAAAGAGCCGTAAAACGGTTCTCGATATTGTCCGAAAGCAAACGCGAATTTTCCCGATTGGGCGACTGGACCGAAACACCACAGGAGTTTTGTTGCTGACAAACGACGGCGAACTTGCCCACAGGCTTACTCATCCAAGCTACGAAATACCACGCGAATATGCTGTGAAGTTAGACAAAGCCCTGAAACCAGCCGATGCTCAAAAAATTGCCGACGGACTTGAAATTGATGGCGAAAAAATGGCTCCCAGCAGTATTATTATTAGTCAGCAGGATAGGGCGAAAGTATTTATTACTCTTACAGAAGGCAAAAACCACGAAGTTAAGAGAATATTTGAGTTTGTTGGCTACGAAGTGAAGCAATTAGATAGGAAATCTTATGCCGGCATCACATACAAAGGGCTCGAAAAAGGTCGCTACCGTCATCTTACCCGCAAAGAAGTACTTTACCTGAAAAAACTTGTTGGAATTATTTAACTTTTCATTTATTTTAAATAAGTTGATTAGGAATATTTGGTGCAAATTATGAAATATATAATTTATACTATATTGTTGTTCTTATTTGTTGGTGTTCAGGCATATTCGCAGGACGAAAGCCTGCCTAAATCATCAACAACAGTTAAATACTACGAGCCAAACGTTCCCAAAGAGCTCCACACAAAGATTTCAGACTTTTTCAAACTGATAATTCAGGCTCGCTACGAAGATGCTTACCGTCAATTGCTGCAAGGCAGTCCGCTTATGCGAAAAGAAAAAGAAATCAACAGACTGATTGAGCAGACAGAGAAAGCAACACAAATTTACGGAGCCATGCGTGGCTTCGAGGCTGTCGATAGCGAAGTTGCCTCGAACTCTATGATAAAATGCCGTTATTTAGGATTGCACACACTATACCCAATGAGGTGGATTTTCACTTTTTACAATTCACCTGAAAACGGTTGGGTAATAATAAATATTAAATTCGACGACCAGAGCGATTTCTATTTCAGAAAAGATTAGCGATTTGCGAGAATTTTTTCTACTTCCTGAAGTTGCCCAAGAGTATTTACACCTTGAATTTCCTCGAATGAAGCAAAATTGCAAGCAACAACTTTTTTGCCTTGTTGCTTGATTATTTCAATAATGTCCGTCAGATAGTACTCTTTTTGTGCATTGTTTTGCTTGATGTTATCGAGAGCAGGAAAAAGCAGTCCGGTATTGAGAAAATAAATTCCACTGTTGATTTCATTTATAGCTTTTTCCTGTGAAGTTGCGTCTTTTTCTTCTTTGATGCGGATAAATTCACCGTCGGCGGAGCGAACAATTCGTCCGTAGCCTGTCGGATTTGGAGCAATTGCCGAAAGGACAGACAAATCAGCACTTGCAGCGCTATGTTCGGAGATGAATTTTTGCAAAGTTTTGGGGTTGATAACGGGAGCGTCGCCGGCAAGAATAAGCACATCTGTATGCTTACCGATGAAAGGCTCAACTTGCTTAACAGCGTGTCCGGTGCCCAATTGCTCGTCCTGATGGACAAATTTTATTATATCGGCATAATTGCGATATTGCTCGGAAACGTAATCAATTACGAGTTCTTTTTTGTAGCCGACGATTAAATAAATGTGCTGTGGATGAAGTTGCAGAGCCGTATCCAAAACATAAGCAATAAGCGGTTTTTGGTTTGCTTGTGCTAAAACTTTTGGGGTGTCGGGGTTGTTCATTCGGGTGCCTTTGCCGGCAGCGAGTATAATAACTGAAAATTTCGGCATCTACATAATACCCGGGTTTGTAACACTTTTGATATTATTATCTTCATCGACAAGCACAACAGTTGGCTTGTGGTTTGGAATTTCCTCGTTGGTCAGATGGCAGTAGCTGATGATGATGATAAGGTCGCCAACCTGCCCTTTGCGAGCTGCTGCACCGTTCAGGCAAATTGTGCCGCTGCCGGGTTCGCCGGGTATCACGTATGTTTCGAAGCGTTCACCGTTGTTGATATTGACAACAGAGACTTTTTCGAATAGAGCAATATCGGCTGCTTTCAGTAGTTCGGTATCCACTGTTAGGCTACCTTCGTAGTGAAGTTCAGCCTGAGTGATTTTTGCTCTGTGTATCTTTGATTTTAAGAATATTCTTTCCATTTCTTCAACCAAATCAAAATTCAGAATACAAAATTAATAAATTTTTAGTTAATTTAATAACTTGTATTATTAACTATTTACTGTGATTTTTATTTTAATTAGAGAAATGTCTGATTATTTACATTAATTTTCAAAGTACTGTAACTATTGAATAAATCAATGTGTAATTATATTAAATTCAATGTTTAATAATTTTTGTATTTAATTTTTATGAAAAATTATTTTATCAAGCTAACGCTGGCACTGACGCTTTTCGCAATTCAACTTCAGGCTAAACCAATCACGATAAACACTGCAAATCAGGTAGCAGAAAACTTTTTCTTACGGGCAGAACTCGCAACACAGTCTGCTAACCAAATACAGTTGGTATATGTTGCAAAGGACGAGGCGGCATCGACCAAAGATGTGGCAGCAGAACCGTATTATTATGTTTATTCATCGAAAAATAATTCATTTGTAATTGTTTCAGGCGATGATGCAACACTTCCGGTGTTGGGGTTCTCGTTAGATTCAGAGTTTGACCCAAATTTTATTCCACCAAATGTAGAGTATTGGCTGAATTATTATAAAGAGCAAATAAGATATGCACGCGAAAATAACATACAAACGACAGCTTCGACTGCGAAAGAGTGGGCAAAGGTGCTTTCCGGTGGTTACGACTTTGTAACAAGCACACCGGACGCAGTATCTTCGCTTACAAGAACAAAGTGGAATCAGGCTCCGTTTTATAATGATTTTTGCCCATACGACGACAGCCGTCAAGCACGAACAGTGGCTGGGTGCGTAGCGATTGCAATGGCACAAGTTATGAAATACTGGGATTATCCAACATTGGGAAGAGGCTCGCATTCATACAATCACTATAAGTTGGGAACTATCTCGGCAAGTTTCGATGAAATGGAAATTAACTGGAAATTATTTCCAAATCAGGTATATACAAAGAACGAAGAGCTGGCATACGCAATATTTTTGATTGGAGTAAGTGTGGAAATGCGTTACGGAGTGGATGCAAGCGGAGCGTATGTGATTTCAAAATCATCGCCAAAAACTCATTGTTCAGAATACGCAATGAAAACATACTGGAAATACGACCCAAATCTAATTGAAGGAATTCGCAGAAGCGATACGACAGATGCTGAATGGACTAATATTATAAAGAGAGAACTTAATAGCGGCAGACCAGTTATTTATACCGGTGCAGGTCAGGAAGGCGGGCACGCGTGGGTGTGCGATGGCTATCGCGAAGATAATTATTTCTCGATGAACTGGGGTTGGGGCGGTGCATATAATGGCTATTATTTGCTTTCTGCATTAAGTCCCGGAACAGGCGGTATTGGAAGTGGTTCCGGTACATTCAATGAAAATCAGGAAATATTGTACGGAATGCAACCAATCAAGGACAACAGTTCTATCATTACAATTTCGGGGAACGCAAATTTCGACCAGGCACCTGTTGGAGTGAAAGTTCAGAAAACGCTCTACGTGAACAATTTGGGGAGCAAGCCATTTACTATTACAGCTGCAACTGTGCCTCAATCATACGAGCTTGCAACTCAACTTCCGATAACTGTGGAAGCTGGCAGTTCTGCAGAATTATTGATTAATTTCACACCAAGATATGCTACAAGTTATGCCGGGAACTTAGTATTGACAACAAATGCTGATTTTGGCAACTATACAATAAACTTACGCGGAATAGGAGTTTCTAATTCATCTGTTGTGGACGAAAATATTAACTTAGATGTATATCCGAATCCGGCAAGCAACTATATTTATGTTAGTGCCGATGGGGATGTCTCTAGCATAGAGATCATTGATTTGCTTGGGAACAAACTCATTGGAATAGACGCAATGAAACTAAACAAAGCCGTTGATGTTTCGAATTTGCCTTCGGGTGTATATTCTTTGAGAGTGGCAACAAGCAAAGGTAGTTTAAAAACTAAACAAATTTTAATATTCAGATAGCAGACAAAAATAGGACAGTGGTTTTTGAAGGAGTCCATAAGCCGTGAGTTTCAACTGAACTTACGGTTTTTTTTTATCGCTAAATAATGCTACTGAAAAAAAATATTTGAAATATTAATGAGAATATATTAATTTTAGAACTATGAGGGCGACAACATTAATAGCGAATGCAAACATTACCTGCCGCGGAACAATTCGCGGAGGTTCTTTCCTTTCTCTTTGTCGCTTCAAAAGAGACCTTATGCTCACCATAAAACTTTCCGCCGGAATACCCTTATAATTAAAGAACAACAGAAAAATAAGATTATTTCTTATTTTTTATTATTTTTGCTTATATCACGTGTTCTTTAATATTCAGGAGTATTTTTATATGGGGTATTTTCCACAAATTTACGTTGAACCTACAAAGGCATTAGAAGAATTAAGAAACTATATTTTAGCGGACGGTTTTGATTTTATACTTGATTTGGAAAAAAGCCGTGGCACATTGCTTCTGGAAGCCCGCACAGGCAAACCATTTATTGACTTTTTCACTTGCTTTGCGTCTATGCCGATTGGGATGAACCACCCAAAAATGATGGAGGAAGGCTTTATTAATTATATCGGCAGAATTGCTGTAAACAAAATCGCAAATTCAGATATTTATACAGACGCAATGGCAACCTTTGTCAAAACATTCTTTGAATATGCGGTTCCGGATTATTTCAAATATTCGTTTTTTATCGAAGGCGGAGCTCTTGCGGTAACAAACGCATTGAAAGTTGCATTCGACTGGAAAGTGCAGAAAAATTTCCGTAAAGGTTATCAGAGGGAAGTTGGAACAAAGGTTCTTCATTTCAAGGAAGCATTCCACGGACGCGATGGATACACAATGTCGCTTACGAATACAGACCCGGTCAAGATAAAGTATTTTCCTAAGTTCGATTGGCCCAGAGTAACAAATCCGAAAATCACTTTTCCGCTTAACGATGAAAATTTAGAAAAAGTGATAGCATTGGAACGTCAGTCTATCGACGAAATAAAGAAGGCATTCAAAGATAATCCGGACGATATAGCTGCAATTATTATAGAACCAATCCAAGGCGAAGGCGGAGATAATCACTTCCGTCCGGAATTCTTGCAGCAATTGCGGGTGCTTGCCGACGAAAACGAAGCTTTGCTTATTTTCGACGAAGTGCAGACAGGAGTCGGGCTAACCGGCACTATGTGGGCTCACGAGCAACTGGGAGCCAAACCCGATATTATGGCGTTCGGCAAGAAAATGCAGGTGTGCGGTATTGTCGTAACAGACAGAGTGGACGAAATCGATACGAACGTTTTCAAAGTATCGAGCAGAATTAATTCAACCTGGGGTGGCAATCTTGTCGATATGGTTCGTGCAACACGCTACCTTGAAATAATTCACGACGAAAAATTAGTTCAGAATGCTGCTGAACGGGGCGCAGAACTTTTTGATAAATTACAAGATTTGAAAAATGAGTTTCCTGAATATATATCAAATGTCCGTCATCGTGGATTGTTCGCTGCGTTTGATTTCGACAATGCAGAGAATAGAACACGGTTTACTCGCAAATGTTTCGACGAAGCCTTGATTATTTTGCCGTGTGGCGAAAAATCTGTTCGGTTCAGACCGCCGCTGAACATAACAAGCGAGCAAATTAAAGAAGGGCTTGAAGTTATTCGCAAAGTAATGAAAGAATTATAGATATTTAAGATTTTTTATTACGACGAACGGTATATTGGCAAACTTAACCATTGTCGTAAGATGCTTGAATTAGCATCCTCATCCCCGAGCAATATACCGTTCGTCTTTTTTTATTCTCTTCCTTTTGCTTCCTGCAACACTAAACTTTCCAAAGATAAACTATTTTGAGGAAACAAGTAAATTAATATCGACAGAAACATAAGTCCAGTGTTTTCAAGTAATTTTGGAAGTCCAACTGTTTGCTTGGCAATTTGCGAGTAGCATCCGCAATTAATATCCAGTCCTCTTGCCCAAGCAGTGGCAACCATAATATTGAAGAGCAGCAGCAATACAAAAATTACAGTTGCATTTGCCCGCAAACGCACACCAAGAATAAGCAATACTCCGCAAATCAGCTCAATCCAGGGGAGCACAATTGCAACTGAATTTATTAATATTTCAGGTAGCATACGATAGTTTGCAATTTCCTTTGCAAATAGATTGGGGTCGGTGATTTTACCAACGCCAACTACGATGAACATTGCTCCTACGATCAATCGAGCAATGAAGATGAAATATTCGTTTCCGAGAATTGATTTCATAATCTGTTCAAAAAAAATTACATAAAGAACAAACGAAAGAGCAATCAAAAAATTCTTTCTTTCAGAAAATTAACAATTTCGTCAGAATTATCAGAGAAAAAAAGACTGCGATAAGTGTTTTCCCAAAGAAAGCCTTCGTCGAAAGTATGGCGAAGGAAATCGATTAATTTATTATAAAAGTTATTAATGTTGTAGAAAGCAAGTGGCTTATTTATAAAGTTCAATTGATTAAGCACAATGATTTCAAAGAATTCTTCCATTGTGCCGACTGCTCCGGGCAAAGCAACAAACCCCGAGGCATATTCGCTCATTAAAGCTTTGCGTTGGTGCATTGTTTCGACAACGTGAAGCTTAGTTAAATTGTTGTGTCCGACTTCCATTTCAAGCAATTTATTGGGGATAACTCCAACAACTTCAGCACCGCAATCGAGCATTTCGTCGGCAACAGCGCCCATTATACCAACGGCACCACCTCCATAAACTAAGCCGAAGCCGGCTTGAGCTAATTTTCGGGCGAATTTTCTCGCTTCTGTTTCATAAATCGGATTGTTCCCTTTCGACGAGCCACAGTAAACAGCGATATAGTGCATCAGCAGCCGCTCCTACCAGTCAGAACAACAGCAATGGTTCTTGCAACGATATAAATATCTAAAAACATAGACCAGTTCCGAATATAATAAACGTCCATCTGGTTGCGTTCCTCGAAACTCGAATTATTACGGTCGGTAACCTGCCAGAGCCCGGAGATGCCGGGTTTCACCTTCAAAATCATTTCATCGTGTCCGTTCATTTTGATTTTTTCCCAAGGAATATAGGCTCGCGGACCGATTAAACTCATATCGCCTTTAATCACGTTCCAGAATTGGGGAAGCTCGTCGAGAGAATATTTACGGAGGAATTTTCCGACGCGGGTAAGTCGGGGGTCGTCTTTGAGCTTGTGGTAAATTTCGTATTCTTTTTGCAGTTTTGGATTGGAGCTGAGAATAGTTGAAAGGCGTTCTTCTGCATCATTGTGCATAGTGCGGAATTTAATAATGTTAAAACGGGTGTCGTTTATACCCATTCTTTCTTGTTTGAAAAGCACTTTGCCGCGGGAATCGATTTTGACAAGCAAAGCAATAACGAGCATCAAAGGAGCCGAGAGCAGAAGCAACAGAGAGCCGAGCACAATATCAAACATACGTTTCATAAATCGTGCAGAAGACGAAAGCAATTTTTGCTGCAATTCCAGTCCTAAAAAACCACCGAAATCACGGACAGACACCCACAGGCTCGATAGCCCGAACAAATCCGGGATAATCGTTGTATGGGCAAAGAATTTCGAATATTTATTTATAATTTCTTTCTGCCGTTCAACATTAACACGCGGCATAGCGATAATTGCGTGCTCGTTGCAGAGGCGTTGGGAAAGGTCGGGTATAATATCCAGCCCACCTATAACTGGGACGCCGTGAATATAACCCCAGCGGTCCACGTCGTCATCGACAGCAACAATCGGACGCAAACCGAGCTGCTTTTGTTTGATAAGCGAGCCAATAACGCGTTCGCCGGCGCGTCCGGCACCAATTACAACAACCGGGATACCCCACCAGGAACGTTTCGATGCCAATTTCCGAACAATCGAGCGACCAACGGGGACTAATGCCAACGCTACAAAATACGAGGCAAACACAGAAATACGAAACTGACTATTAATTCCTTCGGCAAGATAGCTCAAAAGGAAGAATATGATATACGCTATAGTCGTGCTATATGTGATTGAGCGAAGCTCTTCGATTATGTCGATACCAAATCCGGGATAAAGTCCTCGCAAAGCATAAGCAATCGGGAAAAAGGGAAGCGAAAGGCAAAGCAGATAGATGTGGTTCCAGGAAATAGTGAACTCATCAACGGCTACAGCCGTTACTGCAAATGAAGCGAGAATTGAAAACGTTAGCATCGAAATATCCGACAACAGAAACAATACAGTAGCAAGAACTTTACGTAAAATAGTGTTTTTGCCAAACGAGTAGTTTATTGCTTCATTCTTTAGTAACTTCGTTAGCTCTATGAGAGTTAATGTTTCCATCCAATAGAGAAATCTAATTTAATTTATACTTTACAAGCATTTAACAATTTATTAAATTACTATTATTTTACTAATTCAACAAATAAATTTGAAAACTCTTTTGTTTACAATAACAAGCGAAACTATGTGAAATTACGTTGCTTAATAAAAATTAATTTTATTATTTCCATAATAATTAATATAATTCGTTTATTACAGTTGAATATTCTCAAAAAAATATATGAAATTACTCCGATTAGTTTTCTTTACATTTGTAATTCTAATTGCAGGAAACCAGTTGCTCTTTTGCAACAATGATTTAGAAAGTTTGATTTCGCAGATAAAAAACGAGAAAAATCCAAAAGTACGACTTGAAAAATATTTTAAGTTGATTCAGGAGCAAATGGATTTAGTGAATTCAGACATTTTGCTGAACACTGAAATTGCTTATAAATTAGCAGATTCTCTTAAAATACCACATCTATACGCAAAAGCATTATATTACAGGGGAATAGTCTGGCGAATCTGGAGCGATGCGAATAAGTCCTTAGAGTATTCTTTCTCGGCTCTGAAAATTTACGAAGAGCTGAACGATAAGCGGAATTATGCCGAAACTATGCGAACCATAGCTGAAACATATCGTTCGCTGAGTTTTCATGATTTGGCTGTGCAGAGTGCTCTCAAAGCCGAAGAAATATTTTTGAAGCTAAACGATACATTAGGATTGGCGCAAACGTATAACCGTCTGGCTGCAATAATGTTTGAAAAATTACATAATAAATACAGTTGTTCTAGTCATAACTTCGGTTTGTTCAGAGTGGACGAACCAGGGCAAAGAACACCAGAGAGATTTTATAGTGTTATTTCGAAAGACAAAGAAGTGAAAATGGCTTATGATTCGTTGATAAAATATATCGATCTGGCGTATCATTATGCGAAATTTTCTAAATCAAAGGCATTATTTGTAAACACTTCGCAAATCGAAAGTGCTTTGTTTGTTATTATAGGTAATCGGAGACAGGCAATTGAACTGTTGAATAAAGCTCTGGAAGTAGCGAAAAAGGAAGATTATAAAATGTATCTGCCTTTGCTTTATGCTTCGCTTGCAGCTGCATACACTGACGAAAAAGACTACGCCAAGGCTCTCGAATACTCCAAATTAGAAAAAGAAATCAGCGACAAAACAAATATACTGATTTACAAAGCTATGGCGGCAAATTCTTTTTATTCAATTTATTCATTAATGGGCGACTATAAAACTGCAATTGCTTATCTGCACGAATATCAAGGTTATATTAGCAAACATACAAGCAACCAATTAGACGCTCGCTTGCGTGTTATTGAATATCAACATAACTTAGCCAGAAAAGAGCAGGAGCTACGAAGTAGTAAGAAAATAACAATAGTTATTGTCGTTTCATTTATTTTGATACTTTCTATTATTGTAATCTCATTGATTGCATTGGCTCGGAGAAACAGAGAAATTTCGAAGCTTAATAATATACTTATTGAAAACAATATTATTGTAAAGGAACAGAAAGATCAATTAGAAATTGCAAATGCAGAGAAAGACAAGTTCTTTTCGATCGTTGCCCACGATTTGAAAAACCCTGTGGGGAGCTTCCGGATGACGACAAATTTATTGCGGGATTCTTTTGAAGATCTCACTCAGGAAGAAGCGAAAGAAATGGTAGGTATGCTTAAAGAATCATCGGATAGTCTGTTCAGTTTGCTTGAGAATCTGCTCGAATGGTCGCGTGCGCAGCGTGGGAAAATCAATTTGATCCCCGTCGAAACAGATATGAAACAACTTATCGAGATGACTTGCTTTGTGCTGAAACATCAGGCAGCAGTAAAAAATATTTCATTAAATTGTGAAATTCCTGAAAATTACTATGTTGTATTGGACCCAAATCTTGTAACAACAGTTGTGCGAAACTTAATGTCCAATGCTATAAAATTCACTCCCGAAGGTGGCTCTGTTTCTGTTGGTATAAAAGAGGAAACAAGCGAACACGTTACATTCTTTGTTTCCGACACAGGAGTTGGAATTCCACAGGAAAATATTGAAAAGATCTTTCGCATAGATTCGCAGGTTACGACCTTAGGAACAAACCAGGAGAAAGGCACCGGGCTTGGGCTTATCCTATGCAAAGAGTTCATCAATCTGCACAATGGAGATATTTGGGTGGAAAGTCAGGTTGGCAAAGGCACTACTTTTTATATTAAAATTCCCAGAAACATTACTCCTGTTGTAACAAACGACGAAATAATTGTATAAAAAAATTACACTACATTAAATCAATTCGTTCCGAAACACAAATCGCGACTTGGGCGTAAATAGTGTGAGAAAAGTCAAATTACGATTGTATTGGCAACAGAAATAAGTCGTATTTCTTTTAATTATTTCTTTCGATGAATTGGTTCAGCTTTCGGGCGAAACTTTTGGGTTCAGAATTTTTGAAGCGGGAATGTTCCGAAAATGTAGAATAAAAGCGGTTGGAGCATTCAGGAAATATGAGAATTTCTTGCTTGTAGTTTGAAATATCAAAATAAGCACCTAAGAGATAACCTAATGCAACAGACAGCGGGAAAATCAGCCAATCAGTAGTGGTAATTTTATTGTTTTGTTTGTATTGCGCAGCCAGCAGCCCACCACCTAACAGAGCTCCAATTGCAGAAAATTTTATGCGTTCGGTGAACTTTGCAGGTTGTTCCAATAATTTTACGTAATCAATCTGGTTGCATCGGAGGATCAGCAGGCTATCGAATTTGCGAGAAAGTTCTCTGTTGTCAGCAAATGGAGTGGTTGCCAGGACAAGCAGACTATCACGGACGGCAATGAGTTCGCCGTAGTAAAGGCTGTCGAACTTAGTTTTCACATAAGCCAGCCGGCCAAAATCGGCAAAAGAAATCTGAGGCAGAAGAAAAACAAGAATGAGGAGAAAAATTTTCCGCATCTTACTTCTCACGCGATAGTGCAAGTTGCCCGCAAGCGGCTTCGATGTCGCGACCGAATGAATCCCGGACGATGACAGCAATTTTGTGCGAACGCAGATAATCGGCAATTCTTGCAACTCGTTCGGGTGGTGATGGTTTCAACTCGAAAGAAACTCCCTGCGGTTTGGTGAACGAAATATCGTTGAACGGTATAAAATTCACTCTCGATGGCACTCTTTGAGCAATTTTGCGAAGGCGTTCGGCGTCTTCTGCGGAGTCGTTTATTCCGTCGAATGGAATATATTCGTAAGTGATTTTCATTTTTGTGTGGCGGTAGTAATATTCAACTGCGTCCATAAGTGAAGATAAATCGAAAGATTGAGCAATTGGCATAATTTTGTTCCGCGTGCCGTTGGTGGTTGCGTGCAGAGAAATTGCAAGCTTCGGAGGGAACTTGCTGTGGGCAAGCTCGCGAATACGTGGAGCAATTCCCGAAGTCGATAAAGTAATTTTTCTGCGGCTTATCACTTTGGTTTTTTCGTCGGCAAGCAAAGATATAGCACGGACGACGTTTTCGTAATTTAGCAAGGGCTCGCCCATTCCCATAAGCACAATGTTGTTGATTTTTGTGCCTAATTCCTGCTCGACAATGAAAATCTGGTCAATTATTTCCGATGGCGACAGGTTTTTCTTGAAGCCGAGCGTTCCGGTAGCACAGAAGGCACATCCTACGGGGCAGCCGGACATTGTTGATATGCACAATGTGGAGCGCTCCACTTCTCCGTCGTCGTTTGCCCAGGGCATATAAACAGCCTCGATAAATTTGCGGTCGGCAAGCGAAAACAGGAATTTAACCGAGCCATCGGCTGAGACGCGTTTTTCTTCCAACGAGATTGAAGTAATATCGAATACTTCGGCAAGCATTTTTCGCAAGTGTTTCGGCAGCTGGGTCATTTGGCTGAAATCCGTTGCCCGATTAACGAAAATCTCGTGGAGAATTTGGTCGGCACGATATTTTTCTTCGCCGGCGGCTTGCAGATAATCGACGAGTTCGTCGTATGCAAGGCTTTTTATTTGCTTTTTTACCGAAGGCTTGATTTGAAATCTATTTTCAGAATATTCAAACATATCTGCACCATTTTATTTTCAGAAACGAATAAGTTGAGAATTTATTAAGAGTTAATAATTATTCTGAGAATTAGAAACAGGCTGATTCCTGAATTGCTTCGTATTTTCAGATGAGAGAAGAACAATGGTTTTTACAAAAAAATCAGATGCAAACAGGTATCAGAATGATTTATAAAAAAATAAAAATATGTAAATTTTACTTGAAAAATATGTAAATATTACTTATTTTGAATTGCAAAGATTAATCTTTTTGGAGGATAAAATGAAAGAGGAAGTAGTCCGACAAATTCGCCTGGAAGAACTTCCGGATAATTTGAGTATGCTTGCAGAATATTGCGGGCTCGAGGCAGTGCAAAAAATGCTGCTCAATCTCAATGGCGGAATGTTCTATATCCCGCGTATCTCTCATCTTGATAAGTTCGTAGAGAGATATATAAACGAAAATTGGGAGAAACCGAACAGTTGTCTGGCAAAGGATTTGAATGTTTCGCTGGTACACGTTCGGCGGATGCGAAAAAAGATAACCGAAGAGAGGCGAGCCGAAAAGAAATTGCTAAAATGCGTATAATTTTATAAATTAATTCGATGGAAAACGATTACCTGAAAAATATCGGACAGCGTCTTCGGTTTGTAAGAAGCATTTTCAACGAAGGCAAGAAGCTGAGCACTGAGCAGTTTGCTCACTTGCTTGGGGAAAGCCGCGACAATATATCCAACTACGAACATGCCCGGGCGTCTGTTCCGGCAAGAGTGCTAATCGAGCTGTACAGGCGAGGTATTAATCCAACCTGGGTGCTTACGGGCGAAGGTGATGTGTTTGCAAATAATTTGCCGGGCAAGCAAAGACGCAAACTGCTGAAACAACGTGGAATAGACATAATCGAAATCAAGGAATTGGCAAAAGTTGAGTTCGAAGAACATAAAGAAGTGAAGGTGCTAAAAGTTGCAGCAGGAAAAATCAAAAATAGAGGCACTTAGCAACTACGAGCTTTATTTGCTTGTTCGCAAATGCACTGTTTATGAATATTTTAAGAAGAAGCCATACAAAAACCGCGACCTGATTATGGACACTGCTACTGAACGCGACAAGCGAATTGTATCGTTTGCACTGAAGGACGCAATGCTTACAATTAATTCAGTGAGATTTGGTATGAGAGAACTATTTGTAGCAGACATCAAACGCATAGATTTGATGACTGCAGAAGAAATCAATGAACTAATTCAGAAAATCGGAGCAGCTCGCAAGCAGCCGGTTGTTTCGGATGAACTGGTTGAAAAGCGGACATTGCTTGATATTGTTGGAATTTCGAGCGAAAACTTAATTATTTGCTCAGTCGATGGTGCATCGATGACAGGAGTAATCGAGCCGGGCGATATAATCTTTGTCGATACGGCAGAAAAGCCGGCAAACAACAAAATTGTGGTTGTCAATATTGACGGGAACCTGCTTGTGAAGCGTTTCGTGCAGGAAAACGGAAGCGTCTGGCTGCATTCGGACAATCCGGCGTTCGAACCAATAAAAGTGAGCGAAGGCTACACATTCGAAATTTTTGGCGTTGTCAAAAGAATTATGCGATCTGTTTAAAAAATACTTGCAAGTTCAATAAATAATTATTAGTTTTGTAATGAATTTGCCCTGTGGTGTAATTGGCAACACGTCTGACTCTGGATCAGAAAAGTCCAGGTTCGAGCCCTGGCGGGGCAGCTAATCATCCAAAGAATCGTAAATATTCAGGTAGCTTTGATAACGTTCAAAGCTAATTTTATTTTTATCGACAGCCAGTTTTACACTGCAGCCGGGCTCGTGAGTGTGAGTGCACGCAGAGAATTTGCAGTCATTGATATATTGGCGGAAGTCCGGAAACAGCAAGCAAATCTCATCTTTTGAAACATCCCACAATGCGTATTCACGAAGTCCGGGTGTGTCGGTTAAGTAGCCACCGAAAGGAAGTTCGAACCGTCGGACAATACTTGTTGTGTGGCGACCTTTGCCGCTCCATTCGCTGACATCAGCGATGCTTTGCACCTCGCTACCGAAAATATTATTGATTAACGAGGATTTGCCGACGCCGCTCATCCCGACAATTACTGTGTCTTTGCCTTTGATGAATGAATAGAGCTCGTTCAATGCAAAATTTTCAGAAACCGAAATCGGAAACAATGGAATTTGCAATGCTCTGTATGGGTCGAACATGTCGGAGACTTCGTCGAACTCAACTAAATCAATTTTGTTTATGCAAATGATAGGTTCTAATTTGCCGAGCTCGGCAGCAACGAGAATTCTATCTATAAGACGCAAATTAATTAATGGTTCATCAATAGACATAAAAATAAGCAGATGAGTGTTATTCGAGGAAATAACGTGCTCACGGTTCGGGTTTGCCGGGTCGCGACGAGAAAGCTTTGTTTTACGTTCCTCAACCTGAAAAATAAGTCCGCTTTGCTCGTTCGATGAGCTATCGTCAAGGGTGAAGCAAACGTAATCGCCGCAAGCGATAAGGTTAGAAAATTTATGCGGTGAGGAAATTCGTCCGGCAGCAAAACACGAATAGAGAGTTTTAGTATGAAGTTCTTCGACGACGTAGTATTTGGGTTTAACCTCGACTACACGTCCTTGCAGGAAATTATCAACGTTTTTAGGGGCATCTCTGAGAAGGGTTTTTCTGAAAGTTTTGCTTTTTCTGATGTATTCTTTTTTTTGTTCGTCAAAATTTTGCTTGTATTTCATAAAAAATGCTTTTTATTTTCAAAATTTATGTTTTATTTTGTAATAGTCAAAGTATTATTAATAATTACAAGTTAGCAAATATATAAACAACCAGCAAATAAATAAAGGAAAGTGTATGGAAAAAAATTTCCTAATTGGCACAACAACGGCAATAGTAACTCCATTCAAAAGCGATTTATCGATTGATTACGACAGATTTAAGAGGTTGCTCGATTTTCAGTTGGAAAATGGGGTGAAAAACATTTGCGTTTGCGGTTCGACGGGCGAATCTGCAACAATGACAGCAAAAGAAAAGTTGTCTTTGATTGTTGCAGCAGTGGAGCACGTTGGCAAAGACGCAACAATTATTGCTGGAACCGGCAGCAATGATACTCGTGCGACAATTGACCTGACGATTTTGGCTAAGGAATCAGGAGCCGATGCAGCCTTGCTTGTTGCACCATACTACAACAAGCCAAGCCAGGAAGGACTGTTTCAACATTATGCAGCAATTGCTGAAAATGTAGATATGCCTTTGATTATCTACAATGTGCCGTCGCGTTCGGGTGTGAATATTTCTGCTGAAACACAAATTAAACTTGCTAAAAGCTACAAAAACATAGTTGCCACAAAAGAAGCATCGGGCGATTTAGACCAAATTTCTGAAATAATAAAATATGCACCGGGCAAGTTTACAGTGCTTGCCGGCGATGATTCGCTTGCAGTGCCAACAATTTTGTTTGGTGGGAAAGGCGTTGTTTCGGTGATTTCGAACTATGCACCGAAAATTTTCTCGCAAATGGTAAATTTAGCTCTCGATGGCGACTATCAGAGCGCGATGAATATACACTATGATTTGCTTGATTTGTTTGCTTTGAACTTTGTCGAAACAAATCCAATTCCGGTGAAAGCCGCGCTTGTGCTAATGGGAATGATAGAGGAATATTACAGATTGCCGTTAATTCCAATGCGTCCCGAGAACAAGAAACTATTGCAAAAAGCTCTGAAAAAACATAAGTTAGTAAAATAATAAACTATCAGATAGATTTTGTTGCTAACTGCTTGCAAGCTTTTGCAAGCAGTTTTTATTTGTTGAAGATTATTTTTTCCAAAGCCGACAGGCAATTTGCAGAATGACGGTTCAGATCGAAACTGTCGGGCAATTTTGTATAATGAATTTTTAAAGTAACAAATTTGCTCTGGTCGGCTGGAACCGAGAAAAAATAGGAGAGGCTGTCGGTTTCGGCGAATTCCCGCGACTGGTAATAGCCCGGATATTTCTTGAATTCATAGACATTTTCGTTATAATAATTCGATTGAAAATTTTGAAAATCGTTGGAAGAAAAATCAGTCTGAATTGAAACAGATTTAACTGTTTTTTTGCGTAGGGCGTTAGCTGCAATTTCATCTACATTCCGGGAAAAGTAGCCCCACTTATATAAGCCAAAAGAGATAATAAGTAGTGCCGCAATTAATGAAAATAATTTTGAATCGAGTATTTTTGTAATGATTATTTTCATAATTTTACAAATAAAATTATTACAAAATCAAAACGTAATTAAAACAAATATATTAAAATAATAAAAGGAAATAATATGAGCAGCGACAAAATTACAACTGTAAATCCTCACAATGGTGAAGTCATCAAAGATTACAGCAAGCACACACGTAATGAAATCGAGCGAATTATTTCAACAGCGACGAAACGTCAGATAGAATGGGCTCGCCGCCCGTTTTCGGCACGTGCTGAAATGTTTCTTGCTGTTGCCGATTTATTGCTGAAACGCAAGGAGCAATATGCTAAATTGATGGCTGAGGAAATGGGCAAGCCAATTTCGCAGGGACTTGCTGAAATCGAAAAGTGTGCGAAAGTGTGCAAATATTACGTAGAAAATTCCGAACGCTTCCTTTCGGACAAGAAAATCGAGACAGAAGCAAAAAAATCATATGTTACTTATAACCCGCTTGGGATAATACTTGGGATAATGCCGTGGAACTTTCCGTTCTGGCAGGTGTTTAGATTTGCTGTTCCGACCTTGATGGCAGGCAATGCAGTTCTTCTGAAGCATTCAAGCAATGTAATGGGATGTTCGCTTGCGATAGAGTATCTGTTGCTCGATGCAGGAATCCCGGAAAACGTATTTACATCGCTTGTTATTTCCGGCGACGAAGCAGAAGAACTGATTGGCAATATCAATGTTGCGGCAGTGTCGCTGACCGGAAGCACGGAAGTTGGTCGCAAAGTAACGGCTGTTGCCGGGAAATATATGAAAAAGTGCGTAATGGAACTTGGCGGTAGCGACCCGTATTTAGTACTGAAAGATGCAAATATCGACAAAGAGGCAAAGATTTGCGCTGCTGCTCGCCTTGTAAATAGCGGGCAAAGCTGTATCGCTGCAAAAAGATTTATCGTCGAAGCAGAAGTTTACGACGAATTTCTGGAGAAGTTCACCCGCGAAATGCAATCATACAAAATGGGCAATCCGCTCGACAAAGATACAGAGATTGGTCCGCAAGCAAGAGCAGACTTACGCGATGAATTGCATTCCTTGGTAACAAAAACCCTTGATTTTGGGGCGAAGCTGCATCTTGGAGGCGAAATTCCAGAAGGCGAAGGTTTCTATTATCCTGCAACTATTGTTACAGGTGCAATGCCGGGAATGCCAATTTTCGACCAGGAAACATTCGGACCGGTTGCGGCAGTAACGCGTGCAGAACGAGAAGATTTAGCTATTTCTCTATGCAACTTTACAAATTTTGGTTTGGGAGCTGCTGTATTTACCGAAGATATGGAAAAAGCTGAGTATTTAGCTAAAAATGTGCTAAATGCCGGCACAGTTTATGTAAACGGGCAAGTGAAAAGCGACCCACGTTTACCGTTTGGCGGTATCAAAGAATCTGGCTACGGCAGAGAACTTTCCGAAGAAGGTATTAAAGAGTTTGTTAATATAAAAACTGTTGTTGTAGAGTAATAAGAAAGAACTTACACTAACAAAAAAGGCTGCCACAACATCGGAGGCAGCCTTTTCTGTTTCTTGAGCCGGAATTATTTTACACCAACGCTGTTTAAATAATCACCGAATTGCCTGTCTGACGAGAGAATATGATTATTCAACCACGAACGTAGGAAGTTGAGAGTAGGAACGCTAATTGTTGCCTGACCGGATTTGAACTTTTCGTAAAGGTCTTTTGCCTGACGTGTAAGGTCTGAATGCTCAACTTTATGGAATTCTGCTTTAGGATAATTATACTGTCCCATTAATTTTTCTTCGTGCGAAAAATGTTCGACAGTGTAATTGAGCAGATCGTTGAACACATCGTTAAGCACTTCGTTGCCTTTGCCGTCGCTCATTGCATCGAAGAGAGTGTTTACAATATCGATAAGCTTCTGGTGCTGCGAGTCGATTGAATCGACATTAACTTTCAGGCTGTCGTTCCAGTTAATAAATGCCATTTTTCCCCTTTTTGAAAATTTTACATTGTAAATATATTAGTTTTATAGTGAATTAAAAAACATAAAACGATTAAAAAATATTAATGCATTTGAATGGTATGTAAAATGACAAAAGTTTAAAGACGCGTTGCTTGCAGGTCGGGGAATTCCGGACTAAATTATTTTCGCAATAGTATTTCCTGAAATTTGCAAAATAACATCGATTTTGTTAAACTCACTTTATTATGTTTGTTAATAAATTTATTACTTTGTATATTTGTAGATTAGCATTGTAATTTCTTTTTTTTATGAATATTTATGGAGTTTCTATGGTAATCAAGCCTTTTGCAAATCAAGTTCCATTCGATTTCACATTGGAAGAAAACGTTCGCAAGCAAAAAGAAGCAATTGAATATGTTCGTAAACAATTAGGCAAAGAATATCCAAATATTGTTGGTGGAAAAGAAGTATTCACCGAACGCAAAACAAAATCGATTAATCCTGCAAATCACGAAGAACTGATAGGAACATTCCAGAAAGCCGGACAGAAAGAAGCCGAAGACGCTATGCAAGCAGCTCTGAAAGCATTCGAAACCTGGAAATATACATCACCGGAAGAAAGAGCGGCATATTTATTCAAAGCAGCCGAAGTGGTGCGTCAGCGCCGTTTTGAAATCAATGCGTGGATGATTTTGGAAGCTGGCAAAAACTTTGCCGAAGCCGATGCCGATACCTGCGAAGCAATCGATTTTCTTGAACTCTACGGACGCGAAGCTCTTCGCTACGGGCAGGACCAGCCATTAACACCTTATCCCGGCGAAATGAATAAATACTTCTACATTCCGCTTGGAGTTGGTATTTGCATCCCACCATGGAACTTCCCGTTTGCAATAATGGTTGGAATCACATCCGCTGCAATTGTAACTGGCAATACAGTGATTTTGAAGCCTTCGAGCGAAACACCGATGATGGCTTGGTTGTTCCAGGATATTATGCACAAAGTTGGTTTGCCTGCCGGCGTGCTTAATTATTTTGTCGCTTCGGGCGCAGAAGCCGGTGATTATCTTGTGGATCATCCAAAAACACGCTTCATTTCATTTACAGGTTCGATGGAAGTTGGTTTGCGTATTATTGAACGCGCAGCAAAGACTAACCCGGGACAAATCTGGATAAAACGCGTTGTTGCAGAAATGGGCGGCAAAGACACAATCGTTGTCGATAGCGAAGCGAATGTTGATGATGCTGTTGCAGGCGTTCTTGCTTCTGCATTCGGCTTCCAGGGACAAAAATGCTCGGCTTGCTCGCGTGCAGTTGTAGATGAAAAAGTGTATGATGAATTTGTTCAAAAACTGAAGGCTGGTGTTGAAAAAATCAAGCAGGGAATGCCTGAAGAAAATTACCAGATGGGTCCGGTTATCAGTGCAAGTGCAGAAAAATCAATTCTCAACTATATAGAAATTGGCAAGAAAGAAGGTAAACTGCTACATGGCGGGAATAAATTAGACAGACCCGGTTTCTTCATCGAGCCGACAATCATCATTGATGTGGATCCAATGGCTCGTATTTCGCAGGAAGAAATCTTCGGTCCGGTGCTTGCAGTAATTAAAGCCCGCGATTTTGATAACGCTTTGGAAATTGCAAACAACACAATTTACGGGCTCACTGGTGCAGTTTATTCAATGAACCGCGAAAAACTCAATCGCGCAACCCGTGAATTCCACGTCGGCAATCTCTATCTGAACCGTAAATGTACCGGTGCAATTGTCGATGTTCACCCGTTTGGCGGATTTAATATGAGCGGAACCGATTCGAAGGCTGGTAGCCGCGACTACTTAGCTTTGTTCTTGCAAGGCAAATCGGTAGCCGAAAAAATATAAAAATAATCTGTGTTTTGGATAATTTGGCGGGCACCGGTTGCCCGCCTTTTTTATTTGAATTAATTCAGTCGGAAATTGAGATTGCAGAAAGATAGCAAATAGTTTCGTACAAATGGAAAGAATAATTGTGAATATTGATTTGCCGTTGTTTCTTTATTTTCTTTATTCCAAAATTTTAGATATTTTTGCACTAAAAAGGTTCAAACTATGGAAACTCTTTGGTCACCCTGGCGAAGCAAATATATAGGCACATTCAAAGACGAACAGGAGAAAAGCAAGGAAGAGTGTTTTTTGTGTGTTGCAGCAAGCGGCAAAAAGCCGGATAATGAAACTTATGTTGTTGCTCGCCGCAAGTATTGTTTCGCTGTTCTGAATTTATATCCATACAACAACGGGCACACGCTTATTGCTCCATACAGACATATAGGAGATTTGACCGAGCTGAAGCAAGAGGAATTGAGCGAAATGTGTGTTTTGATGCAGAAGTGTGTTGCTGCATTGAAGGAAATATACGCTCCGCACGGCTTTAATTTAGGTGCAAACCTTGGCAGGACTTCCGGTGCCGGATTGCCCGACCACCTGCATTTTCACGTTGTTCCCCGATGGTCTGGCGATACGAGCTTTATTTCTACAATTTCAGATACAAAAGTTGTGTCTATCGGCATCGAAGAGACTTACAGCGATTTGAGCAAAATTCTCAGTTCAAAATGAAAGACATTGCACCACGAAAATCATTAGGCCAGAACTTTCTGAAGAACAAGAGCGTAGCATCGCGGATTGTTGCTTTGCTCGGGGATATTTCCGGCAAGCCTGTTCTGGAAATTGGTCCGGGAATGGGCGTGCTGACGGAATTTTTAGTCGGGCAAAAGCCATTGCTTACTCTTGTTGAATTGGACGCGAGGGCAATTGAATACCTGCATGAAAAATTCAGCAATAATTTGAAAATTATCCATTCAGATATATTAAATTTCGATATTAAGAGGCATTTCGAGGAGTGCAACGAAAAGTTATTGGTAATTGGGAATATACCTTATAATATTTCGACAGAAATATTCTTTTTGCTGTTTGAAAATGCAAAATATATCTCGAAAGCTGTGCTGACAGTGCAGAAAGAAGTTGCAGTGCGGGTGAGCAGCGGGCACGGAAGCCGTCAATATGGAATAACTTCGGTTGCAGCCAATTTAGTTTGCACTCCAAAAATTGCATTTGATATTGCGGCGGGTTCGTTCTTTCCGGCTCCGAAAGTAACTTCGTCGGTTCTTGTGCTTGATTTCTACGAAGAGCAAAAATACATTGACGCTTTTGCTGAAATAATGCAGCTTGTGAGAAGTGCTTTTTCGCAGCGCCGGAAAATGCTTCGCAACTCGCTCGAAAGTTATGTGAAAGCCTGCAACATCTCTATGAAAGCACTTGAAGACGAATTGAAAGCAGGCAATTTAGAGTATTTATCGAAGCGAGCCGAGCAACTTAGCTTGAAGGATTTCATCAGATTATTCGATATTGTGAACAATTTGAAAAACAAATAAATGGGTTTTCAGGTATGAAAAAAATTACAATAGTACTTGTCTTTTTGTTAGCATTTGGTTGCAAAAGTATATACGAAAGGGCACCGCAAATGCGTTCTTTTGGTTGCGAACTGCCACCGATAGTTTTTCTTGAAAAAATAAACGGGTTGTCGCAACTCGAAGGTTTTTTCGTTGCCGAGTTGGATACAAACAGCAACAATTGCTTGCTTGTTTTGCAGAAAAATCTTACAATCAAAGGTTCTGCAAACGACCGTGAGATTGTTGCAGACCAAATACGTTTCCGCTATTCACAATTGGACAAAACTGTCTGGTATTCAACTGGAATATTTAAATCCTATAAAGGAAAAACAAGCTACCTGCCACCAACAGCAGACGATTCGGCACGCCATAATAGTTCGGTAAATCTGACTTTAGACCGACTGTTTATGCAATGCAATCCCGGCAAAAAATTAGAGAGAAAGTAACCTGAAAATCAGCATTGGGAAGAATACCCGAAAGGATACTTTTGAGAAAATAATATGGATACAATCAATAATATAGAACTAAGAGATGAGAGTGTCTTTCCAGACGAAACGGTGCTAAGAAACGCGCTGGGTCAATCATACGAAGCATATCGAGAGGCGCTCAATCTGTTTCAAAGAGAACAGTTGAATTATGAATGGCGATATTACAAAGATGGCAAAGCGTGGTTGTGCAAGGTACAGAAAAAGAACAAGACAATAGTATGGATGTCTGCTCGTAAAGGCTATATGCAAGCAACAGTATATTTTCCGCTCAAATATTTAGATGCAGTGCTGGCACTTGATATTTCGGACAATACAAAAGAGAAAATCGTTAATACAAAAAATGTCGGTAAATCCAAACCGTGCATATTTGAGATAAGAACAAAGGAAATACTTGTTGATTTCGAAAAAGTGATGAAATTAAAAATAGCAAGTAAATAAAATTTTATGAAGAATTGAGCGAAACTCCGTAAGTATAAAAACAGAAAAAACATTAAAAATCCGCATTAATACAAGCATATCTTGATTTTGTAAACACCGGACTATTAAATTTATTGAATAAAAAACAAAGATAAATTCTTAAATTATTATTTTAATTCAGAATATTATTGAGTGAAAAATGGCTACCGTTATTCAAATCTTCGGCACAAAAAAGTGCAGGGGAACAGCTAAAGCAATCAGGTTTTTCAAGGAACGCGGCGTGAAAATACAATTTATTGACCTTGCCGAAAAAGGACCAAGCAAAGGGGAACTCGAAAGCATTGCCCGCAAAATACCTATCGAGGAACTTATCGATAGAGAAGGCAAGCAATTCAAGCAACGCCAGCTTGAATACAAAGTGTTTGATATTTGGGAAGAACTGCTTGCCGATCCGTTGCTTCTGCGCACACCAATATCACGCTTCGGGCAGGAAGCACAATTGGGAGTTGCCCCGGAAGTGTGGAAAAAATGGATTGAAAAGGCGAAGTAATACAGAACTCTGAAACGCAGGAAAAATAAAAGAATACCGTTGAAAGCAAACAAATGAAAAACTATAATCGACACATATATTATTAAACTTTAGAAAAAAATAAAAAAAGTTTTTGGAAATTAGAAAAAAGTGCTTAATTTTGTGTCCCTGCTTTTGAGCAGGAGACAAAAAAACGTTCTTTGAGAGGGCACTGAAAAAAAACTTTGAAAAAGATAAAAAAAGTTTTTGGAAATTAGAAAAAAGTGCTTAATTTTGTGTCCCTGCTTTTGAGCAGGAAACAAAAAAACGTTCTTTGAAAACAGGAAGCACAGAAAGCAGCAGTAAGTTTCAACGAGAGGATTGTACTCTTCGAAAAAGTAATAAAAAATACACAATGGAGAGTTTGATCCTGGCTCAGGACGAACGCTGGCGGCGTGCCTAACACATGCAAGTCAAGGGCTACCCTCGGGTAGCACTGGCGCACGGGTGAGTAACGCGTAGGTAATCTGCCCCTATCTCTGACATAACATCGAGAAATCGGTGCTAATATCAGATGAGGCCCGCAAAGGTCAAAGACCGCAAGGTTGGATAGGGATGAGCCTGCGTCCGATTAGCTAGTTGGTGGGGTAATGGCTTACCAAGGCGACGATCGGTAGCTGGTCTGAGAGGATGGTCAGCCACACTGGAACTGAGACACGGTCCAGACTCCTACGGGAGGCAGCAGTGAGGAATATTGCGCAATGGGCGAAAGCCTGACGCAGCGACGCCGCGTGGGGGATGAAGGAGCTTTGCTTTGTAAACCACTGTCGGACGGGAAGAAAAAGTTCCTACGGGGGCTTGGGACAGTACCGTCAGAGGAAGCACCGGCTAACTACGTGCCAGCAGCCGCGGTAATACGTAGGGTGCGAGCGTTGTCCGGAATTACTGGGTGTAAAGGGTCCGTAGGCGGGTGAATAAGTCAAAGGTGAAATCTCACAGCTTAACTGTGAAACTGCCTTTGATACTGTTCATCTTGAGTGTGAGAGAGGATGATGGAATTCATGGTGTAGCGGTGAAATGCGTAGATATCATGAAGAACAC
>JAOAGZ010000002.1 GCA_026415495.1 Eximiradius proteiniborus | reverse complement strand
GAGCGAAAGACGAGACTCGAACTCGCGACCCCAACCTTGGCAAGGTTGTGCTCTACCAACTGAGCTACTTTCGCTTTATACCAAAGAACAACCGTTTGGTGAATGCAAAAATATATTCTTTTTTTTAACTATGCAAGAAAAATTTTATCAATCTTCGATTTTTTTATTCATTTTTTATTTATTCCACTTTTATTATTTTTGTTTTTTTATTTCTAATTCTTAGGATATTATGGAAAAAATTGTAATCTTAGATTTTGGTTCTCAATATACTCAGATTATTGCCCGTAAAATTAGAGAATTGAATGTTTATGCTGAAATTTATCCTTTTTCAATAGATATTGATACTATTAAAGCCATTTCTCCCAAAGGAATTATCCTATCTGGCGGTCCTTCGAGTGTTTATTCTGAAAATGCTCCTATCCCGAAATTCGATGTCTTTTCTTTGGGGGTTCCTGTCTTAGGTATTTGTTATGGTTTGCAACTTATTGCTTATCAGTTAGGTGGTGAGGTCAACAAAGCTGCAAAACGTGAATATGGTAGAGCAAATTTAATTGTGGACAAATCCGACTTGATATTTGAAGGTGTGTCCCAAAATTCACAAGTTTGGATGAGCCACGGTGATTCTCTTACGAAAATTCCTGACGGCTTCGAAATTATTGCTCATACTGAAAATGCCCCAATTGCTGCTATTCGCAATCAGGAGAAAAAAATATATGGCGTGCAATTTCATCCTGAAGTGCATCATTCGCTTGATGGCGTAAAAATTCTTGAAAATTTCGTCCGAAAAATCTGCCTCTGTCGGGAAGTTTGGGATATGCACTCTTTTGTTGATAGTGCAATTAAAAAAATTCAGGATGAGGTTGGTGCAAGCGAAGTCATTTGTGCTCTTTCGGGTGGTGTCGATTCAACCGTTCTTGCTGTTTTGCTTAGCAAAGCAATCGGAAATAAACTGCATTGCATACACATAGATACTGGATTAATGCGATTTCAAGAAAGTGCAAAATTAATGAAACTGTTCAAAGATAATTTCAATATCTCAATCGATTTAGTTGATGCAAGCGATGTTTTCCTTTCCCGTCTAAAAGGCGTTACCGATCCTGAACAAAAAAGAAAAATTATCGGTAATACTTTTATCGAGCTTTTCGAAATCGAAGCAAAAAAATTTAATAATGCAAAATGGCTGGCTCAGGGAACTCTCTACCCTGATGTTATAGAATCTGTTAGCGTTAAAGGTCCTTCTGCTGTCATCAAATCTCACCATAACGTTGGCGGTTTACCCGAAAAAATGGGTCTTAAATTAATCGAGCCTTTTCGAGATTTGTTCAAAGACGAAGTCCGTGCTGTAGGTCGTCAGCTTGGTGTTCCGGAGTGGTTTATTAGGCGACATCCTTTCCCTGGTCCCGGTCTTGCAATCAGAATTATTGGTGAAATTTCACAAGAACGAATTGAAATTTTACAAAAAGCTGATGATATATACATTCAGGAAATTACCGAAGCCGGGTTGTACGATAAAATTTGGCAAGCTTTTGCTGTTTTATTGCCGGTGCAAAGTGTTGGTGTTATGGGCGACGAAAGAACCTATGAAAACGTTTGTGCGTTACGGGCGGTTACTTCTGTTGATGGTATGACTGCAGACTGGTTCCAGTTTCCTTATGATGTTTTAGCAAAAATCAGTAATAGAATTATTAATGAAATTCAGGGTATAAATCGCGTTGTTTATGATATAACAAGCAAACCACCCGGAACAATCGAATGGGAATAATTTCAAAGGTATTACTATGGATAAATTTGTAATTCAAGGTGGAAATAGATTAGTTGGTCGTGTGAAAATCTCCGGTGCTAAAAATGGTTCTTTGGCTCTTATGCCCGCAACTTTATTAGCACCTGGAACCTACCATCTGAAAAACACCCCAAATTTACGTGATGTCTGGACTATGTCCCGGCTGATGAACAGTTTAGGTGCTTTCTGCGAACTTAACGGAAACGAATTGTTCATTGATACGACTAATATTACAAGTTTTGAAGCACCTTACGAGCACGTCAAAAAAATGCGGGCTTCTTTCTATGTTCTTGGACCACTTGTCTCTCGCTATGGATACGCAAAAGTTTCTATGCCAGGTGGTTGTGCTTGGGGACCACGTCCGGTTGATTTGCATCTGAAAGGGCTCGAGAAACTTGGTGCTGAAATTTCTCTCGAAAGCGGTTACGTCGTTGCTAAAGCCGAACGGCTAATTGGCAATCGCTTTCATTTTGATGTTTCAAGCGTTGGAGCAACGGGCAATTTGCTTATGGCTGCTGCTCTTGCAAAGGGCACTTCTCTTCTTACTAATGCCGCCACAGAACCTGAAATTACTGCTCTTGCTCGCTTTCTTGTGAAAATGGGCGCCAAAATTGATGGTATTGGTACGCCTCAACTTGAAATTGAAGGTGTTGATTCTCTTCATCCGGCGGACGAAATCACTATTCCTGATAGAATAGAAACTGCTACTTATTTAATTGCAGCAGCAATTACTGGTGGTAAATTGGAACTCGAAAACACAAACCCTTATCACCTTACCGCTGTTATTGCTAAATTAGAAGAAGCCGGTTGCGATATCGATGTCAATGCTGATAAAATTTCTATAGAAATGAACGGCAAGCCAAAACCTGTCGATATTACAGCAACTATATACCCCGGTTTCCCAACAGACGTTCAATCTCAATGGACAGCTTTGATGCTTGCTGCCGAGGGCACTTCTAAAATTACTGATACAATTTATCCTGATAGGTTTAAGCACGTTCCCGAATTGATTCGTCTGGGTGCTAATGTTGAAGTTGTTGATAATTCTGCTATTGTTCAAGGTGGTCGCAAACTTTCCGGAGCAACAGTTATGGCTTCCGACCTTCGTGCCGGAGCTTCGCTCGTGCTTGCTGCACTTATTGCTGAAGGCACAACGGAGGTGCTTCGTGTATATCACATTGACCGTGGCTATGAAAATTTTGAGCAAAGACTTCAATCCATTGGTGCTAATATCAAAAGAGTTAAAACTGATTTAATATGACAGAGAAATTAAATATAAACGAGATTTTCTTTTCCATTCAGGGCGAAGGAACACGAGCAGGATTGCCATGTATTTTTATTCGTATGCAAGGATGTATGCTTCGCTGCCACTGGTGCGACACTGACTACGCTCTCGAACTAAATATCAACAAAAATATTATGTCTATTGACGAAATTCTTGAAAAAATAAAAGAATACAAATGCAAGTTTGTCGAACTTACTGGTGGCGAGCCACTTGCCCAGGATAATACATACATTTTAGCAAAGTACCTGTGTGATTTAGGTTATCAGGTTGCTATCGAAACAAACGGATACGCTGATGTTTCCAAACTTGATAGTCGTGTTATTAAAATTATGGATATGAAATGTCCCGGCTCAGGTATGAGTAAATTTAATAATTATCCCAATCTCAATTACCTTGATAAAAAAGATGAAGTAAAATTTGTCATTTCTGATGAAAACGACTTTCTATGGGCTAAAGATATTATCATAAAATATAATCTGATAGAGCGCGTAGGTGCTGTCTTGGTTTCTCCTGCTTTTGGACTAATTGAACCTCGCAAATTAGCTGAATTAATTCTTTCTTCATCTCTCAATATTAGATTGCAACTCCAAATTCATAAATATATCTGGGAACCAAATACCCGCGGTGTATAAAGTTTTTTTTCTCGATATTTTTTTATACATAATTTTCTTCTAATTTTGCATATAATTAAATTGTAAAGTTTTTTATTATGATTGCAGATAATAGTCATAGTAGCATTTCTGAAACAGACTATTTATCACAAATAATTTCTTTTTTATTATTTCAAGGCAGGAAAAATGGAAATTTTGTTAATTCTGGCAATTTTAGCCATAATAACTTGGCTATTTAGATTTTTCGGCTTAAAATATTATTACCATCTCAAAAATATTGAAGAAAAAAAGTTTTTAGAAAAAAATGAAATTTCAGACGACGAACTAATAGCAATATTAACCGCCGCTTGTGAATCAGTGCTAAATAAATCTGTGATAGTCAGAAGCATTAAGTTTCTCCAAAACCCAAATGATTCAGCTTGGTCAAGAATTGGAAAACTTCACATTATGCAATCTCATTATTTAAGATGATTTGTTAATTAAAATAGATATATGTTTATGAAAAATCCGCTTATACTGTCGCTAATTGTTTATGCAATAGCATCTTTAATCTCATTCTTCGTGGTTTTTGTTATTAAATCGGTTTATTCCTTCTTAAAAATTATTAAAAAGAATTAGGGATTTTTACAAATGGGTGAGTTCGATATTATCAATATGTTTCAAGGTATTTCAACTTTCTTTTCTGCTCCTCTTCTTATCTCTTTGGGTAGAATATTCTTGATTTTTTTAGGTGGGCTGCTTGTATATTTAGGAAGGAAAGAAATACTGGAGCCGCTTTTAATGATTCCTATGGGTTTAGGGATGGCTGCTATTAATGCTGGGGTTTTGATACTCGATAATGGTGCTCACGGCACTCTTTTTATCAATCCTATGATTTCCGATTACAATGAACTTCTTACAATACTACAAATTGATTTTCTTCAACCTGTATTTACTTACACATTTAGTAATGGATTAATTGCTTGTGTTGTTTTTATGGGCATCGGGACTTTACTCGATGTTGGTTTTCTTCTTGCTAGACCTTTTACCAGTATGTTTATTGCTCTGTGTGCAGAACTTGGAACAATTCTAACATTTCCGATTGCTGTTTGGATGGGGCTTTCACCAAATGATGCTGCCTCAATAGCAATGGTTGGTGGAGCGGATGGTCCTATGGTGCTTTTTGCTTCACTGATGTTATCGAAAAATTTATTCATTCCAATAACAGTTGTCGCATATTTATATCTTGGATTAACTTATGGTGGCTATCCATATTTAATAAAATTAATGGTTCCGAAAGAATTACGAGCTATTAAAATGCCGCCACCAAAAAAAATATTAGTAATTTCCTCAAACGAAAAATTAGCATTCTCATTCGTTACGTGCGTTGTACTGTGCTTGCTATTCCCGGTTGCTGCCCCTTTATTCTTTTCTCTGTTTTTAGGTGTGGCTATTCGCGAGTCTGGCATTAATCATTATATTTCTCTTGTTAGCGGACCAATGTTGTACACTGCTACTCTCTTTCTCGGCATTCTATTGGGGGTGTTATGTGAAGCAAGCATTATTCTAAATCCCGCTGTTTTTAAACTCCTTGTGCTTGGTATTTTAGCGTTGCTGCTTTCAGGAATTGGGGGTATTCTTGGCGGATATATTATGTTTTTCATAACTAAAGGTAAATTTAACCCTGTTATTGGAATTGCTGGTGTTAGTTGCGTCCCAACAACTGCAAAAGTTGCTCAAAAATCAGTCTTTAAAGAAAATCCTAACTCTATCGTTATGCCTGATGCGTTAGGAGCAAATATTTCTGGAGTTATCACAAGTGCTATTATTGCTGCAATTTTTGTAACATTGCTTAAATGAAAAAATATTATTTATTCTGGATAATTGGAATTCTAACCTCTGTTATTGGAATTTCTCTTACAAAAATATTACCGGCAGGTTCTCTCGGGAACTCTGCCGGTTATATACTCGCTTTTACAGGTCTTTCGATTATCGCTTTTGGAATTAAAAAGAATGCCACTAAATCAAAGTTGTAGCCGCCTTTATACCATCAACTGCTGAACTTATTATTCCACCTGCTCTTCCGCTTCCTTCACCAATTACATATAAATTAGTATATCCCGCAGCTAAATAATTCTCATCTCTTATTACTTGTATTGGTGATGAAGTTTTGCTTTCAAATCCCATTATTACTCCTTCCTCGAAACCTTTTATTTTCCTTGAAAATTCTGTTAATGACTTTCGTAACGACTGATATATCGCATCTGGGAATAATTCTCTGAAATCATAATCAAAAAGTCCAAATGAATAACTTGTTTCTGGGAACCTGTTATTTCTTTTCTCTTCAATGAAGTTCCTGATGATATTTGCTGGAAGCTCAAAATTATTATGAAGTTCGTAGAAAACTTGTTCTTTTTGTTCAAGCCAATCTAAAGCTTCATTAGGTGTTATATCCTTATTCAATAATTCTGGCAAATAAATCCCTGCAACAATTGCTGAATTCGCCCACGGTGAACTTCTGCTGTAATAACTCATCCCGTTTACTATGCTCAATCCTTTTTGGGGACTTGCTTGCACTATTTTGCCCCCCGGACACATACAAAAAGAATAAACTGGAAGTGCATTTGTTGCTTTGTGAGTTAATTTATACTCTGCAGCTTTAAGCCCGTTTATTTTTTTCTTGCCCCATTGCGAAAGATTAATTATTTCTTGCAAATGCTCTACTCTCGAACCAATAGCAAATGCTTTATTCTGAAACTTCACACCTTTCCCTAATAACAATCGATATGTGTCGTACGCTGAATGTCCACAAGCAACGAATAAATAATCGCAGTCAATCTTTCCTTTAGCTGTTTCAATTGCAACTACTCGTCTATCGTTGATTACTATGTCTTGCAATGTTGTTTCAAATAAAATCTTGCCACCAATTTCCTCAAACTTTTGCCTTAAATTTCTTACGACTTTAATTAAGTTGTTTGTTCCTATATGTGGGTGCGATAAATAACGTATTTCCTCTGGCGCTCCCGCCTCAATATAACTTTCAATGACAAAATTCTTTTCTTTATCTATGTTTTTTGTTCGAGAAGTCAGTTTCCCATCTGAAAATGTTCCGGCTCCACCTTCGCCAAAAGCATAGTTAGCACTTTCACAGAATTCGCCTTTTTGCTCAAACTTGCTAATCAACTTACTCCGTTTTGCAACTTCACTTCCTCTCTCAATAATAATTGTCTCGTATCCTGCTTTTTGTAGAATATATCCCGCAAAAAAACCAGCTGGACCACTGCCAACAACACATATTTTTTTATCTCTTTTTCTAAATTTAATATCTAAAATATTGCCTTTAAAACTGAATTTGCTATCACCTTTGAATACATTTATTCTTATTTTCCAATGTATATCTCTTTTGTTTCTTGCATCAAGGCTTTTCAAAACTATATCATAAGAAAACAAATTGCTTCCTACCATTCGGGCAATTTTTTGCTCCAATTCTGCTTTTGAATATTCAATCGGTAAGCGAACTTCAATTGTATTAATTTTTACTCCATCGATTTCCATTTTTCTTTGTTGTCTTTTCAACGTTGGATATTAGTAATCTTATATTTTCTTCACCAAAAATTTCGCATAATAAATCAATATTTTTAGTGCTAACAGAAAAATTTTGATTAAATGCTATATAATTTTTCTTTGATTCACCATTTTTTATGAAAAATTGTATTTTAGTTTCTTTGTCAGATTTTTCAAGCTTATCTGCCATCTCTTCAATCTTTTTTTCAGTAATATTATCGACATCAATCCATATTTTGAAGCCTTCTACATATTTCTGGAAAAATTCTTCAATACTGTATGCCTGGTCGGCTACAATTTCAATGAATTCTCCGCTAAACGAGGAGTTACCCACAACTACCAGTGGCTTATCTTTTTCAATAACACTCTGATACTGACTATAAGCATCGCTCCAAAAAATCACCCTCAATTTGCTGGTAAAATCTTCCAGAGTTATAAATCCAACTGTATTTTTATTCTTGTCCAATCTTGTCCTGATTTCAGAAACAAGCCCCATAACACGCAGATAATCTCCGATTTGAGGATTATCTACACTCGAAAAATTAAAATTATTCACAGACTTCAATATTATTTCATACTCTTGTAGTGGATGTCCTGAAATATAAAAATTCAGATATTCTTTTTCTTTTTCTAATTTTTTGCTTTGTTCCCATTCTTCCACATTCGACAATTTTGGCATCTTGGGTTCGGCATCGCTCTGACCACCGAACAAACTATCTGTTGCCTCTGCTTTGTAGTTTTGGTAAGCCTTTGCATAATCTAAAGCAGTTTCTATGGATTCAAATAAGGAAGCTCTGCTATTCGGATGAAGCTTATCAAAAGCACCAGCACAAATTAGTGCTTCAATCGTTCTTCGATTAATTAGCGAAGTATCGACACGCCTCACAAAATCAAAAAACGAAGTGAAATTTCCATCCCTTCTTGCTTGAACAATGTTGTCCACTGCTGGAATTCCGACATTTTTTATTGCTGCAAGTCCAAAATAAATCACATTTCCTCTCGCGATAAAATTTGTTGCAGATTGGTTTATATCCGGAGGTAATACTTTTATATTAAACTTTTTTGCTTCATCAATTAATTCAACAATTTTATCCTGATTATTTATTTCATTTGTCATATTCGCAGCTAAAAATTCAGCAGGATAATGTGTTTTTAACCAAGCTGTTTGGAACGCAAGATAGGAATAAGCAAGCGAATGTGATTTATTAAAACCATAATTTGCAAACTTTTCAATTAAATCAAATATTTCCTGAGCTAATTTTTCATTGATACCATTATTCTTTGCTCCTTCAATAAATAATGGTTTCATTTTATCCATCTCTGATTTTTTCTTTTTCCCCATAGCTCTTCGCAAAATATCTGCCTGACCAAGTGAAAAACCTGCAATTTTTTGAACAAGCTGCATCACTTGTTCCTGATAAACTATTATCCCATAAGTATTTTTCAGTGATTCTTCCATATATGGGTGCAGATATTCGATTGGTTTTCGTCCAAACTTTCTATCGATAAACTCAGGAATATTTTCCATTGGTCCTGGTCGATACAAAGCGTTCATTGCTGTAAGTTCTTCTAAATTCTGTGGTTTTAATTTCCTCAGGTAATCTTGCATCCCGTCAGATTCAAATTGAAACACAGCAAGCGTATGTCCCTCACTTATCAGATTATATGTCTTAGGGTCATCAAAATCAATTTTGTCAATATCAATATCTCTTCCGTAATTTTCCTTTATCATATTTAGTGTATTTTCAATTACAGATAGAGTTTTTAACCCCAAAAAATCCATTTTGACAAGTCCAGCTGATTCCAATTCAGCCATAGAGTATTGTGTTACAACATCATTCGAATCTTTATCACTTTTAGCTGGTGGAACAACAGGGACGAAATCGGTAATCTCACCAGGGGCAATTACTACTCCTGCTGCGTGTGTTGATACAGCTCTATTCCGATTTTCAAGCATTTTGGAATATTCAATCAATTCTTGGAGCTTTTCATCTTTTGTTTCTTTCAGCCATTTCAGATCAGGGAGTTCTATCGCATCAACTATTGGTAGTACCTTTCCCAGAATAACAGGTATTTTGGAAGTGATTTCTTTTACAGTGTTCAGCGGTATGCTCAAAACCCTTGCTACATCAGTCAAAACAGCGCGGCTCGATAATTTACTGAATGTAATGATTTGTGCAACTGCATTTGCACCGTATTTTTCTTTAACGTAGTCAATTACTTTGTATCTCTTGTCGTCAGCGAAATCAATATCTATATCAGGCATCGAAATTCTGTCGGGATTTAAAAATCTTTCGAAAAGCAAATTATATTTAAGCGGGTCAACGTTTGTTATATCAAGTGCATATGCTACAATACTTCCGGCAGCTGAGCCTCTGCCTGGTCCCACTCTCACACCGCGTTCCTTTGCTGCTCTGATAAAGTCCCATACAATTAAAAAATATCCTGGAAATTTCATGTTTTTTATTACTTCCAGTTCATATTCTGCTCTTTGAATGATTTCTTCCGTTACTTTGTCATATTTATTTTTTAACCCTTCGAAAACAAGTTCCCGTAAATAATCATCTAATGTTTCAGCTTTAGAATGAACTGGAATAGGAAATTCTGGCATATACAATGTTTTTAAATCAAGCTGGCAATTGCATTTTTCTGCAATTTCAAGTGTTGATGCGATTGCTTCGGGAAAATCTTTAAATATTTCCACCATCTGAGCAGAAGTTTTAAAGTGAAATTCAGGCGTTCTATACCTTAATTTTTTATAATCTACTGCTTCGCTGCCCGATGCATCTCTGATATGCAATAATATATTATGAGCAATTGCTTCTTCCTGCTTCATATAATGAATATCATTGGTAGCAACAAGCTTTATACCAAGCTCCTTTGCTAATTTTGGCATATCACGAAGCACAATTTTGTCTTCATCATAAAAATGATTCTGAATTTCTAAATAAAAATCATCACCAAATAATTCTTTGTAGTATTTTGCTTCTGCTTTTGCGGTTTCGTAATCTCCTTTTAGTAAATGCGATGATACCACTCCTCCTAGACAAGCAGAAGTGCAAATAAGCCCCTCGCTGTATTTCTCTAGCACTTCTTTATCAATTCTTGGTCGGTAATAAAAACCTTCCAAGTGTCCAATTGAAGTCAATTTTATTAGATTTTTGTATCCTGTAATATCTTTTGCTAACAACAAGAGATGATAATAATTCTTCTTTTTTGTATCTGCTTTCAGAGACGTTTTGTCGAAACGCGAACCACTCGCTATATATGCTTCAAAACCAATAATTGGCTTAATTTGATATTCTTCTCCTTTCTCTTTTAAACTTTTATTTACATTTAACACTTCCTGATAAAATTCTATTGTTCCATACATTACTCCGTGGTCAGTCAATGCTATTGCTGGCTGTCTATCTTCAACAGCTGATGCAACTAATTCTTTTATCGTTGGTAGAGCATCTAATATTGAATAATGACTATGATTATGCAAATGAACAAACTGAGGCATTTTTTACCCTTAAATTCATAATGATACCTGACAAATATAACGAATATTGAAAATCCAATTACGATAGATTTTAAAATGTGGAAAATTTAATTTGATAATGTTTTATTGATATTAATATCTCGATAAAATCCGTAAAAATATTAAAATTTGTTAATGATAATTTGTAAGTCCTTGTATTTATTGGGGTTGTTGAGAATAGAGAATTATCGATAAATTTGTATCAAAAAGTTGTATAAGTAAGATATATTTTATAGTTTTGTATCATTAAAATCGTTTTTACAAAAAACTAATAATGAGTATGGCAACAGTAAAAGAAAAAATCGAAGAGCTTAAGAAAAAAGAAGCAGAAATCCTTCTTGGTGGAGGTATCGACAAAATCGAAGCTCAGCACAATGCAGGTAAAATGCTTGCACGTGAGAGACTTCATCTTTTATTTGATAATGGATTTTATGATGAAATTAACAAGTTTGTAGAGCATTCCGGCGACGCTTTTGGAATGGAAGGTAAAAAGTTGCCGGGTGATGGTGTTGTTACCGCTATGGGTGCGATCAATGGTCGCCTTGCATATGCTTCATCCCAGGATTTTACTGTTATGGGTGGCAGTGTCGGTGGACGCCATGCTTGGAAAATTTGCGAAGTTATGCTTAAAGCATTAAAAAATGGTGTCCCTTATGTTGCTTTCAACGATAGTGGTGGAGCTCGCATTCAAGAACCTATCAATTCACTTCGTGGCTATGGTGAAATTTTCTATCACAATGTTTTGTTGTCGGGCGTTGTTCCTCAGATTGCAATAATTGCTGGTCCTTGTGCAGGTGGCGCTGCTTATTCTCCTGCTTTAATGGACTTTATTATAATGGTTCAAGGCATTGGTAAATTGTTTATTGCAGGTCCAAATGTTGTTAAAGAAGCTACTGGTGTTGCAATCTCTGCCGAAGAACTTGGTGGTGCAATGGCTCAGGCAAGCCACAGCGGCAATGTTCACTTCGTTGCTCAAAACGATGCAGAAGCAATTGAAATTTGTAAAAGATTGCTTTCATATATGCCTCAAAACAATACCGAAAATCCTCCTTCTTATGGTGATGGAACAATTCAAATTATCGAAGACCCATACCTCAATGAAATTGTTCCGGACGACCATCGCGAAGCTTACGATATGATGGAAATCCTTCTCCGTGTATTCGACCCCGGCAGTATAATGGAAGTGCAGGAACATTTTGCTAAAAATATGATTGTTGCCTTTGCTCGTCTTAACGGTAATGTGGTAGGTATTGTTGCTAACCAACCAAAAGAAAAATTTGGCTGTATAGATATCGACGCTTCAGATAAAGCTTCTCGCTTTATTCGTTTCTGCAATGCCTTTAATATTCCTCTTATCTCTTTTGTTGATGTTCCGGGATTCTTGCCAGGTGTAGAACAAGAATTTGGCGGAATTATCCGTCACGGAGCTAAAATGCTCTTTTCGTTCTCTGCCGCCACTGTTCCAAAAGTTACAATTATTGTGCGTAAAGCTTATGGTGGTGCTTATCTTGCAATGAGTGCTAAAAGTTTAGGTGCCGACCGTGTAGCTGCTTGGCCAACTGCTGAAATTGCAGTTATGGGTGCTGAAGGTGCTGTTTCTGTGCTTTTCAAAGATGAAATTAAAAATGCTCCCGATCCAAAAGCTAAACGCAGAGAACTTATCGAAGAATACAGGATTCAATTCGCTTCGCCTTATCCAGCTGCAGAATCTGGTTTGGTTGATGCTATCATTGAACCTATGAAAACAAGACAATATCTCTCTATTGCTCTCGAATCCTTGAAAAACAAGAGAGATTTACGTCCACAAAAGAAACACGGACTTATTCCTTTATAATAGGAGTTCTTATGCTCGATAAATTAATTGAACAAGCAGCTTTAGTGCTTGTTATTGTTCCTCAAAACCCAAATAGCAAAGAAGTTATTGCTGCGCTTACTTCGTCGCTAAATACATCCAAGCAAGGTAATAGTGCAGACAATGAGCAATCTAATTCCATCGACAAAGAAACTGTGGCTGCTATTACTGCTGCTGCAAGCTTTGTCCTCGGTCGTGCTTTTCAGATTCGTAAGATAAAATTTGTTCGCGACCAGGCTGATACTTCTTGGTCTCGTATTGGGAAATTGAAATTGTTTAGTTCACAAGAATAAAAGGTTTTTTATGAAAAAATTAAGAATAACTGTAAATGGAAAAGAATATGAGGTAGAAGTTGAAGTATTAGAAGATACTGATTCATCATCTGGACCTCAGCTTCCCTTTGTGCCTCCAGTTGCACAGGTTACTCCAATGACGCCTCCATCTACGGCTTTTGCATCAGAACCTCGCCAGAAAGGTGCTTTCAAAGCCTCGACTTCTGCTTCTGATGCTAACTCACTTACTTCTCCAATGAACGGTGTCGTTATCGAAGTGCCTGTTAAACCCGGTGATTCCGTAAAAGAAGGACAGGTTGTTGTTATCCTCGAAGCTATGAAAATGAAAACTAATATTTCTTCTTCTCGAGATGGTGTTATTGCCGATATTAAAGTTAAAGTTAATGATTCCGTTGAATCAGGACAAGTTCTTCTTACCTATAAATAAGATTTATGGTTTTAGAAAGAGGCTGTTTATTAAACAGCCTCTTTTTTTATTGGCAATTTTCAATAAATACCTGTTCCACTTTTTGCAAGGTCTCTTCTAATATGTCGTTTACAATAATTTGATCAAATTCTTTGCTCATAGAAATTTCCAGTTCTGCTCTTGCAAGTCTATTTTTTAATTGCTCTTCTGATTCTGTTCCACGCTTTTTCAGTCTTTCAATCAATACCTCTTTAGATGGTGGTGCCAAAAATATCAGGAGAGTATCATTAGGAAAATGCTTTTTTAAAGACAAAGCACCTTTTACGTCAATATCAAAAAGCATAATTTTATTTTTGTTTATCGCTTTCTGTACTTCGCTTTTCAATGTTCCATAATAATTACCAAAAAGTTCTTCCCATTCGATTAATTGATTTTGTGCTATCAATTCTTCAAATTTTTCTTTAGTCAGAAAAAAATAGTCTTTTCCATCTACTTCATTTGGACGCCGCTGACGGGTTGTTGCAGAAACTGAAAAAATCACATCTGGAAATTTATTTAAAATATGTCTGGTAACAACCGATTTCCCTCCACCACTCGGTGCAGAAATTGCAACTAATTTCTTTTTGTTCATATCTTTCCTTCTTGTTATTCAATAAAAAAGACAGGTTCGTTCCCTGTCTTATTATATTTAATTATATATTCTTTAATTATTGCTTAATACTTTTGATACAAGTTCTGCAGCTTCTTTCAAATCGGAAGCTACTTCAAATTGTAATCCAGAATTCAATAAAATTTGCTTGCCTTCTTCTGCGTTTGTTCCATCTAATCGCACTATTACAGGCAAATTCACTTGAACTGTTTTCAATGCTTCCACTATCCCGTTCGCAACTTTATCGCATCGAACTATTCCACCAAAAATGTTTATTAATACTGCCTTAACGTTTGAGTCACTCATCATAATTCTGAAGGCATTCGCAATTCGTTCAACATTTGCACCTCCCCCGACATCAAGAAAATTCGCCGGCGAGCCACCTGAAAGCTTTATCATATCCATCGTAGCCATTGCAAGCCCAGCACCGTTTACCATACAACCAACATTTCCATCTAATTTAATATAGTTCAAATCGTATTTCGATGCCTCAACTTCTAATGGATCTTCTTCGCTTATGTCTCGCAATTCTAAATACTCCGGATGCCTGAAAATAGCATTATCGTCAAAAGTGATTTTTGCATCAAGTAAAACAAAATTATTATCGCTGGTCAAGACAAGTGGATTGATTTCGAGCAAACTGCAATCAAGCTCGTCATAAGCGATAACTAATTTATGGATAAAATCAATAAAATTTTTATATGCTGCACCTTCCAAACCTAACCCAAATGCAAGTCTGCGAGCTTGATAATCTTGAAATCCAATTTTAGGTTCAATTATTTCTTTCAAAATTAATTCTGGTGTCTCTTCTGCAACTTTTTCGATTTCCATTCCACCCTGAGTGGATGCCATAATAGTATTTTTCCCAAGCTGGCGATCAAGGACTATTCCAACATAATATTCACGTTCTATGCTGCATCCTTCTTCAATTAAAATTCGATTAACTATTTTTCCTTCAGCTCCGGTTTGCAATGTAACAAGCTTATTCCCAAAAATCTCCTTCGATATTCTATATGCTTTATCAGCTAACTGACCGTTTTTAATAATTGTAACTCCGTGTAATTGTTTTCCTTCAAACATTACAGGTTCATTTGTATCTGCGTTTTGAATAATACCTTTTCCTCTTCCTCCGGCGTGTATTTGTGCTTTCAACACAACCACACTTGATCCCTGAGATTCAAATAAATCCCAAGTCAATTTGCCTACTTCATCTGCTGAATATGCAACTGCACTTTTTAATATTGGAAGTTCATATTTTCTAAGTAACTCTTTTGCTTGATGTTCATGAATTTTCATATAATATCCTCAATGTAATTAATTTCGTATGTTATTTCAAATTTTATTAATCGAATATATTTTTTTTTTATTTTTTAATGTTTAATAATTGATAGAATTATTTTCATTAATATTCAAAAATCATTATTTTAATTTATATTTATAATTATCTGTTAATTAAAATTGGTTATTAATCCTAAATACTTTTTGGAAGAAAGAAATAAATTAATCGTCTCTCTTCGCCGTAAAGGAATAAAAGATGAGCGAGTGCTTACTGCTATTCAGAAAGTCCCGCGTGAAATTTTTGTCCCGGACGACCAAAAGGAAAAAGCTTACATAGATAACGCTCTTCCAATTGAGTGTGGTCAAAGCATTTCGCAACCTTACACAGTTGCTTATATGACGGAACTTCTTGATACCTTCGAAGGTTGCAAAGTGTTGGAAATTGGCACTGGCAGTGGATACCAATGTGCCATTCTTCAGATTCTTGGTTGTATTGTCTACTCTATTGAACGAATTGAATTTTTGCATAATAAAGTCAAAAAAATTTTTGCAAGTCTTAATATTCAGGCAAACTTGTTTTTGGGCGATGGCTCGAAAGGCTTACCTGAATTTGCCCCTTTCGATAGAATAATTGTTACCGCTGCTGCTCCGGACATCCCTTCTTGCTTAATTAATCAACTGGAAATAGGTGGAAAGCTTGTCATCCCGGTTGGTTCCCGAAGTGAACAAATAATGACACTTGTTATTCGTTCCTCTTTAAGTCAATACGAAATTATTAGAAAAGATTCTTTTAGATTCGTTCCACTTATCGGAGAAGAAGGTTGGAGTAATGAATAAAATTGAATTGCTTATTATTGCAGGTCCTACTGCATCAGGTAAAACAGAACTTGCTCTTGCTCTAACTGACTATTTACCTGTTGAAATTATCTCAGCTGATTCCCGCCAAATATATAGATTTATGGATATTGGCACTGCCAAGCCTACCGAAGATGAACTAAAACGCGCTCCACATCATTTTATCAACATAAAAAATCCTGATGAATACTATTCTGCAGGTATGTTTGAAAGGGATGCCGATAATGCTATTCAAGACATTATTTCTCGTGGTAAGATTCCTGTCGTGGTCGGTGGTTCTGGACTATACATCAAGGCACTTTGTGAAGGCTTTTTCCACGACGATACCCCTTCTGATGAACTCCTTGCAATCAGAGAGCAACTTGAACAAGAATTAGCTGAAAAAGGTAGATTAGCTATTTATCAAGAACTTTCCGCTGTTGACCCTGTTTCTGCTCAAAAATATTCGGATATGAACCCGCGCAGAATTATTCGAGCTTTATCTCATTACCGACTTACTGGCATTCCTTTTTCTGTTTCTCATCATTCTCAGTTTGTTGAAAAAAACTATAATTGCTGTTATTTTGCAATAGATAATCCAAGAATAGTTCTGTACGAGAAAATCAATCTTAGAACTGTTCAAATGTGGAATAATGGACTTCTTAAAGAAACTGTGCAACTTCTCGAAATGGGATATTCTGAAAACTTGAATGCTCTCAACACCGTTGGTTACAAAGAAACTATCCAATTCATAAAAGGGCAATTGAGTGAAAAAGATACAATTTCTAAAATTCAACAAAACACGCGTCATTATGCTAAACGCCAGCTCACTTGGTTCAGAAATCAGTGCCCCGAAATAATATGGTTAAATAAGAATTTAACAGAAAATACAAAGTTTATTGTAGATTTTGTTAAGAAAAAATATTTAATTTGAAATTTAGGATACATTTTTAACAGTTATCTTTTTTAAAAAAAATGCTTGAATTATATAAATCAGTCTCCTTTAAAATTAGCGAGATTATTACCAAACAATATAGCACTTCGTTTTCTCTTGCTACGAGTTTTTTGGAGAAAGAAAAGCGAGAAGCTATATTTGCAATTTATGGATTTGTTCGTCTTTCTGATGAAATTGTCGATACTTTTCACAACTTCGACAAAGAGAAACTGCTCAATGAATTAGAAGAAGATTTGCAATATGCATTAAAGCATAGGATTAGCTCAAACCCTGTGCTTTTTGCATTTGCTGAAACTGTAATCAAATATAGCATTCCGTACGACCTTATTGATGCGTTTCTTTCAAGTATGAAAAGCGACCTTAACAAAAGCATTTATTCTTCCAGAGAGGAGATCAAAAAATATATTTATGGTTCTGCCGATGTTGTAGGACTTATGTGCTTAAAAGTGTTTGTCGATGGAGACGAACACAAATATCATGAGCTTTATCATCCAGCTATGAGCTTAGGTTCTGCTTTCCAAAAAGTTAACTTTCTGCGTGATTTAAACTTCGATAATAATCAACTCAGTAGAATTTATTTCCCGGAACTCATTAACCAGAAATTCACTGATGAAGTAAAAAAGCAAATTATTACTGATATTGAAAACGACTTTTCAGAAGCAATCAATGGCATTAGAAAGTTGGAAGGTAGAGCCCGTTTTGCAGTTTTAGCAGCTTATTATTATTATCGCTCTCTCATTTCTCGAATTGATAAACTTTCAGCAGATAAAGTGATGCAACAAAGAGTTAGCGTTCCTAATTTTATCAAATTATTGCTTACAATTAAGTCATTCTTCGTTTACAAATTGAGATTGTTATGACCCTGAAAATAAGTGAATTAGAAGCGAAAAAACTAATTATTTTAATATACATTATAGGTTCATTAGGATTTTCCATTAAATTTACTCACAATTTTTTTCAATATTTAACTCCACTCACTTTGATTTTTACAACTATACTTATTTTCCTATTTCATCAAGATAGTTTCAAAGTAAAAGAGATAATTATTTTTTCTTTCGTATATTTATTCACTTTTTGCATTGAAGTAGCCGGAGTGCAAACTGGTGCTGTTTTTGGCAATTACTACTATGGAATTGGGCTTGGTCCGAAACTATTCGATACGCCTTTAATGATAGGAATTAACTGGCTCTTCCTGTCATACATAACTGCTTCAATTTCCAATAGATTAATTAATTCTAACTGGTTATTAAAAATTGCTTTTGCCTCTTTTTTGATGTTGTTTTATGATGTAGTTGTAGAGCTTGTTGCTGATTTTTTAGGTATGTGGTATTGGCAAAGTTCTATAATTCCAATTCAAAATTATGTAGTGTGGTTTTTTGTTTCTTTTTTTATTCAATCTATTTATTATGTTGCTAAAATTAGATTCAACAATCCATTGTCTTTCCTGATATATTTTTCTCAAATGTTGTTTTTATTAATTGTCTTTATTGTAAAAAATTTCATCTATGATTGAAGCAAAACATAATTACGTTTATTATTTATTCTTTAAATTTTATACTCATTTCAAGATTAAGTTTAATTTTGAAAAAGTGTGTTTGCAAGGTAATTTCATTGATAGAAATAAGCCTATCCTGATATTAGCGAATCATCAAAGCTGGTGGGATGGATTTTGGCTCAACTACTTTAATGAAAAAATAACTCACAGAAAGCTTTATTTTATGATGTTAGAAGAACAACTCCTTAAATACAGGTTCTTTAATAAAATTGGAGGTTTCTCTATCAGGAAAAACTCAAAAGATGCAGTTTGCTCACTCAATTACACTGTCAAACTTCTCGAAAATCCTCAAAATGCTGTTTTCCTCTTTCCACAGGGTGAAATTCAAAGTATATATACAGATTACATTTATTTTGAGAAAGGTATTTGTAAAATAATAAATAAATCCGGCAATATTCAGGTTTTGTTTGTTTGTAATTTTATTGAATACTTTTCGTATCGAAAGCCTTCTCTTTTTATGTATTTCAAAGAATGGGAAGCTCAGAATATTCAGACAATCGAAGCAGATTATAATGATTTTTTTCAATCTTGTAAGTTATCATCTCGTCAATGATGGAATTAATAATATATATTATTTTATTTTTTTTATTCCTACAATTTTTGGTTGCATTGAGCAATTTACTCTTTCGTATTAAGTTGCCTCGAAATCCATTAGAGATGGAGAATGAACCTCTTGTTTCAGTATTAATTCCTGCAAGAAACGAAGAAAACAATTTGCCAATTCTTGTAAATGATATTTTATCACAAAATTACCCAAACTTAGAAATAATTATCTACAACGATGCTTCAAATGATGATACAGGAATCATTGCCGGGAATTTTTCAAAAAAATATAGCTTCATCAAGGTAATCAATGGCATTTCTCTGCCTGAAGGTTGGTACGGGAAGCCCTATGCTTGCTGGAATTTAGGCAAACACGCAAAAGGTGATTATCTTCTTTTTTTAGATGCGGATGTACGCATTTCCGGAAACATCCTCCTACGTTCAATTTCATATATGCAAAGTAAAAAATTAGGGCTAATCAGTATTTTCCCTAAACAAGTTATGGTTTCGTTTGGAGAGAAGTTGGTTGTTCCATTGATGAATATTATATTACTCTCATTGCTACCATTGGTTACTGTGCGTTCAAGATTCTTTCCTTCTCTTTCTGCTGCTAATGGACAATTTATGTTATATAATCGTGATACTTATAATAAATTTAATCCTTATGAACAATTTAAATCAAATAGGGTAGAAGATATTGCTATTGCCTACTTTTTGAAGAAAAACAGAGTTCCGGTTGCTTGTTTTCTCGGTGATGATGAAATCACCTGTCGAATGTACTCTTCCTTTTCTGAGGCAATTAAGGGTTTCGCAAAAAATGTCATTTCATTTTTCAGAAATTCTACTCTTTTCGCTTTGTTTTATGTATTTGTCAATACATTTTCCTTACCTTTCACTCTCTATTTTGCTGGTTTTCAGTTTTTTATCGCCGTTTTTACAATCCAATTGATTACTTTATTTATTATTTTTATACTTAGCAATCAATCTGTTATCTTTAACATACTTACTCAACCTATTCGTCAAATAGTTTTAATTTTTTTGATTTTCAAATCATTAATCGAAAGGAGAAAAAAAGGATACTTATGGAAAGGTCGTTATGTAAAATGATTTTTTTGGTTATGTTTCCAATTCTTGCATTTTCCCAAAATAATGAAAAAATCCTTTCATTTTTTGTTTCAGATAAAATGAATGAATGGAAATCTTTCATTGATAATAATGAAGTCTTGTTCAGAGATACACCCGAAAAAAAACTTGAATTTGTGAATTATCAATATGGCTACATTGCTTGGTGTGTTGGGAAGAAAAAATACGATGAAGCAAAAAAATATATCGAGAAAGCTGAAAACACTCTCGATGAATTAGAAAAAATAAAATTTTCTCTATCATCAGTTTATGCTTATCGGGCAGCTTTTCTAGGGTTTAAAGTTGCAATGTCTCCATTTAAAGCTCCATTTTTAGGGCCCAAAAGCGTCAATAATGCCGAAAATGCTCTTAAGTTGTCGCAGGATAATTGGTTCGCCCACCTTCAAATGGGCAATATTAAATTCTACTCACCTTCTATTGTAGGTGGCTCTAAAACCGAAGCTTTGAACTCATATCTGAGAGCAAAAAAAATACTTGAAACTAACGATTCTTATAAATCTAATTGGAACTATTTAAATCTTCTTGTGAGTATTGCTAATACTTATATCGAACTCGATAATTTTGATTTAGCAAAAAAATATTATGAAGCTACTTTGTCGCTTTACCCAAATTTCCATTGGGTAAAAAACGAACTCTACCCCGAATTAAATAAGAAGATTAGGAGTAAAAATGCAAAATAAATCTGTTCTAATTGTTGGTGCTGGTATTTCTGGACTTGCTACCGCCCTTCGCCTTGCTGCAAACGGTTTTCAGGTTACAATTGTCGAGAAAGCAGCAACCGCTGGTGGAAGATTAAACAAACTCTCTTTTGATGGTTTTACTTTCGATACAGGTCCGAGTTTCTTTAGTATGTCCTATGAATTCGAACAATTTGCAAAAGATTGCAACATAAAACTTCCATTTAAATACTATCCGCTCGACCCTCTGTATGTAGTCAATTTTAGCAACAGTTCTAAATTATTTTATCTTTTCAAAAACGAAAAAAAACTTACCGAACAGTTCAATGATATTGAACCTGAGTTCGAGCAGAAATTCAAAAATTATTTATCTAAAGCCGGTGGTATGTTCCACGATACTATTGATATTGTCATCAAATCGAACTTTGATTCCTATCTCGCTTATTTCCGAAATTTAATGAAAGTCAATCCTCGCCATTTACCTGTTCTTATGAGAAATTTTTATAATCAGGTTTCTCGTTATTTTGATTCCGAAACAGTCAAGCAAATCATATCTCTTGTTGCTTTCTTTCTTGGCAGAACTCCATTCGATACTATGGGAATTTATACTTTACTCTCATATACCGAGTTCAAGCACGATGGCTATCACAATGTAGTAGGTGGAATGTATAAAATTGTCGAAGGTATTCTCGAAGAACTAAAAAAGCACAACGTAAAAATTTTCTACAACACTGAAATTATTGATTTCCTATCATACGACTCGAAATTATCTGCTTTCCTTGACGACAAAGGCAATACCTGGTCTGCAGACATATATCTTATCAATTCTGATGCTGCTTATTTTCGTGGCAAAGTTCTCAAAAGAAAAGATTTTGCTCAATCTCGATTAGACAAAATGCAATGGACGATGGGATATCTTACAATATACCTGGGACTGAACATAAAACTCGATAATGTAGCTCATCACAATTATTTTTTAGGTGAAAACTACACTGATTATGCAAAAAACGTTTACCGTAATCCCGATACATTAGAAAAACCTTATTATTACGTAAATGTAATTTCAAAACATAATACAGAACTTGCTCCCGTTGGATGCGAAAGCGTTTTTATTGTTTGCCCTGTTCCGGATTTACGATATAAAAACAACTGGGATGATGCTGAAAATATAGTTAATAGCATAATAATTGATTTTTCGAACAGAATAGGTATTAATATTCATAACCATATTGTATCTAAAAGATTCTTCACACCAATTGATTGGCAAAATAAAGTCAATTTATATCGTGGAAGTGGGCTCGGGCTTGCTCACAATATGTGGCAAATTGGTGCTTTCCGACCCAGAAATTACGACGAAGTATTCGAAAATGTATTCTATGCTGGTGCCTCAACTCATCCCGGCGCTGGACTTCCAATGGGAATAATTAGTTCCAAACTTGCTTTCGAAAGAATTATGCATTACATTCATAAGTAAAAATTTATTAATGAAATTAACGTCTATTTAATGTTATGTAATAGCATTTTTGGGATAATAAATTGAAAAAACTATACATTGAAACATACGGTTGTCAGATGAATTTCAACGATACGGAAATTGTTGCTTCAATTATGAAGAATTCAGGATGGGAAATTGTCTCTACCCCCGAAGAATCCACTGCCATATTGCTGAATACTTGTTCTGTACGTGAAAATGCAGAATCCAGAGTTATTAGACGCTTGAAACAATACAACCATAAATTCAAGAAACTTAATAAACGTTATGTCATCGGGATTATCGGTTGTATGGCTGAACGGTTCAATGAGCATTTAGTCGATTTGGAAAATACAGTTAATCTTGTTATTGGTCCTGATGAATATCGCCGTATGCCAGCTTTGCTCGACCAGGCACTATCAGGCAACAAAGCTGTTGCAGTAGAACTTAGCACAGTCGAAACTTACGACGACATTATTCCGCTTCGCACAGAAGGTATTTCTGCTTGGCTCTCTATTATGCGTGGATGCAATAACTTTTGTTCATATTGCGTTGTTCCGCACACTCGCGGTCGTGAACGTTCACGTCCTATGCAATCCTTGATAGATGAAGCCATCCAGCTTTTCAATAAAGGCTTTCGCGAAATTACTTTGCTCGGACAAAACGTAAATAGTTACAAAGATGAATCGACAGGCTCAACTTTTGATATTTTGATAAGTAAAATTGCCGAAATTAGTCCACTGCTTCGTGTTCGCTTTACTACATCTCATCCTCGCGATATGAGCGATAAATTAATACGAGCTATTTCTAATTATCCAAATATTTGCAAGCATATTCATTTGCCTGTCCAATCTGGTTCCAATCGTATTCTGAAAAAAATGAACCGCCGATATACAGTAGAACATTATTTATCAATTATTAATAAAATAAAATCAGCTATTCCAGACGCTGCAATAACAACCGATATTATTGCTGGATACCCGTCTGAAACTGATGACGACCATCAACAAACATTAAACCTATTGAAACAGGTTCGCTTTTCTGGTGCATTTATGTTTAAATATTCACCTCGCGAAGGAACCCGTGCGTTCGAAGAACCTGATGATGTTCCGGAAGAAACAAAAATTCGTAGATTGAATGAAATTATTAATTTACAGAACGCTATTTCAAAAGAATTAAATCAACTTGAGAAAGGTCGAGTTTTGGAAGTGCTTGTCGAAGCTCCAAGCAAAAAGAAACAACAAGAATGGATGGGACGCTCCTCATCGAACAAAGTTGTGATTTTCCCTAATCCCGATGGAGTTCATAAAATCGGTGATTATGTTAAGGTATTAATTAAAAAATCAACTTCAGCTACTTTATTTGGTGAAGTCGTAGAATAAAATAAATAGGTCAATTATGAAAAAATTATTATTTGTTATCTTTTGGGCAATTTCTCTCGGAAATGCTATTTTTGCACAGGATACTGAAATTACTGCTGGTCTGAATGCGTTGCGTAGCGGTGATTATTCAGCAGCTTTTAATTTATATAACAAGTTTCTTTCCACCAACCAGAAATATGCACCTGCGTTCTATGGGCGCGCAATTGCCAGCTATAAGTTAAAAGATTATAGCAAATCTCTTGAAGATTGCAAAAAAGCCATCGCTTTAGACGACAAATACCACGATGCTTATTTTCTTGCTGGACTCAATTCCATTGAACTGAACGATTACAAAAATGCTATTAATTACTTTTCTGATGCTCTTAGTATTAATCCGAACAATACAAAATATCTCTATTCTCGTGCAAATGCTTATTACTTCGCACAAATGGACAACGAAGCAATAAGTGACTACTCCCGTGTAATTGAATTGGAGCCTTCTTTCGGACTTGCATATTATGGCAGAGGAATTGCATACTATATGGCTAATAAATTCCCACTTGCAAAAATTGACCTTGAGAATTATATCGCTTTGAATGCTAATCAAGACAATCTTCAGGATGAAGCTCTACGAATTCTTAAAATTATCGAGCGAGCCAATAAATGAGCCAATTCGTTCAAAATATGTTTGCCTCTATCTCTAAAAAGTACGACTTACTTAACGACATTCTTTCTTTAGGTATTCACAAAAAATGGAGACGAAAATCTGTTCAATTAGCTTCTCCTGATAATAATTCAAAAGTCCTTGATATTGCTTGTGGCACTGGTGATTTTGCCTTTGAATTCGAATCTTTTTCATCTAATATTATTGGTATAGATTTTTGCGAAGAAATGCTCGAAATTGCTCGTCAAAAAGCAAATAAACGTAATAGTGCGGTTCAATTCATTCAGGGTGATGCTCTGAATTTGCCTTTTGAAGATGCTTCTTTCGACATTGTTTCAATTGGTTTTGGTATTAGAAATGTCGATGATGTTAATAAATCAATCGCTGAAATGTTTCGCATTCTTAAACCACAAGGCAAAGCCATAATTTTGGAATTTGGACAACCTGAAAATCCATTTTTTAGGTTTATCTATAATATTTATTCTAAATATTTTATGCCATTTATTGGCAAAATTATTGCAAGTTCAAAAGAAGCCTACACTTATTTGCCAACAACTGCGGGATTGTTTCCTTGTAGAAATAATTTCCTTGATATAGCTCGAAAATCTGCTAATTTTAAAAAAATGAGTTATTACAGCCTGACATTTGGAATAGCATATATTTATTTATTAGAAAAATAATATGAAAACAATATTAGTCATAGATGACGATAAACTTATATTAAGAAATGTAAAAGATGTTCTGGTTGCTACCGGTTTTAATGTAATTACTGCTACCGATGGCAAATCAGGGCTAAAAATTGCATCGGAAGCCAAACCAGATTTAATTGTTTGCGATTTGATGATGCCTGAACTTAATGGTTTTGAACTGATAAAAAAACTAAGGGGCTCAATTAATACAATTAGTATCCCAATTATAATAGTTTCAACTATTGAAAATAAGAAACAAATGCAAGAGAGCATTAATATTGGCGCCGATGATTTCCTTTCTAAGCCTTTTTCTCCCGAAGCATTATGGATAAAAATTGATAATCTGCTCAAAAAAACTAAGGACGTTAAATACATTTCTGAAAATTCTATAAAACAGTTAAGCCTCAATCTCGCAAGTTCATTACCACACGAACTTCGTACTCCATTGAATGGAATTATTGGTTCTGCTGATTATTTGGTGAAATTTGGCAATACTTTATCTCAGAACGAGTTAAATGAATTTCACAAAATATTATATCAAGCAGCCAATAGATTAAATGAACTAATTATGCGATATTTACTTTTTGTTGATACAGAAATTATACTTGCCGATGTTGATAAACTTGTTACTGCTCGTAATGCTATTGCTTTTCTCCCCAAAAATAGAATTGAAAATCTAATCCAGGATTTTATTAATACTAAAGGGAAAAATCACATTATCTCTTACAATTTCGAAAATAGCAACATTAAAATATATGAAGAACATTTAAATTTCATTATTAAAGAATTGCTTGAAAATGCTGTTAAATTCTCAAATGAACAAACTCATATATCAATTTCCGGATTAGTAGTTGGGAACGAATATGTTTTAGAATGTTCCGACAACGGAAGAGGTCTGAGCAACTCTGAAATTAAGCAATTAAGTGCTATGAAGCAATTTAAACGAGAGTTCTATGAACAACAAGGCTTAGGACTCGGACTTGCTATTATTCAACGTTTAGTTAAAATTTATGAGGGCACTTTTAATATTGAAAGTGAATTAAATAAATATACTAAAATCACAATTAAACTAAAATGTATCAATTAATTTTTGATTGTTATGAAACCTTCAGTTATTGAAATTAGAAATCAGGTCGAAGAAATTTATCAACAGGTTGTTGATTTTCGCAGAAAAATTCACCAAAATCCTGAATTATCAAACAAGGAATTTGCTACTACTGAATTTATTATTAGTATTTTAAAAGAAAATAATATTGAATATAAGCGAATTACAGAAACCGGTGCAGTCGGTATTATTGGTAATGGCGATAATTGTATTGCATTGCGAGCAGATATTGATGCACTTCCTATTAAAGAAGAAACTGGATTGCCTTTCGCCTCACAAAATCCCGGAATTATGCATGCTTGTGGGCACGACTTCCACACTGCTATCCTTCTTGGCTCAGCAATAATATTAAAAAAATTTGAAGAACATCTGAACGGAACTATCAAACTGATTTTTCAGCCATCTGAGGAATTAATCCCCGGCGGTGCTCTGAAAATGATTAAAGCTGGTGTTCTTGATAATCCTCGCCCAAAGTATGTTTTCGGACAACATATTTATCCTGAGTTGAACACCGGCGAAATTGCAGTATCTGCCGGTCCGGTTATGGCTGCTGCTGATGAACTTTATTGGAATTTGTATGGCAAAGGTTCACACGCAGCTCAACCTCATATGGGAAACGATCCTCTTATCGTTGCTGCTCATTTGATTATTCATTTGCAAGCTATGCTAAATAAAAACAAAAATCCTTTTTCTCCTGCTGTTCTTTCTGTTACATCTGTTATTGGTGGCAAAGCTACAAACATATTTCCTGAATTTGCTTCTATGCAAGGCACCTTACGCACTTTTGATGAGTCGCTCCGTTCAAAACTCCATAAATTAATTGAGAACAATTCGCGTCAGATAGCTTCGCTATTTGATGTAAAATGCGATGTTGAAGTTCGGAAAGGATTTCCAGCTTTGATAAACAATTCAGAATTGGTGGAGAAATTTAAGGATATTGCAAATCAAGCACTTGGCGTTAATAATGTCCATAGTTTTGAGCCCAAAATGTGGGCAGAAGACTTTGCTTATTTCGCTCGCGAGATTCCGTCTGTTTTCTGGTTCCTTGGTGTTAAACAATCTGTGGATAGTGAGGTTGTTCCATTGCACAACTCCAAGCTCAATCCGGACGAACAAGCTATGAAGACTGGTATGCTTGCAATGGTGAGTGCGGCTATGGAATTATTATAATATTGCACTGTCTTGATAAATTTAATTTTTGTTAAATGTTTTTTTTATAAATTGCAAAAGTAATTTTCATCTGGTAGCATAGTATGAGTAGCAATAAAGAATTTATTGTAACTGCAAGAAAATGGCGTCCCCTCACTTTCAGTAGTGTTGTCGGGCAAGAGCATATTACAACAACTCTAAAAAATGCCATCAAAACAGGTAGAATTCATCACGCCTATCTATTCTGCGGACCCCGTGGAGTAGGGAAGACCACTACTGCCCGCATTTTAGCTCGTGCCGTAAATTGTTTGCAACCAGTTGATTATGAACCTTGCAATCAATGCACAAATTGCGAAGCAGCATTGAATAACCGTTCCATTGATATTATTGAAATTGACGGTGCTTCCAACAATAGCGTTGATGATGTCCGAACTCTTCGTGAAAACGCCAAATACCCTCCGTCGCAAGGCAAATACAAAATGTATATTATCGACGAAGTTCATATGTTGTCCACTTCTGCATTCAACGCACTTCTTAAAATATTGGAGGAGCCGCCATCTCATTTATTGTTTGTATTTGCCACCACCGAAGCTCATAAAGTCCCAGCTACCATCATTAGTCGCTGCCAGCGTTTCGATTTTCGCCGTATGGAAATTCCCGATATTGTTTATCAACTTAGAAACATTGCCCAAAAAGAAGAAATAAATATTGATGAAGAATCTCTTATCACTATTGCCAAAAAAGCCGATGGCTCTATGCGCGATTCCCAGAGTATTTTCGACCAGGTTATTGCTCTTTGTGGTAAGAATGTTAATTACAGCGAAATGGCAAAATCTCTTCATCTACTCGATGAAGATTTCTTTTTTCAATTGTCGGAAGCTATTTCAAACAAAGATTCAGCCAAAGTTTTTGAACTCTCTCAAATCGTCATATCTCAAGGTTACGAAATTCAGGAAGTTCTCAGTGGATTGCTCGAACATTTTCGCAATATCTTAACTGTTATTATCACAAAAAATACCAAGTTGCTCAATACAAGCAAAGAATTCGAAAAAAAATATCTTGATATTTCTAAGAAACTTACTAAGTCAGATATTTTGCGTTACATTCATATAATTAATAATACTGAGCAAGCTATTAAATATTTGCCCCAACCTCGTGTCCGATTTGAAATCGCACTAATAAATATGGCTGAAATGGATAAAGCAATTGATTTGAAGTCATTAATTGAAGAAATCAGACAAATTAAGACAGGTAATTATGTTGTTTATTCTACAATTGAAAATCCTACACCTATCGAAAATACTAAATCATCAGTCGATATTCCAGAAACTCAAAATACTGCTACTGAAAAAATTTCTGTTCAACAATTTTTAGTCAATAATAGTTCAATTATTGAGGAAATTTCAAAACTTAACCCAATTTTTGCTGAATTAAACAATTGCGATATTGAATTAAATAATAATATACTTTCAATTAAGCACGAAAACAAAATCATTTCCCAAGCATTAAAGAAAAATGTAAGCCTGTTGCAAAAATACTTATCTGAATTCGTTTTGATTGACAATATTACGCTCGAAGTTGCTCAAAAACATATTATTGAAGAAAGCAACACGGAAACCCAAGAAAAATCGTCCTCACAAAACAGTAAAACAGATGATAAAGAAAAACATCCCGTTGAAAAGAAAATTATTGACTTATTTGGTGCAGTTGAAATTAAATAGGAGTATTTATGCTAAAAATTAACGATAAATCACCCGATTTTAGCGGACAAACTGCTAACGGCGAAATTATCAGCAACAAAGATTTCGCTGGGAAATGGCTTGTTGTCTATTTCTATCCAAAAGATAACACTTCGGGTTGCACAAAAGAAGCCTGTTCATTCCGCGATTCTATGGAGGATATTACCAAGCTTGGTGCTGTTGTTATTGGCATCAGCCCCGATAGCCCATCATCTCACAAGAAGTTTATCGAAAAATTCAACTTAAATTTTTATTTGATTAGCGACGAAACTAAAGAAATTTGTCAAAAATTTTATGCTTTGGGTGAAAAATCGATGTATGGCAAAAAATATATAGGAGTAATTCGCTCCACTTTTATTATTTCGCCCGATGGCTTGATTAAATACGCTAACTACAAAGTTAAACCCGAAAATCATGCACAACAAATTATTGAAGAACTAAAAAAGTTGCAAAATGATTGATACTCATTGTCATATAGATACAGAAAGATTTGACAAGGACCGGGATGTCGTTATCAATCAATCAATTGCTGATGGTGTCGAATGTATTATCGTTCCTGCCATCGAACCAAAAACTTTTACTTCATTGTTAAAAGTTGTTTCCAGCTATGATTGCCTTTTTAACGGTATTGGAGTGCATCCGCATAACTCATTTGAGCTTAATCAGCAAGTGCTAACCGAAATTGAACAAATTGCCCAGGAAAATGATAAAACTGTTGCAATTGGTGAAATTGGATTAGATTATTATTACGACTTTTCTCCTGTAGATATTCAAAAAAAATGCTTTGCTGACCAAATTGCTATCGCTAAAAACTTAGATTTACCAATTATTGTTCATAACCGCGAAAGCGATAGTGATTTAATGCAAATTCTTAAACAAAGTCAAGACGGTAATTTAAGAGGTGTTCTGCATTGTTTTTCCGGCGATGTTGAAATGATGCGTCAAGCTGTTGATTTAGGTTTTTTCGTGTCTTTTACTGGAAATATTACATTTAAAAATGCCTCTCAACTAACAGAAGTTGTCCGGCAAACACCAATCGAGAACCTACTGCTGGAAACTGATGCACCTTGGATGGCACCAATCCCACATCGAGGCAAACGTAATGAACCAAAATTTCTTAAACTAATTGCTCAAAAAATATCTGAAATAAAGTCTATCCCAATAAATGAGGTTATTTCGATGACTACTAAAAATGCTAAAAAGCTCTTTCATTTGTCAATATTGTTGATTTCTCTATTTATTTTATCATCAACAGTTTTCGCTCAATCTCGAACTACTGTGTATGATGATGATTTCGAAGAATATTCATCAAAAGAAGATCATTACGATTTATATCCTCGCACCTTTGGTTTTGGTCCTATGCTTGGAACTAATACAATTGTGGAAACTTACGATGACGGGCAAGATATTTCTTATGATGGTTTAGTTGCTTATGGATTTATTACAAGCTACAGAGTTCTCAAATATTTAACTCTTGCCGCCTCTTATCATTATTCTAAAAGTACTCAATATGTTGAGAAATATAAAGTTGATCCAAATCATCATCACGCAATTGAATTTTCCTCCTTCATCTCTCCTAATCCTTATGGACGTGTCAATTTTTACGGTATTCTCGGATTATCTTACTTGATTAATAAATATGGACGTAGAATTTATTCTGATGAATTTCCTCTTGGACGTAAAGAATATGAAAATGATAATAAGTTAGCAGCAAATACAGGTTTAGGGTTCAATGTAAATATTGACTTAAATAATGCTGGGATATTGTGCTTTATGCTTGAATGGAAACTTAATTTCGCTTTGCAAAAAACTAACCTTGAATTTGATCCAAGAATTGATCCAAAGCAACCAAATCATAATAGAAAAACTGATATTTCAACATTTTACTCAATTCCGCGATTATCAATTCTATGGTATCCAAAGTTTTAATTTAGTCATCAATAATTTTTCATTAATCATTAATGATGTTGCTATAATTAGCAACATCTTTTTTTGTTTAATTTCAAGTTACACTATTTTTGTAATACCTTTTCTAATGCTAATCGAACTTTTCCATTAGAATTTTTCAATAATTTATCAGCCTCTTCGAATGTTATTTCACCTAATATCATAAGCAAAGTATGTTTTACACTCCAATTAGTAATCAGTAGAAATTCTTCGGCAACATTATAATCAACACCTGTTAATTTCATTACTATTCTTTTTGCTCTTTCTTGTAGCTTGATATTTGTAGGTTTCAAATCAATCATAATATTTCCGTACGTTTTGCCAATATGCACCATACTTGCTGTTGTGAGCATATTTAATATCATTTTTTGGGCTGTTCCGCTTTTCATACGTGTCGAACCGGCAATAACTTCCGGACCAAGTGGCACGCAAATCATAATATCGGCAATCGCTCCATTGTTTATCGCTGTTTCTTTGCTCACTGTCGAAACTAATATTGTTCTGCATCCGATTTCTTTTGCTTTTTTCAATGCACCTACAACATAAGGCGTTCTTCCCGATGCCGCAATTCCACATACTACATCTTTTTCGCAAACGTTATGTTTTTCGACATCAGTTGCACCATTTTCTGGTTTATCTTCTGCACCTTCCTGTGCAACAAATACTGCTTCTTTGCCTCCAGCAATTATTCCTACAACCATTTCCGGGGAGGTCCCAAATGTCGGCGGGCATTCAGCAGCATCAAGTATTCCAAGTCTGCCGCTTGTCCCGGCACCAAAATAAAACAATCTTCCACCAGCTGAAAAAGCGTTTTTTATCGTTTCTACGGCTAATGCAATTTCCGGGATAACCTTTTCTATTTCAAATGCAACTTTTTTGTCTTCATTATTGATTAATCTAATTGTTTCCTCAATTGAAATTATATCAATTTCAGTTGTGTTCGGATTTATCTGTTCTGTTTCAAGTGCAGATAGCTTGTTAAATAATTCCAACTGTTTCAATTGCCTGTCCCTTTTTATTTAGAATTCTCAAAATTGATACCAAAATTAACAAAAAAATACTTTTCTTATGAAATTCTATGAAAAATAAATAAATTTGTTTTTTATTATTTGTGGGTATGGCTCATTTAAAATTATTAAATATTGAAAAAGTATATCCCAACGGCACCAAAGCAGTTGAAAATATTTCCTTCGAAGTTGCTGAAGGTGAATTCGTTGTTCTGGTTGGTCCATCTGGGTGTGGTAAAACTACTATTTTGAGAATGATTGCCGGTTTGGAAGACATTTCCAATGGGGAAATTTATCTTGACACCAAAATTATCAATAATTTGTCTCCTAAAGATAGAAACATTGGAATGGTTTTTCAAAATTACGCTCTTTATCCACATTTAACTGTTTTCGAGAACTTAGCTTTTCCATTGCAAATTCAAAAAATTAAAAAATTTCAAATCAAATCGAATGTCGAAAAAATTTCTGAGCTTCTCCAAATTAGTGATTGCCTGTATAAAAAACCTAAGGAACTTTCTGGTGGACAACGCCAAAGAGTTGCTCTTGGTCGTGCATTAATTCGACAGCCTCGAATTCTGCTCTTCGACGAACCTCTGTCTAATTTAGATGCTAAATTACGCGTTGAAATGAGAACAGAAATAACAAAACTACACCGTTCTTTGAACGCAATTTCTATCTACGTTACTCACGACCAGATCGAAGCAATGACTATGGCAACCAAAATTATTATTCTTAATAATGGCAAAATCCAACAAATTGGCTCACCTGAAGAAATCTATAATTTACCAAAAAATAAATTTGTTGCAAGTTTTATTGGTTCTACTCCAATTAATTTTTTCGACTGCAAACTTCTCGAACAGAACGATTCTTGCACCTCATTTTCTCTAACTAACGGCGAAATGATTAATATTCAAACAAAACGTAAATTGCCAGAAAAGTTTACACTTGCTATTAGACCTGAAAATTTGTCTGTTTCTCAAATGCAGAATAGCAATTCAATAAAAGGCAAAGTTGTCAATATTGAAAATTTAGGTTATGAAAAAAATCTATATTTTGAATATGGAAAATCACTTTATTCTTGCAAAAGTAATATTGAAAATCCAATAAATATTAATGATGACATTTTTATTTCTTTTCTCGAGGACAAACTTCTTTTTTATAATGAACAAGGTGAACTAATTAACTGATATTATGAATAAGCTAACTAAAATATTAAAAAAATTCTTTCTGATGTTTGCAATTTTTTATACCTCGCTGACAATTTCTAACCAATTATTAGTATATTACGGGATATTATCAAAATTCTTTATGGGGTATTTTGCCTTTGGAATTTTACTATCTCTGGTCTTAAGTTTCATTTATGTTTTGTTAAATGTGAATAATCAAGATTGAAAATTAAATTAACATATTACTTGTTTTTCGTTCTATTTCTGCTTTATTCGTGTGCGAATGTGCAGGCACCATCTGGCGGTCCACCTGATGTTACTCCACCTGAAATAGTGAATACCTATCCTAAAAACGGAACAATTAATTTCGATGGCAAAAAAGTTGAATTGCAGTTCACAAAATATATGAACAAAAACTCTGTTCTTGAAAATTTATATATCCAACCTCTAACCGGTGCCGAATTTGATTGGTCCGGGAAAAAACTTTCTATTGAATTTAAGGAAAGTTTACTTCCGAATACCACTTACCTTATTAATTTGGGAACAGATTACACTGATTTCAGAAATATCAAGCCCAGTGAAGCATTTTCCTTGATTTTTTCAACTGGTGAAATAATTGATACCGGTAAAATCAACGGCATTGTCATTGACAAAAATCCACAAGGTATCTTTATTTTTGCTTATGATATTACAAATATTGATACAGACACATTTCGGTTAACTTATGCTCTGCCAAAATATCGTGTTCAGGTTGGGGCGTCAGGTAACTTCACTCTTCAAGGTTTGGCTGACGGAAAATATAGATTAATTGCTGTTAAAGACCAGTTCAAGGATTTAGTTCTAACCGAAAATCAGGATTTTTACTCAACTGCTTTTCAAGATTTTTCTGTTAAAAATGGCAAATCAGATGATGCTCTTTTCAGATTTGGGAAAATAGTTGATTTTTCCCCTCCCAAACTTTTTTCTGCAGAATTTGAAAGCAATAATAAAGTAAAGCTGTTTTTTAGCGAGAATATCCTCATACATCATTTAAGTTCTTCTTCTATCGCAATATTTGATTCTCTTAACAATCATTTCTACAAAGTTAAAAATTATTACATTGATAATCAGAGCCAGAATATTCTCAATGTTATCTTGAATGATAAAATCGACGCCCAAAAAACTCTGTATGTTTCAATTCCAGATAGCATCGTTGTTATTTCGGATACAATTGGTAATATATTTAACGAATTCGGTAAAACTATAAAAGCTAAATCAGTTACCGAAGAAGATGCTTCTGAATTTCGTTTTCTTTCTGCTTCAATTAGAGATAGTTCAACAAACATACCGTTAGATAGAAAAATATTATTTACTTTTTCCGAGCCTGTGGATAGTGTAATCAACGAATTGATTGATTTTCATCAATTCTCGGATAGTTCAGATGTTATTTTTTCTTCCAGTATTATTAATTCTACTAAATTGTTGCTGAATGCTTCATTAGTATATAACTCTTCCTATTTAATTAAAATACCACCTGAAGCAATTATTCCGCAATTCAAAGCGAACAAAGTCCGTGATACAATTTCCCTCTTCTTTAAAACAGAAGACAATAGGAATTATGGAACGGTTAGTGGATCGCTTATAGACTCTTCTGGAACAGAGTTGCAAAAAATTGTTGTATTCGAAGGTGTCAATGATAATAGATTATTTCAGGCAGTAGTAAATCAGGAAGGGAAGTGGCGTATCGATAATATTCGAAGTGGCGACTATAAAATATGGATATACGAAGATAGAAACAGCAATAATCGGTATGATTTCGGAAAAGTTCTACCATTTGATTTCTCAGAGAAGTTTTATCTAACTGGCTTGACTATTTCTGTGAAAAGTCGCTGGGAAACCGAGGGAATTACTCTCCGCATAGGGAAATAATATGAAAGTTGATAATTTAATATCGCTACGTTATATTTTCCCGAAGCATTCATTTAATTTTATTTCCTATGTTACATTTCTTTCTATTCTTGGTATAATTATCGGTAATGCTTCGCTGGTTGCTGTTCAGTCAATATTTAATGGATTTCAGGAACTTACTCTCAAACAAATTGTTGGTATCGACCCTCACTTGAGAATAGTGCCACAAAAAGGTAATTATATTAATTTAAACAATATAAATATTGAAAAAAGCAAAGCGATTAAACAAATTCATTTCATCAATCCTACAGTTCAAAGCAAAGTAGTTGCTGTGCATAATTCTAAAATGCAAGTTTTTAATCTTAATGGTTTAGAGCCGAATAGTAATCTACTTAATAATGAATTACCTAAATATATTATCTCAGGAAGTTTAGGAATTTTCAATCAGTTGAGCGAGCAGACCATATTTATTGGCTCTGCTCTTGCTGAACGTCTGCAAGTTTCTGTTGGTGAAAGTATAGAATTATTTACACCTAATAACATTGAAAGCAGTTTGTTGGCATTTTCTCAGCCAAAAGGCTATACCGTTACAGTCGGGGCTATTTTCAATACAAACATTAAAGATTATGATTTAACAGTTGCATTTATTAGTTCTAACGATTTAAAAATTTTACTCTCAATTCCTTCAAATTCAGTTAATTCAATTGATATTTTTCTTGATGATTTTCAGAAAGCAGAAGAAGTAAAAGCAAAGTTATCGAATGCCTTACCATCCGAAGTTAAAATTCAAACATGGAAAGAGTTAAATAGCCAACTCTATTCAATAATGAAATTTGAAAAACTTGTTTCATTCGCAATAGTAGGAATAATTATTATCATTGCTGTATTTAATCTTTTTGCATCACTTTCGATGACATTAACCGAAAAACAACAAGATATTGCTACTCTAAAAGCTCTTGGGGCAAACGAAAAACTGATTAAAAAGATATTTTTAAAGGTGGGCTTATTAATTGGGGTTATTTCTACATTCTTGGGAATTATGCTCGGAATAGTTTTCGTTTTTGTTCAATCTCATTACAAATGGTTCAAAATTGACATTAACCGCTATATTATTGATGCAATACCAGTGAGTTTGAACGCCGTTGATGTGCTTATTGTTGCTTTTTTCTCAATATTTTTATGCTTTCTTGCAACTATTTATCCTGCAAATCAGGCTGTAAAAATTAATATAGCAGAAGAATTGCGTAATGATTAATATATTTTTAGGAGAATTAATATGAACCCATCCGATTACAAAATCAAAACGGCTATTATTTCTGTTTCCGACAAAACCGGTGTTGTTGATTTCGCTAAAAAACTTGCAAATCTTGGTATTGAAATTTACTCAACCGGTGGCACTGCCAAAATTCTCAAAGATGCTTCAATTGAGGTAAAAAGCATATCCCAGCTTACTGGATTTCCTGAGATTTTAGGTGGTCGGGTGAAAACCTTGCATCCTGCTGTTCACGCTGGCTTGCTTGCAGACCTATCAGACGAAACGCATATCCAACAACTTGCTGATAATAATCTTAAATCAATTGATTTACTTGTTGTAAATTTATATCCTTTTGAACAAACTCTGAATAAGGAAAATGTTACTCACGAAGAATTAATTGAAAATATTGATATAGGCGGTCCGGCTATGCTTCGTGCTTCAGCAAAAAATTACAAATGGACTGCCGTTGTTGTCAATCCAGAACGCTATCCGGAAATCATTGCCTATCTCGAAGCAGGACAATCAATCCCAGAAGAATATCGCTTGAAGCTTGCTGGGGAAGTGTTTTCTCACACTGCATATTATGATAGTCTCATCGCAAATTATTTTAATCAATGTAATAAAATTGAAATTCCTGAAAAACTGAATTTGTCTTTTAATTTATCTCAAACATTGCGTTATGGCGAAAATCCTCACCAAAATGCTGCTCTATATGGATATTTTAATTGCATTTTTGAAAAATTACACGGAAAAGAACTTTCTTTCAATAACATTATTGATATTAGTGCCGCTTCAGAACTTATTTTGGAGTTCGATGAACTTGTTCTTGCAATAATTAAGCACACGAACCCTTGTGGTGTCGCTTTGGGTGATACTATTGCTAATGCCTTCGAAAAAGCACTTGCTACTGATAATGTATCTCCTTTCGGTGGAATAATCGCCGTCAATAGGAAAATTGATTTTGATGCTGCCAATGCAATGCATTCTATGTTTACCGAAGTAATAATTGCACCCGATTTTGCCGATGATGCTATGGAATTGCTAATGAAAAAGAAAGATAGAAGACTAATAAAAGTTAATTTTGAATTGCTGAAAAAACATTCTTCGAAAAATATTCGCTCAGTACCTGGTGGATTGCTTGTTCAGGATAGTGATAATTTACTCCTTAATGAGAACAATCTTCAAGTCGTAACCAAAAGAAAACCAACAGACGAAGAACTTAATTCAATGAAATTTGCTTGGAAAGTCTGTAAACACGTAAAATCCAACGCTATTGTTTATGCAAAAAGCGATAGAACTTTGGCTATTGGTGCTGGGCAAATGTCGCGTGTCGATTCTTCGAGAATTGCAGTTGAAAAAGCAAAACTTCAAGGTATTGATTTAACCGGGTCAGCTATTGCTTCTGATGCTTTCTTCCCGTTTGATGATGGTGTTCGTTATGCTGCCTCTGCTGGTGCTACTGCCGTGATTCAGCCAGGTGGTTCTGTCCGTGATGAAGAAGTTATTAAAACTGCAGATGAACTCAATTTAACTATGATTTTCACTGGGATAAGACATTTCAGACATTAATTGAGTTTTCTTGATAAAATAAAGGCGGGATAAATTATATCCCGCCTTTTATTTAGATTGTTAGGAGATATTATTTTTCGTATTCTGAAACTGGAGTTCGAATAACCACCTGAACTGTTCTATTGTAGAAACGACCTTCCGGCAAATCATTCGTATATAATGGATCGTCTTCGCCAACGCCTTTTGAATTCAACGTAGCATATCTACCACCGGTAGCTTTAATTATTCCTTGACGAACTGTTTCAGCACGTCTTTCGGATAATTTCAGATTGTGATCAAATAATCCTACAACGTCAGTATGCCCAACAACTTCTGCTACAGAGGTTGGTTTTACACGGTCATATACATATTCACGCATAATTCTGTTGTTTGTTTCACCTGCTTCAGCAGAGTTGAATGGGAAAAGAATAAGATTATAGCGCTCAAGAGTACTATCACCAACTACAGATGTTTTCTTTTCTAATGTAGAAATTTGCTTGACTGGAATTGTGATAGGATCGGAGGAACATTCTGCTCCACTCTTTGTGGTTACTATTAATTGCGCTGTATATGGAACTTCATCTTTCGGATATTTCCCGTCTTCATTTGTCCAATCCCAAGTATAATTGGGTTCTGTCAATCCGATATTATTCAATGTCATCCATTTTTCATTCCCGCGCTTGATTTCAATTCTTCTTTTAGCAATTATTGCGTCATCAATTCCATTCTTTATTACAAATTTCATCTCTTCTGGTTGTGGGAATGTAGTAGGATCTTTATCAAATACAGGTTTTGTAATATTCCAATCATCGCAAAGAATTTCTACACGACGATTTTCCTGTATTCCTAATGAATCTTTAAGATTAGAAACTACAAGAGGTTTGTCTCTAAATGTAAGTTTCATTCTATCAGGGCTTATCTTCCAGATATTCTTGAAATAATTATAAACAAATTCAGCCCTTTCTTTCGAAAGATTTACTCTCTTTTCTTCAGGAGTAGTACCATCTGTTGTCCCTACAATTTCAATCTTAGCATCCGGGAATTTATTCAAACGATAACCATAAATATTCAATACGTGATAATATTTATTCAGTGTACCACCTGCTATAGTTGTGTCTGTGAAGTTCTTAGCTTCTTCAGGTGATTTGAATAAAATATAGCGAGGCGGAAGAACAGATGAACCTAAATCAAAAAATACATAATTCAACAAAGGATACAAATCCCAGGTTTGAACTTCTTCCATTACAAGTCCGCGATAACTTGCGAGTTTCGGGTCGGCAACTTTTGCTCTTTTAATATAATCTGCTTCATCTATTTCTGCCGTAAGAACTGGTCTTTGTCCCATTAATATTTTAACATTAATTTCATCAGCGAATTTTTTGGCTTCTTCCGGATCGTCTGTTTTCTTTGGTTTTATTACTTCTTGGAATACCGATCTTTTACCATATTTTGGATTGAAAGCACTTATTTCTAATTGAACTCTATCAGCCGACTCTTTTCCTTCACCATAATCGCTGTTGGTTACAACATATTCAAATTTTGTGCGTTGCAAATTAAGAGAATCCGTATATATTCTGCCGGTAATAGGATTTTTTATCTCAATTTTTGCAGGGATAAATTCACCGGTACATTCATCAACAACAGTACCAGCAACGTTTACAGCACGGAAGAATGTAGGAACAAACGCCATAAAAATATCATAATCTCCTTGGTAACTTGGAATATCTGTTCTTCTCGAAGAGAAATATAGAATATCACCGGATGCAGGCAAAGTGATAAACATTTCATCTTCTTTCGTATTAATTGGTTCACCCAGATTTTCCGGTGTACTCCAGGTTTTAGTTACAGGATCGTAGCGAGTAACATAAAAATCAAGCCCTCCATAGTTTGGTTTGTGTCCATCAGAAGCAAAAAATAGTGTTTGATTATCTGCAGCTATGAATGGTGAAACTTCACGCCCTTTTGTATTGATTGCTTCTAAATTTTTAGCAGGTTTCCATTCTTCTAAATCATAGTCCCAATCTGAATACCAAATATCAAAATTCTTTGGAACATTTCTGCCATCGCTATTTGGTCCTTTTCTGGTTGAAACAAAATATAACCTACTTTGGTCAGGTGCAATTGATGGTTGCGAATCAAATACTTCTGAATTAATGTTCTTACCTAAATTCACAGGGCGTCCCCAACGATCACCTTCGATTGTTGTCTTGTATATATCGCAGTCTCCGATTCCATCTGGACGATTGCAACCTGTAAAATACAAAGTTCTACCATCCGCACTTATTGAAGCAACGCCTTCATTTAATTCAGTATTAACACCTAATCTCCCATAATTTGTCGTAGTATCAATATTATATGGCTGGAAAAATACTGAATCCAATCTTTCTAATTTTTTTGCTGCCCAAAAATCATGAGATGGTTTCCCATCTGGTGTGAGCTTGCTGCCCGGTCTGTTCGACACAAAGTATAAAGTTCTGCCATCAGCACTTATTGTCGGAGCGTAATCCAATCCTTGCCAATTGACAACCGGCCCTAAATTGATTATTCGAATTCTTCTGCTTGCAATGATATTGGACTGCCCTTCAGACGGTTCAATCTTCATTGCAATTAAATGCATTTGGTTACTTAGTGCAGTCTCGTCATTTTCTTTTGTGTTTTGAGAAAACAAAGACTGAGAAATCAATATGCAGAGAAATAAATACAATGAAATCAGCGAAAATGTCTTAAACTTTTGCATTTACATCCACCTTGTTTGTTTACTAAAAATTAATATTTTAATAATTTTCAATTAATAAATTACCTTAAAATCTTAAAAAATCAAAATCATTTATAATTAAAATTACAATATTTTCAAATTTTTACTCTCAATTCTATTAGCACTCTCCAATTTGAAATTTTAAAGTTATCTCCATAATCAGAATATTTACTAAATGGATAATAATAATAAAATTGTGGAGACAAATAGTAGTTATTATCAACTTTGAAGTCAAATCCAATATTGGTTGCAAGTCCAAATTGTAAAGAATTAACTTCTCGATAATCATTATCTTCAAGAATTATTTTATTCGAATTAGTTTCTGGGAACAATATTTTTACCTGCTCTCCATTTGGCAACAATATGCTTTCATCTAATATTTCTTTTTTATGTATTAAATTCGATGATATAATATAAGAGATTGACGGAGATATTTTAATGAACATTAATTCAAATCCAATAAACTTCAGATACGGTTGTATTGCTAACGCACTGGTGTTGATTTCGCTCGTGTTTCTGAAATTAACACCAACAAATCTATTCTTTTCATATTCAAAGGCTTCTCTTTCCCTATAACTTGCTTTAACAGATATATTTTCATACATTAAAGCAAATCCGTATTTGATACTATTCTCATTTACAAAATCTTCCATATTTAATCCAAATGTATAGCCAAACCTATTCCCATTTTCGAACTTGCAGTCTTCGCAGTCTACATAGCTTGTTCCAAGTTGGTGATTCCCACCTAAACCAATAAACATACCTGCTTCTTTTGGTTTCTTAGGGATTGAAGGAGTAAGTGGGTCAGAAATTTGGCTAAAAACTGTATTTATTGAAAAAAGTGCTAATACAATATATAGGAACTTTTTCATAAATTCACCAAAAGTTTTTTCTTGTTTATTCGACTATACATTTGTAATTAACAATTTAACAAAAAAACGTTACATTATTTATGGTAAATTTTGAATTAAGCGAAGAGAAGAAATCAAAATTAAACTGGGTTCGCTATCTTGCAGTCAGAATATTAAGTCGTTATGAACGGAGCGATTCTTATTTGGACAAATTATTAGCGAACGAACTTAAAAATAATGAACTTACTCAACAAGATAAAGCTTTGCTCACTGAACTAATCAATGGGGTTGTTCGCTGGAAGTTGAAATTAGATTGGGCTTTGACCGGATTTTATAATGGCGATTTTCAAAAATGTTTGAACTTCGTCAAAAATGCTATGCGAGTTGGGCTTTATCAAATAATGTTTTTAGAAAAAATACCTGCCTATGCAGCAATAGATGAATCGGTTGAGATAGTAAAGCAAATTCAGGGCGAAAGAACTGCTGGTATGGTGAATGCTGTTTTGAGAAACCTTCATAGGAACTTAGACAAAATTCGTTATCCCGATAGGGAAGAAGATTTAGTCTATTATCTTGCAACTGTTCATTCTCATCCTAAGTGGATGGTTAAGCGATGGTTGGAAAGATTTTCAGAAGATGAAACAGAAAAGTTGCTCATTGCAAATAATCAAAGACCATACATTCCAATTAGAGTTAATCTGTTAAATTCCTCTATCGACAAAATTAAATATCTGCTTGATAAAAACAATGTTGAATACGTCCAATGTGAATATCTTCCACAAACATTCCTGTTAAAAAATCCCAAATTTGATATTACTTCTACTGAAATTTTTCAGAATGGTGAAATTACAATTCAAGACCCAAGTGCTTCTCTTGCAGTTATGCTCGCCAATCCCAAGCCAGATTACAAAGTCCTCGATATTGCTGCCGCTCCTGGTGGGAAATCCTTTTTTCTTGCTGAACTTATGAAGAACCAAGGCAACATCTTAGCAATCGAAAAATATTCTTCAAAGATTAAATCAATTAATGAAGGTCGCCAAAGATTAAAACTATCGATAATTGACACACTTGTAGAAGATGCTCGTAAACTTCGCTTGCAAGAAAAAGTTGATTTGATTTTTGCTGATTTGCCGTGCTCTGGATTGGGCACCTTACGCAAAAAACCAGATATCAAATGGAAACGGGATACAGACGACATACCAAAAATTGTTGAATTACAAAAAGAAATCATCTCGAATGCTGTTAGATTTATGGCAACAGGTAGTGTTTTGATTTACTCAACCTGCACAATCGAACCCGAAGAAAATCAGGAAGTTGTTTATTGGCTGCTTGATAATTACAAAGACCTGCAGATTGATCCCGCTGAAAACTATTTGCCTAAAAAAGTTTGTAAAGATGGTTTTATGCAAACTTTCCCGCATATTCACGGGATTGATGGTGCTTTTGCTGCTCGTATTGTTAAAGTTTAGTTCTTTGCACTTCTGACGATATATTAGATATGAAATTGAATAAAAAAAATAATTTTCAGCACTCATCTCATGGTTCAGAAAAAGATAGGTATTTAGTTACTTATGCTGATTTGATTACTTTGCTTTTGGGATTATTTGTTATTCTTTATGCTTCTTCACAAGTTGATCAAGAAAAGTTTAAAGAAATTTCTTCAGCACTTACCAAATATTTCAAAAGCCAGCCAGCAAACCCAATTGAGGGTGGTGATGGTGTGCTTGAATCAGGTCATAGAGCTATCCCAGAACCTATGATTTCTCCTCGTGAAGCTAAGGGCATAAAGGAAGTTGAGAACCAGGCAGCAACTGTTCTCAAAGATTATATAGCTAAAGGCGAAATTTCACTTAGAACTTCCTCAGAGGGGCTTGTAGTTGTTCTTCCAGAAAAATTAATGTTTCGTTCGGGTAAAGCCGAAATTCAACCTGATGGTATTACTGTTATTGATTCTCTTGCTAAAATATTGTCTACTCTGAACAATACTATTTTTATTGATGGACATACCGATAATACTCCGATAAGGACTTTCCAATATGAATCAAATTGGCATTTATCTGTTGCTCGTGCTTTAAATGTTGGGTATAGACTTATTTCTCTTGGTGTGTCCGGTGATAACATTGTTATAAGAGGTTTCGCCGATAAAAGACCTGTCGATGACAATTCTACAGAAGAAGGAAGAGCAAGAAATAGACGTGTCGAAATCACTATCTCCAGAGTTGATATAAACTCACCTGCAAAAGTATCACAATCAGACTAATTACCTATTATTGTTTTTTTATTCGTTAAAATAAGGTAATTTTGTAATTATTCTAAATTTTAAATGGGATTTTTATGCTCAAAAGTATGACTGGGTTCAGCAAAGTAGAACTCAATGAAAATGGAATTTACGTTACTGTTGAAATAAAAACATTAAATGGTAAAAACTTAGAAATTAATTGCCGATTGCCCAAATCTTTGTCTCACCACGAACTCGAAATTCGCGAAATTTTAAGAAGTAATTTGTCTCGAGCAACCGTTTTTCTTTCAATTAATGTTGATGCCGATCCATCTGTCAAAAGTTTCAATTTAAATCTTGAAGCTGCTGCCGCCTGCTATAATGTTCTTAACCAAATCAAAAAAGAATTAAAGCTGAAAGATGCTGTCAAACTCGAAAATATTTTGGTTTTTCGTGATTTACTCTATAAGCAAGATGATGCAATAAATGAAGATGTCTGTATGAAACTTATTACCAAGTCGCTCAAGCAGGCTCTCAAAAACCTCGATGCAATGAGACTTCGGGAAGGGCAACAAATTTCAAAAGATATTATTGCCAGAATGAAAAAAATTCACGAAAATGTTCAAAAAATTGAACAAATCAGTTTAAATAAAGTGCCTCAGGAAAGAGAAAGATTGAGAAATCGTGTAGCTCAGCTTTTTGAAAGTGACGAAATTGACGAACATCGCCTCCAACTTGAAATTATTTTGCTTGCCGATAAACTCGATATTTCGGAAGAATGCACTCGGCTTTATTCTCATTTCAAGTTTTTCAATGATGCTGTTAAATCTAAGGTTTCCGAAGGTAGAAAAATCAATTTCCTTTTGCAAGAAATTCATAGAGAAATTAACACTATCGGTAGCAAAGCAAATGATACCGAGATTTCTCACCTTGTTGTTCACTGCAAGGAAGAACTTGAAAAAATTCGCGAACAAGTGCAAAATATTGAATAATGAACAATTTCCTTGTAATTGCTTATTATTTCCCACCATCTGGTGGTCCTGGCGTCCAACGTGTTCTAAAACACATCAAGTATATTCGTGAGTTCGGTTGGCAGCCAATTGTTCTTACTGTCGAAAATGGACAATTTCCCGCTCGGGATGAATCTTTGTTTGCTGAAATTCCGGATGATGTGATTGTTCGTCGAACTAAAATTTATGAACCATATGATATTTACAGGTTTTTTACTGGCAAAAAGCCTGGCACTCCTATTGATGTTAATACTATAAAGAAAGATAACCAGGAACTGAATTTAAAAGAACGTATCGCTGAATTTATCAGAGCTACTTTTTTTATTCCGGATGCTCGCGTCGGATGGCTGCTTACTGCAAAAAACGAAGCTGTAAGAATTATCAGTGAATACAATTGCAAGGCTATTTATTCATCTTCGCCTCCTTATACTTGTTCATTAATTGCAAGATATGCTAAGCGAAAAACTAAATTACCTTGGGTTGCAGGTTTTCGCGACCCTTGGACTGGATTTATTTCTGCACCTAAACGTTGGTTTTTACCAGCCAAGATAGACAGATATTTGGAAAAATCAGTATTCGAAGAAAGTAATTATGTTGAATGTGCTTGGGAAGGAATCATTAAAGATGCTTTATCCAAATATCCTTCATTGATTAAAGATAAATTTATTCACGTCCCGAATGGATTTGATTCCGACGATTTCCCGAATGTTGAATACAAAAGAAACGAGAAGTTTACGCTTACCTATACCGGTTCAATGTATGGCAGACGAAATCCATATTCTTTACTTATTGCTATCGAAAATCTTTTATCTCAAAATAAAACCAGCGTCAATGATTTCAGATTAAAGTTCATCGGGCGTTTTGGCAACGAAGTTCTTGATATGTTCAATAATTGTTCTTTCAAACAGAACATTGAAATTATTGGCTATATTCCACACAAAGAAAGCATTGCTCATCTTATGGCTTCCGATGCTTTGTTGCTTGTTGTAGATGAATCGAAAGAAAGCGAAGAAATAGTTCCTGGAAAAGTATATGAATACATCGGAGTTCAGCGTCCAATACTTGCAATTGCCCCTATCAACGGAGCTATTGCTCGCTTAATTTATGAAACAAACTCTGGGAAAGTTGCTCACCAGACCGAGATTAATACTATTTCTGATATTTTTTTAGAATATATTAATTTATGGAAATCAAATTCTGCGATTATTAAGCCAAATCTGGAAGTAATTCAACAATTTGAACGGAAAAATGCCGCTAAAAAACTCGCTGAACTATTAAATAGTGTTGCTACCCCAACTTGATTTTCAAGAAATTTGTAAATGTCTTGCCTCCTTCGCTTATTGTCATCGTAATTGGAAATACTATCAGTTTCATACCATAATGTTCAAATCTGTCGATATATTTAACTAATTTCACAGCATCTTTTTCTGTTAGTGCAATATAACGTGAATTGTTATTTTCAGCAAAACGTCTTATTTTTTCAATATCATTCCTATCATAATAATAATGGTCGCTAAAATTCAAATAATTAACAAGATTGTAATCCAATTTTTTCACCATTTCATAAAATCTGTAAGGTTTAGCTATTCCTGCAATAGCAACAATTTTTTCCTTTTTTCTTATTCTATCAATTTCTTCAAGATCGCTTTTCGCATTTCCTAAAATATAAGGGTCTCCACTTTGAACAGTTACTTTTATGAAAATTGCATCTTGGTTTGTAAACTGCTTCAATTCATCTGTTATCTTTGCTCCACCGGTAAGACAAACAACATTTGCCCGACTGAGTGATTCTAAAGGTTCCCGTAACATTCCTTTCGGAAGCAAATAAGGCTTTTCGATTGTTTCTTTGTCTACAATCACAATATCGATATTTCTTTTTAACGCTCTGTGTTGAAACCCATCATCGACAATTACACAATCTATATCAAATCTTCTTTCAGCAGACAATGCAGCCTCTACTTTTGATTCATTTGCAATTATTGGTACCATTAACTTTCTTGCAAGCAATACTAATTCGTCTCCGCCTTCGCGTGCATCAACTAATACTTTTTTCCCATCGCAAATAATTATCTCACCTTTTGATTGTCTTTTGTACCCACGCCCAATAATTGCTGGCTTTTTACCTAATGATTGCAACAATTTTACTAAAAGTTCTTCAAAAGGTGTTTTGCCGGTACCGCCTACTGAAAGATTACCAACGCTGATGACGGGAATAGATATTTTCGTCGAAAGGTGTTCTTCCCGGTCATACCTGCGATTTCTGTATTTTACTATTTTCCCGTATACTTTTGAAAAAAAATTAGTTATCATTTTATCTGATTGAATTAATTATATTTTCAATTTTTGTAATCATTTCCGATACTTCTTCTCTCGTAAGCTCTTTTGGAATATAATACTTCTCAGAAATAACAATACGTATCTTAGAAAATGGTAGTGGCAAAATAAATTTATCCCAACTTTTCTTGAAAATAATCTTGCCGCTTATAAATGCTCGAACAAGATAAAGTGGCACTTCACTTCTGTAGGCAATTATTGCCGCACCGTTTTTGAATTTTCGGGCAGGACCACGAGGACCATCAGGTGTTATGAAAATACTTGCATTTTTTGCTAATTCAGTTGCCTTTTCCAATACATCCTTGCTGTTTTTTGAGGAAGAACCTCGAATTAAGAAATAGTTCCACTTTTCTAATAGCTCTGCTAATATTTGTCCGTCTTTGCTCAGGCTTACAATTGCAAATTTTACTTCAATTTTTTGAGAAAAATATTTCCAGATTGGCAGCATCTCTCCGTGCCAAAATGCAAAAACTGCAGGCGTTTCTTCACATTCGCCAATAACTTTTATTCTCCAGGTTGAGCTTACAAGTGCAATTAATCTGTGCAGTATTTTTATTCCGATAGCTTTCATATAAATAAAAAATGCCTTCCAAAATACAACTCGAAAGGCATTTTTTCTTTAAAATTAGCCTAATTACTTAATTTCTCTGTGAATAGTGTGACGTCTCAAAAAAGGATTGTATTTTTTGAGCTCCAATCTTTCAGGGGTATTTTGCTTATTCTTTGTTGTTGTGTATCTCGAAGCTGGTTTCCCTTCAGCTTTTGCTTCAGTGCATTCGAGCGTAATCATAAATCTTTGTTCTTTTTTTGCCATTTCCAAACTCCATTATACAATTTTAGTAATTACAAAATTAACTATATATTACATATTTTCAAAACTTCTTTTTTAGCTCGAAAAATTTCTGTTTACTTTTTCACTCTTAGCAACCACCTGATTTTTTCTTAGGTTTTGTATCCGTATCCTGTGTGCTGCGTGAATATTTTGTTTCAAGTATTTGTAATTTTTCTGGTGCAGATGTAATGAAATTTATGTATGCAATTTGATGCAAATCGTTTTGGTTGATTTCTTTTGGTTTGTTTTGAAACTGTTTCCAAAAGCTGTCTAAACCACCCTGAAGAGCTGCTGTTCTATGATTACCAATCTCGTTAGCAAATGCTACTGCCTTGCTTGATAAAGTGCCTTGATTATCAACAAATACAATTGTTTTAGGATTTTTTTTGATGAAATTTTGATTTTCTTTCAGGAATATCTCCTCGAATGGAATATTCTTCGAACCAGGTATTGTTTTATTTCTTTTATCGCTCTTTTCTCGCAAATCAACGACTACTAAAGAATTATCTTCATCAATTATTCTAAATGCAAATTCTAATGGGTCAATATGCTTAATTTCATTTTTCTGAGCAATTTTTTCAATTTTATTTTGTAAATATACTTCTCTGGTCGGCAAAAAGGTAAGAATTAATGATACTGCTATAAAAATAAATCCAAATATTAGTGGTTTGTTTTCTGGAATTTCAAAAAACTTTTTACCATTTGTGTTAATTTTATTTACTTTACTTTCAATCTTTGATGTGAAGATAAATGCAACAAAAGCCATTAACGTAAATCCAAAAGCAATAATCCCCGGGTTTACGTTTAATAACTTATCTATTCTCAATTCTCCATAGTCAAATCCAAGGTAAATACTTTTGAAATACGGATAAAGCTCTGCAAAAATAAATACTCCTAATACTCCACCAATGATAAATATTATTGCATCAATTTTACCTATAGATGCTCCTGCAAAACTCGTTCCAGGGCAATATCCTCCAATAATAAAGCCTGCTCCCATTATAACTCCACCAATAATAGCAGAGTAAAGAAATGCCGGGTTTATGTACAACATATTCCAGTCTACTATTCCTAAATAGCTTAGCACTATAATCCCTATCATTGCAGTTACACCAGCAGTAAAAAACACCCTCAACACAGTAAAATCGTAACCGTAAAACAACCCTGCGAGTTTCCTTGACGAGGAAAAACCCGCCTGTTCAAGTATAAATCCAAAAAAGAAGCCAATTATCAATGCAACAACCAAGTTTAACTCGTTGCTGATTATGTCCGGAACAAATGGTCCCATTTATTTTTCTCCTCTATATCCACAATTTTCTAAAAATATATGCCAGAGCATATGCTGTGGCAAAAATAGCAAACATTGTAAGCACCCCGCCCGCAGAAAGAACAGCCATTCCGCTCAAAGCAGCACCGCTTGTGCAGCCACGACCAAATTGAGCACCTATCCCAAACAACATTCCGCCAAATAATGCCGCAATTAAGCGTGTTCGTGATTTTATTTTTGGATTGTGCTCTACCTTCCAGGTCAGTCTATTAGCTATCAATCCTGAAACAAAAGCTCCGGCAATAACCCCTAATATTTCAAACACAAGCCAGTTCTTTAACGCTCCTTCATTATGTGAAGCTACATACTCTTTGTAGAATTCCGAATTATTTGCGTGTGTAGGTGAAATTGTCTCAACTCCTGCCACTACTACGCTTTTTATTGCTCCACTTGCGCCAAGCCCCCGACCTGTAACTACAAAGGTAACAAGCAGCAGCAAACCCAATAAAAATCCAGCCAAATATGGATTCATAAAATTATTTTGTGTTTTCATCTTCAACCTCTTCTTTTTCTTGTTCTTCTTCTAATTCTTCATAACCAGTAATCATTGCTTTTAAATTGGATGTAATTGTTTGTCCTGTCGTAATTAAGTATAAATGTGCTATCACAAACGCAACCAATAGGAAAGCTCCTATTGTATGCCAATAAGCAATGGTGCTTAAATTATTAATTGTAATTTTAATTCCGGTTTCATCCTGAGGAAATCTATAAAATAAATATAATATGCCGGTAGTTATCATCAGTGGGAAAAGTATAATTTTAAGTCCTAAATATACAAGTCTTTGTAAAGGATTTAGCTTGCTCAATGCAGTTTTACGTACCGGATGTGGTGCATTATGAAATATCCCTGTAATATAGTAGCGTATTTGTTTGTTAATGTTTTCAAGAGTAGGGATGTATTGTTTCCATTCTCCCGTTGCAAAATGCCAGAATATTGCAAATACAATCAGGATTATTAATGAATATGCGGCAATTATATGCAATTTTACTGCTTGTTCAAATCCAAAAAAACTAAAAGAACCGTGGACTTCAAATCCGGTAAACCCTAAGAAAAATACCAAAAATGCTTGTGCCCAGTGCCAAAATCTTTCAAATCCACGATAAATATATACTTTTTTCATAATTATTTATCTCCTTTATTATTTTTCTTTCTTCTTTGGTAGATTATTCTTGTTCCGCCGTGAACTACAACACCGAATACGACAGCCAAAATTAACGCTATTCCGATATTGTCTATCCAGACATTTCTGTCTCTTCCTGGTAGGTAAACGTCCTTAATTGCTTTCAACCTGCTTTCATTTCTTGTGTGGCAATCGTTGCATTTCAATGATTGTTCTTTTGGGGATACCATATGATTCAACAACCAATACATCTCTGTTTGAACAAATCCATATTTCCCGCTCCAATCAAGATTTACATATTTCATTCCGGTATCAATTGCTTTTGCCCAATCAAAGTCTTTCCAAAATGCTCCTTTTCCTTCTTCTTTGTCCCATAATTTTGGGGATACAAGCCTGTTGTAAACAGGATCATATGGCTGGATTGTCCTCATTATTTTGACAGGGTATATTTTCGAGTTCATATCGTAATAGTTCGCATTGAACTCGTTCAATTTTACTGGAACTTTTTTTATGCTATCACCTAATAAATAATGAGTTGCAGTGCCTTTGAACCAAACATATTCAGGGGTTAAATTGCTCTCCCACCGAATTTCTCCTTTCTCAGACAGATAAATGTCATTTCCTTGTTCGTTGTCCACTTTATATGGTTTTCCATCTTTAAGCTTCCCGGCTTTCGACCAGTCCCAGAAAGTTTTTGTCTGGTTTACTTTTGCATAAGTTGGAATATGACAAGTTTGGCAAGCTACCTTAGTAGTATGTTCATTGATGATACTTTCACTGTGCGGTGCTTCGCTATGACAGTCTTCGCATAAAAGACGATTGCGATCCATTGATGCAACAGTATATAGTCTGCCCTTTAAATTATGGTTTTCTGCTTTATGGCAATCCACACAATCAAAATTTCCACCGTCACGTGCTAAATGAACATCAACATTCCGATTGGCTGTATACAATGCCTCTTCCAGATCGCCATGTTTCGAATTGTTTCCGCCTCCACCATTAAAATGACAGTATCCACAATTTTCCATCTTTGGGCGACCAACGCTTTGAGCAATTTTAGCGAAATCTAAGTTAGGTTTTGGATATCCAGCCGCTTCCTTTTCTTTTTCGTATAACCCGGAATTATCGTGGCACGACAGACAATCAATGTTTTCTGATTTAGTGAAATCGAAATTCTTGCTATCATAGCCATAACCGATATGGCATCTATTACAACTTCCTTCACTTCCACCGATTGAAATGCAATGATTATTTAAAGCATTTCGTTTCCCAAGAGATATTATCCCTTTACCTTCCATATACTCGTCTATTAACCAACGCCAATGAGATGTTGCCATTACTTCAATATCTCGCTTATTATGGCAACTGATACAGGTTTTCGTTATTTCTTGCGGTCGTTCAAATTTTTTATTCAATTCAGCAAATTTACTGTGATCTACTGCAGATTTCTTTTTCTGCTGCATTGTTTGTTTTAATAATTCTAACTTTGTAGGCTTATATTCTGGTTCAAAAAATATTAAATAGACTATTAATACAGGCAGCAAAAAAATCAGAATTAATCCTATTGTTTTTTTCATAATTACTAAACCGTATTACTGTTACGTTATATAACGCAAAAGTAATATAGAGTTTTGAAATAAGCAAATAAATGAAAAATAATTAATAAATATTTGATTGCCAATTAATCGTTTAGTTAGCACTAATTGGAAGACTTTAAGACTATTATTATAGCAAGTTAATTAAATAAAGAAAAAGTAAAAAAGGTATGCAGCAACTGCATATCTAAATACAACTTTTGGATATTTGTATTTGGTAGTAGTATGTTCATAGAGATACACAATTCCCAAAGTTGCAAAGATTACAAATAATGCTGCTAAAATCGAATATTCCAGAGTAAGTTGCGAACGGAAATACTTTGCTAATCCTACAGAAATAGGTGAGCCATATATCAGCATTAAATGTATAACGTAAATGTAAATTGCTTTCTTTCCAAACATCGAATAATATTTACCTAAAGGTTTTGTCAGGTTGTAAATATACGTCATTATTGAGATTATTGTCAGCACCAATCCAATACGAATGAAAAAGAAACCCGGAGATACTCTCATCACATCAACAAATGGAACATCTACTTTGTTGAAAAGTAACATCATTGGATAACCAATTAAAATAGTGGGCACTCCGATTTTCCAACAAGTTTTCATCAAAAATTCATTCCGTCGGTTACGATCTATACTTTGCAACCAAACTCCAAACGAAGCTCCGAACAGTAGATACGCTGAAAAAGGAAATACGGGGAATAACGAGCCGTGTTCAGAAGATAAATATGCAGCAAAAAATTCAGGTAGATAGTCGAACCAATGCACTTTATGCACAAATGGCGAAGCAAAAACAATAAGCAGAGCTAAAAATAAAGATACATAGCCAAGTTTTTTGTTATTTTTCGTTACAATAAACAAAGTAAGCAGTAATAGTAATGATACACTAAATAGTTGCAAAATATTTACACTGAAAAATATTCTCCATGAATCTTCGCTTACAAATTGCAGATCATACACTTTTGCAGCAGGGAAAACAAGCAAGTAACCAATGATTAAAAGCATTATGGCAATTTTTATTCTCTTCCAGATAATATCTTTGCCTAACGAGCCATCCTCCAAGCGCTTGTTTGCAAAAACATTTACCGCACCTGAAATAAATAAAAATGTAGGAGCTGTAAGTCCTCTGATAAAATTCCAAACACTCCAACCAAAAGTTGAATAATCAATTGTATTGGGGCTTGCAAGTTCATAAATTACGTGTCCCTGCATCATCATAATCATTGCAAAAAAGCGGGTGAAATCTAATGCTGTTAGCCTGCTACTATTATTATTATTTGACATTTTTTTTATCAATTTACTATAAAATAAAGTATACAAAATTATGAATAATTTCTTGCATATTAAAGAAAAAATCAATCACTACTTTGTTATTTTCTCAAATACTTATGACGAAATTAATTGATTTCAATTTCTTTATTCAAGTAAATAATATTTTTACTGCTTGTTCGTTTTATCATTTATGTTCCGTTGGAGGTGCTAATACAATAGTATTGGCTGAGAGAAAACTCCTTGAACCTGATCCGGATAATACCGGCGTAGGGAAACGGAAACCGCAAAGGCTTCTTCCCCGAGTTTCTCTCAACTTTATTCTCCATCGGAAAAGCTTATGTTTAACTTTAACAAAGGGCTTTTCAAGATGGGAAAGTTTTATTTTTTAATCGCACTTATTGCGTTGAATTATTCTTTTGCTTCTGCAGAATTAGCTGAAAGCCGTGATTCACTTCGTGCTTTCAAAACACCAAGTATTACAATTTCTACAAACAGGGCAGAGGAACGGCGAAGCCCGGTCCCGTTTGCTCAGATTACTGTTTCGGAAGTTGAACGAAAGCATACTCTTAAAGATTTGCCTATGATGCTTTCTGAACTTCCTTCCATACTCGCTTTTTCAGAAAGTGGAGGTGGTGTTGGCTACTCGAATTTAACTATGCGAGGTTTCAATCAAAGACGAATTGCTGTGCTTGTTAATGGAGTGCCTCAAAACGACCCGGAAGACCACAATATGTATTGGATTAATTTCCCGGATATTGCTTCAAGCGTTGATAATATTCAGGTTCAGCGTGGTGCTGGTTTGTCCAACTTTGGTTTTCCTGCAATAGGAGGTAGCATCAACCTTGAAACTTCTAATTTTACTGTTCAGCCCGGTGCAACATTGGAAACTGGTGTCGGTTTTCAACAATTTGGTGATAACTATGAACAAAATACAAGTAAATATTCCATTCAGGCGTCATCCGGGATTATTGATGATAAGTATGCTGTTTATGCGCGTCTTTCGCGAATCAATTCTTTCGGCTACCGTGATGTATCTTGGGCTCGGCTTGATGGTTACTTCCTCGGTTTTGCCCGCTTCGATGGTAACTTAACGACTCAAATCAATATCTTTGGTGGTCCTTTCGCTGATGGTTTGGCTTATAATGGACTACCAAAATCATATATAAAAGACAAAAATCTACGCCGCAATAACTATAATTTTTGGATGTATGATTCCACTGGCGAAAATGTATCTTGGATTACTGTTCGCCGGAAACAGGAAATTGAAAATTTCTCGCAGCCACATTATGAAATGCTCAACGATTGGAAAATTACTGACAATGTAACTCTTAAATCTACATTATTCTTCTATTCTGGGAAAGGTTTCTATGATTTTGATGGAACTGGATGGATGGACAAGAATAATTTCAGACTAACACCTGAAAACGGTTTCCCAGCAGATGTCAAAGATCCGGAAAATCCTATTATCAGAGCATTTGTCTATAATAGACAAGGCGGATGGATACCTCGCTTGCAACTGCAACACGACAACGGCACGCTTACACTTGGCGGAGAACTTCGTATTCATCGCTCCGAGCACTGGGGAAAAATTAGATATGCTGATAATTTGCCAGCAAATTTCAACCCTGACTACAAGTTCTATTCATATAATGGAGAGCGGGATATTTTCTCATTTTTTGCAAGAGAAGAACACAATTTATCTGATAATTTAATTCTTACTGGCGAAATACAAACAGTGCTTCATTCATATAGAATTACTAACGAAAAAGCCGGAATTAACTATACTAAATACATAAACATAGATGGAGACACTGTTGGCAATGGAGGCGATTTATTTAATATCCATTATTTCTTTGTTAATCCTCGTCTCGGTATCAATTATAATTTAGATGATAAATCAAATATATATTCTTTTGTTGCTTACACTTCTCGTGAACCAAGAATGAAAAATCTTTACGACGCAAGTAGCAGTTATACTGGTAAAAAGCCTCTGTTTAAAGGCGAAAAAATGCCAGATGGCTCAGTTAGATACGATTTCTCTCAACCTATTATTAAACCGGAGTCTATGCTGAATTTTGAACTTGGTTACAATTTCAGAACAGAAAAATACTTCTTCAACATCAATGCTTACTGGATGGAGCATTACAACGAATTTGTTAAAAGTGGCAAATTAGACATTTTCGGCAACCCAATTGATGGCAATGCTCCCCGCACTCGGCACTTTGGTATTGAATTGCAATCATCAGCAAATGTTTTTGATTTATCATTTGGCAGACTTGATATTTCAGGCAATTTAACATTAAGTAAAAATTACATTGTTGAGTATGATTTCTTAACTGACCAAGGTACAGTTGTATCTCTAAAAGATAATCGCATAGCTGGCTTTCCGGATGTTTTAGGAAACTTGCGTTTCACTTATCAGATAGGTGATTTCTACTTATCGCTTTTGAGCAAATATGTTGGTGAATTCAGAACTGATAATTTTGATGATATGCTTAAAACTAACGAAGAAATAAAAAAACATCTTGACTGGGACTACTACACCGATAACATAGTTGATGCTTACAACATTTATAATTTGGACTTGTCTTACACTTTTCGCAAGGTCTTAGGACTGAACTCAATTGAATTACGTGCAAGCGTCTACAACCTTTTCAATAAACTCTATGCTGCAAGCGGTGAAGGCAAGGAATTCTTCCCGGCAGCCGAACGAAATGTCTATCTTGGCTTTAGAATTCAAATGTAATAGCGTTGTAACTTATAATTAACTTGAATTAATTTTATGCAGGGCGAGTTCACTCGCCCTTTTCTATTTATCGATTTTCCAGCAAATATTATTTCAAAGATTTTCTATTCTATCATACCAATAAAAGCGGACATTCTTCCTGAAATGTCTTTGTCTCTTCTAAATGAATGAAAACGGCTACTTTCAATTGTACATATCTCAGATATTTCAATATTTTTTTCATTAACTCCACTTTCAAGAAGTTGGTCTCTGATTGTGCCTTTAATATCCAGTAGAAATTTGTTGTTTTCAATTGGTTTAATATATTTATCAGCAAAAAGTTCCGCAACTTCTTGCCCAACTTCGTAATTTTCCTTTCCTGCGGAAGGTGAAATCCATACAATCATATCTTTAGCTGAACATCCATATTGTTCACCCATCTTTTGAATTCCTTTTGCTACTATGTTTTTCTGAGTCCCGCGCCAACCTGAATGAAATGCACCAATCACTTCCTTCTGCTTGTCATAAATCAATACTGCTGCACAATCAGCAACCGTTACATTTAAAATTACTTGTTTCAGATTGGTTATCATTCCATCTGATAAATTGATTTCTTCGATATTTGAATTATCGATAACCTGAATGTTGTCGCTATGTTCCTGCTTCTGAAAAACTAAATTTTGCCGTTTAAAACCAAGATTATTTGCCAGTATTTTCCTGAAATATTCAACTTCTTCATTAGAATAAATTTTCGCAGGAAAAATGGAAAAACCCCCTGAAAATCTATTGTAATTAGTTTCAGTAATTCCTGCAATTATTCTATTGTTAGGAAAAATAGATGGCTTGTGAATTTTAATCTTCATCAATCACCTGAATGATTTGAGATACAAAAGTATTTGGAAAAAGCTTAGCTTCCAATTCCTTCTGAACAGAAGGAGCAAGCTCAATATATTTGAATTTTCGCGTTTCTTTTAATATATCTGCTGTATTAATTCCAGCATTTCCATTGACAGCAATAATTAATTCATCTGGTATTTTTTTCAAATAATCAACAAGATAGTAATCATTTTTGGGATATTGAGCTGGCTTCCTATCTGCAAGATATACAAACACAGTATCGTTGCTATACCTGAAAAATGATGCTACAAGTTGATTGCGAGGATATATTTTTTTGTTCTTAATCGTATAGCTATCAAACGTTGGATTTGAGAAATATATAAATAAAGGTATCGTTAAAATACAAACTATTGTTCTCGAAATTGTAAGTCTTGTGCTAGTCGAAGAAAAAATATATATAATGGCAAAACAGAGCAATAATGAATAATAAAGCGATGTTTCTCCAGAGATATATGAAAATGGTATAGAAATTAATAGTTGATTGATTTTGTTCGTTAATAAAAGCAGAAAAGTTGTAAAATATGCATAATATGACGCAATAGAAAAACTAACTAACGATATTATTATTGCTATCAACGAGCTAATCAATACTAATGAAAATATTGGCACAACAAATAAATTTGCAACAAATGAAATCAAAGAAAATGTATTAAAATAATATGCTACGAGAGGCGAAAGAACCACTGAAGCAGAAAAAGTGATAGCTATGCTTCCTCTTAAATACATCAAAATTTTGCTTTTATCAGATAAAATATTTTTCAGAAAATTATTTATTGGCTTGAAAAACAATGAAATACCCAATATTGCAAGCGACGACATCTGAAAACTTATTGAATATATTAAATTGGGTGAGAAAATAATTGAAAATAATATTACAGCACTTGCTACATTTAGCAAAGTGTATTGCCTTTGATAGTATTTTGCGTATAATATCATTATTGCCATCAAACTTGCTCTTACTGCCGACGGTTGAAATTCAGTTATGAAATTATACAGCAACAATACTAAAACGAAGCACACAAACTTTATATGGTGATTTCTGAAAATTCCAATAAATATGTATATTACAAAACTAATTACGCCTATGTGAAGTCCGCTTAGAGCAAGCACATGTGCGGTTCCGGAATATGCATAGAGTTGTCTGATTTCAGGAGTAATCGATGATTTATCTCCCAGAAGTATTGCATTTATAACACTGCTTTGTTCATTATCAAACAATTTTCCCGAAACACTCTTTATGCCTTGCCGAACTAAATCTCTATAATAATAAAGGTTCATTGGTTTGCTTACAATTGATACTTTTTCTGCAATTGCAATCCACTGAATATCCTGTCCCGCGTAGTACTGCTCTTCATCGAATTCGTTAGGTAATACTTTTTTCCTTGGCAAACGTATTTTACCTGAAAATTTAATTCTATCGCCAGAGTATAGTTCAATAGATGGATTGTAATACTTGACAAATACTCTTTGCTCAACTGGTTTTTTGAAGTCTGGGATAAACACTTTGCCTTCGAAAACAAAATTTACTTTATTTTCATCGCTATTTTTTATAGAAATTATCTTCCCATCACAAAATGCTTTAAATTCAAGGTCGATTGGATAAGGATTACTGATTCTTGTTGATGGCACTGCAAAAGCATAAATTATACCGAAAAGAAATGATACGAAAATAAATGACCAAAAAAATAGTTTTCTAATGTAAGCTGATATGATTATTAACAATGAAATTGCTGCTAATACATACGCTAAATAACTAATATTCGAAAACACATTTATTGTGATAAAACCGGTTAGAAATGAAATTAAAGAAAAGAAAACAGGTATTTCTGAATATCTATATTCCAGAAATGTCCTCATTATACTCCAAAACCTTCATCATTTAAATATATTGAGTAAAGTTTTCTATAAAACTTTACCGTCTGTTCGTCATATTTTGCAGGTGAATATACTTGCTTGATTACAAATATATTATTCTGTTTATCAAATTCCATAACAAACCGAAAAATTTTATCCTGTTTATGCTGAAACATTACATCCAGATCAAAGGTGCCATTTTTATGTTCAGCAAAGTTTACCATTATAAATTTGCCAGTTAGATAGCCTTCCTGATGCAACCTCGCAAAAGAATAAAGTTCGTCATTCGAAGTTAATTTACCAATATTTGAATTCCCACTACCATCAAATGCAAATTTTGAAATATATTTGTTAATCGATTGATTGGAATTAAACAAATCTATTGCTTTGCGTAAACTTATTGTATGACTGTTTTCGTGCGTTGCTTTAAGTAGTTTTTGCCTGTTTATTAGATTTGTATCAGTTTCATTCGAAATATTATTGTCCGAATTATTATTATAATGAATCTGACAAGTATCATCGCCTGTAATTACTTTTCTACCTTGAACGTAATTTTCTGAACTTTTAGCCAATTTTTCACTTCCTGCAATGGCATCTTTCTTCTCTGGATTATCACAAGATACAACTAAAACAAAGAATAAAAGTAGAACAAACTTTTTCATAAAACTCAAAAAATATTGATTGCGAGAAAAATACTAAATTTAAAATTATCCGTATATTTTTCTTTATCTTTAATTTTCAATTTGACGTGATATTTCTTCTGCAAATTTCAGTGCTTTTGCAGCTGAATATGCATCAACAGCAATAGGTTCATTATACTTAATGGCGTTAATAAATGCTTTTTGTTCTTCTTCAATGGCATTTAATTTAGGTACAGATGGTTTTGAATAATATATATTCTGGTTTTTCAGTCCATCTTGTATAGAGCCAAGCAAATGGGCATATTCTGCACTCTCATCTGAAATATTTTCTGACAAGTAAAAATGTTCAACTTCTTGATTGCCGAAATCAATTGAAATATATGCATTTTTCTGGAATATTCTCATTTTTCGCATTGGATGTGCCGAGAGTCTCGACGCAGTCAAATTTGCAACTGCTCCGTTTTCAAATTTTATTCGAGCATTCGCAATATCAATTGTTTCCGTAATTACAGAAACACCTGTTGCATCAAGCGATTTTATTTCTGACTTTATCAGCCATAAGATTAAATCTATATCGTGAATCATTAAATCGTGAATAACAGATACATCTGTAGCTCTGGGCTTGAACTGACTTAATCTGTGTGCTTCAATGAACAATGGTTCGATACGGGTATCTTTCAGTGCTTTTATTGCTGGGTTAAACCTTTCAACGTGTCCTACCTGAATAAGCACATTACTTTTTTCAGCCAGTTCTATCAATTTTGTAGCCTCTTTGTAGGTCGAAGTAATCGGCTTTTCAATAAAACAATGCTTATTGTTCTCAATTGCTAATTTTGCAACATCGTAATGGGTTGTGGTTGGACTTGCAATTGTTACAGCATCCACATTCATAAATAATTCTTCAAGCGAATCAAATGATTTGATTAAATACTCATTTGCAATATTTATTGCTTTATCTTTATCTACATCGTATATCCCGACTAATTCCACTTCAAGGTTATGCTTCCACAATTTTGTGTGAATTGAACCCAAATGACCTGTTCCAATAACTCCAATTTTGATTTTTTGCATTTTAATCCCCGTTTCTTTATTAATAAGATAATATTTCTCTTATTTTTCAAATTTCATTGCTTCTTCAATAATCTTTTCTTGTTCCAAAATATGCTTTTTATGTGAACCCGTAGCAGTTGCAGCAGAAGCACGACGTCCGATATAGCGAAATCTATTCTTCATATCATCAATCATCTCAATAAAAATTGGGTATAAATAGGGGAATGCACCCATATTCTGTGGTTCTTCCTGAACCCATAAAATCTCTTTTGCATTAGAGTAACTATCGATGATATTTTGCAGCAATTCTTTATGCAGCGGATAAAGTTGCTCAATCCTGATAATTGAAATGTTGCTGATATTCCTTTTAATTCTTTCTTCAAAAAGTTCATAATATATTTTGCCGGTGCACAAAATCAATCTATCAATCTTGCTTTTATCAATTATTGTTTCATCATCATAAATATGATGAAACTCACCAAAGATAAATTCATCTCTTTTTGATACTGCAAGTGAATGACGTAACATCGATTTTGGTGTCATTAGTATCATTGGCAATTTATGAGTAAGTAGCAACTGGCGACGCAATGCGTGGAAATAATTCGAAGGGGTTGTGAAATTCCCAACAATCATATTTTCATCAGCACATAATTGTAAATACCTTTCTAATCGGGCGCTCGAATGCTCAGATCCCTGTCCATCATAACCATGGGGGAGTAATACAACCAGATTAGAATTTTGCCCCCATTTTACTTCACCGCAGCTAATATATTGATCAAAAAATGTTTGAGCGTTGTTTGCAAAATCTCCAAATTGTGCTTCCCATACCGTTAAATCACTATCTGCAATAATGCTATAGCCATATTCATATCCAAGTGTCGCTACTTCAGACAACGGACTGTCGAATATCCTCATTCTCCCTTGATTTTTGCGAATATGATTTAAAGGAATGTAAATATCTTCATTGTAATAATCATAGAGAACAGCGTGTCTTTGGCTGAATGTTCCTCGTCTGCTATCTTGTCCGCTAAATCTTACATCTCGTCCCTCAACCAGCAGCGATCCAAACGCCAGAGCTTCTGCCATAGCCCAATCTATTGCTCCATCACTATCAAACACCATCTCGTATCGCTTCTTTAGAAATTGCTTTAATTTCGGGTTCAGATTGAAATTATCAGGAATAGTAGTTATTGCTTCTGTTATCTCTTTAAGTAAATTATCGTGAATAGCCGTAAAATACGGCGAAATTGTTCTGCCTTCCTTCAAGAAAAATTCAAACTTCTTCTGTCCTTTGAAAAACACTCTATTATTATATGCTTCTTCGTATTTTAGCTTAATACTGGATAAATAATTTTCTACATCTTGATTATTAATAACTTTTTCTCTAATGAGTTCATTCTGATAAATTTTTGAAATAGGCGGCATTGACTTTATTTTTTTGTAAAGCAATGGCTGAGTGTATGTAGGTTCATCTCCTTCATTGTGCCCGTATTTGCGATAGCATAATAGGTCTATAATTACATCGCTTTTAAACGCTTCTCTATATTCCATTGCAAAAATCGCTGCTTCAAAAACCGCTTCCGGATCGTTTCCGTTCACATGCAAAATTGGCGATTGTATCATCTTTGCAATATCAGTGGCATAATAAGTGGAACGAGAGGCGTCCGATGGCGTAGTAAATCCAATTTGATTATTCACGACGATATGAATTGTTCCGCCAACCTTGTATCCTTCCAACTGTGATAAATTTAACGTTTCTGCAACAATTCCCTGGCCAGCAAATGCAGCATCACCATGAATGTTTATCGGTAAGGCTTTAGAATAAGTTCCGTCTTGTATCTTATTATCTATTGCTCTTGCCATTCCGGCAATTACCGGATTAACTAATTCAAGATGACTTGGATTTGGAGAAAGAAGTATCTCCAAAGTATGTCCATTTTTCCCGGTATATTTCCCTTTGTTGCCTAAATGATATTTCACATCGCCTGCTGCTTGATCCAATTCAGGTGCATAGTCGCCTTCGAATTCATTAAATATTAATTCAGGTTTTTTCCCAACATTATTAACTAATACGTTCAACCGACCTCGATGTGCCATTCCAATTACTATTGAATTAAGATGATGTTCGGCTGCTTTCTCAAATAGTTGCGAAAGCAGAACTATTAATGTTTCGCCACCTTCCAAAGAAAATCTCTTGTGCCCGATATACTTTGTATGTAAATAATTTTCAAAGAATTCAGCATCTATTAACTTATGTAAAATTTGTATCTTTTCTTCTTTGGAGATTTTTGGTTTTAAACTCTTTGTTTCAAGCTTTGTTTTTATCCATTCTTTTTTGTCCGGAGCCTGAATATGCATAAATTCATATCCAATATGCCCGCAATAAGTACTTCGGAGTATTTCGAAAATTTCCCTGAATGTAAGTTCGTTCTTTTCCCAACTGTCATCAGCGTGAAAATATCTATCTAAATCCCAAATTGTCAGCCCATAATATGCAGGATCTAATTCCGGATAATAATATACTGCTCTTCCTAATGGATTACTTGATGCTAATAAATGTCCCCGCACTCTATAAGCATTAATCATCAGCATTATATGCGCATTTTTCTCAATTTTGTCCTCGATATTCAACGGATATGTTTTTTTATTCTCAATATCAGTTTGCCAATGTAGTGGTTCGAAAGGAACATCCAGACTATAAAAGATTTGATAATAAAAATTGTCTTTACCCAACAATAAATTTGAAATGTATGCAAGAAATTCAGCACTTTCGGCACCTTGAATTATTCTGTGGTCGTATGTTGAAGTAATTGTTACGACTTTGGATATTGCCATATCAGTCAATATCGCTGGGTTTACTGCCTGAAACTCTGTTGGATAGTCAATCGAACCGGTTGCAACAATCAAACCCTGTCCTTTCATTAATCTTGGACTTGAGTGCGTTGTTCCAATCATTCCAGGATTTGTTAATGTAACAGTTGTGCCCTCCAAATCGGCTAAATCAAGCTTATTGTTGCGTGCTTTGTCTATTAATAAATCGTATTGCTCAATAAATTCAGAAAATGTGAGCTCTTCCGCATTTTTTATGTTTGGTACAAGTAGCAGACGTGAACCATCTTTGCGTTCCAAATCAATTGCCAAACCTAAATTGATATGTTTCTTTCTGATTTTTGCAGGTTTCCCATCTATTAAATCAAAATGTGAATTCATCTGAGGAAACTTTGTTAACGCTTTTACGATTGCCCAAGCCAAAATGTGAGTAAATGATATTTTCTTTCTCTTTATATTTAATAGATGCTTATTAATGATCTGCCTGTTTTCATCAAGTAGTTTTACCGGAATAGTCCTAACAGATGTAGCAGTAGGAATTTCCAGACTTTTTGCCATATTTTCTGCAATTTTTGCTGATATTGAGGATAATATTTCAATTTCAGCATCTTGTTGGATTTTAGTAGCTTGAATAGGTGCAGTTTCAGGTTTTTCACTTGTTTTTGGTTTGATAATACCTTTTTGTGAAAAGTATTCTTGCCACTCTTTGCTTACTGAATGTGGGTCCCGAAGGTAGTTATAGTATAGTTCTTCAACGAATGCTGAATTTATTTCGCTCATTTTTATCGTAAAATTGTTGAATAAATTAATAATCTCTTAACGTTTTTGTTAATATTACATTGTAGAATATCACTTCTACTAATAATGTCAAGTGCAACTTATAAAAAGGCTGTTGTTTTGCAACAACAGCCTTTAAATTTATTCTTGAAATAAGTAAAAAAACTATTCCTTCTTTAAATAATTCTCAATAAATGGCTTAATTAAGTCAATTGGAATTGGGAAAACAGTAGTCGAATTCTTTTCAGAAGCAATATCGGTAAGCGATTGCAGATAACGCAATTGAAGAGCAACCGGATATTCCTGAATTTGAGCTGCTGCTTCGGTGAGTGTTTTTGCAGCCTGATTTTCTCCTTCAGCACGTATAATTTTTGCGCGACGTTCACGTTCAGCTTCTGCTTGTTTTGCCATTGCTCGCTGCATCTCTATTGGTAAATCAATTTGTTTAACCTCGACTGATGTTACTTTTACTCCCCACGGTTCTGTGTGTTCATCAATAATTGCTTGAAGCTTCCTGTTAATACTTTCGCGCTCAGATAGCAATTCATCCAAATCACTTTGTCCAAGAATACTTCTTAAAGTAGTTTGGGCTATTTGATTGGTTGCATACAAATAGTTTTCAACTTCTACAATAGCCTTATCTGGATACATTACTCTGAAATATAGAACAGCATTCACTTTGATGGACACATTATCTTTGGTTATTACATCTTGCGATTCGACGTCGAAAGCAATTGTCCGAAGGCTCACTCTCACCATCTTATCAATAAAAGGAATTAATATAATAATACCTGGTCCCTTCGAACCTATCAACCGTCCTAATCGGAAAACCACTGCTCTTTCATATTCGCGGATTACTTTGATTGATGAACTTATTATTAAGATTATGAATAGTACTAAGACGAAAGTGAATTCCATAACAGTCCTCCAAAAATAAGAAATATTTATATTATACGTCTTTTATATTAAATTAGTTTATTATTTATTGAAAATCATTTTCATTTTAATTAAATTGTATTCAATCGATTTTGTGAAAAATTATTATTGAGATATTTGGGATGAATAAGACTTTTTGTATAATTTCTGTTTTTCTTTTGTGTATAACGCCTTCATTTGCTAATCAAGACAAATTGTCGATTGATATTTCTTCTGCTCAGTTTTATTTAGGCTCAGATTTTTATGAATGGAATCTATATTATTCTTTCGATGAGAGAGATGTAAAATTTGTTTACGAAGATAATTTATTTGTCTCAAAAATTCAGTTTAATATCAAATTTTTCAGTTCATTGGGCTTAGAATTCGAAGACAAATGGATTACAACATACAATGTAACTGAAATTAATCCGGATAGCGATGTAAAATTGTTCGGCGTTCGTTCTTTTCGACTAAAAGAAGGACAATACACAGTTGAATTTTCAGTTACTGATCTCAATCAAAAAAATTATGCGAAATCTGCAAAATTTGATTTATTTATTCGCAAAATGAAAGACGACCGTCTTGAACTTAGCGATATTGTGCTGGCAAACCTAATTCTCAACCAGAAGAATGCCGGAATTTTTGCAAATGAACAATTTTTACGTAATTCTCTGTATGTTTATCCAAATCCATCAGCAGAAATATATGGAAGTTCGCCTTCACTTAAATCTTATTTTGAAATATACAATGCAAATAAAGTTTCTCCTGATGGTGTTCAACTGCATTACTATATATTCGATGGTGCAAATCGCGAAGTCTTTTATTTCCCAAAGCAACTGAAATCATTATTTGATGGAATGGTTGAAACAATCGAAATTCCTCTGGATGCTATTCCTACAGGAGTTTACAATTTAGTTGTAGCTGCAAAGGCAATAAACTCATACGATTCTGTTACCATTTCCAAAAAGTTTTACTTAATTAACCCTGATTTGCCCCCGGTTTTAGAGCTTTCTCGTGGTATCGACCATACTTTCGAGCTTTCAGAATTTGCAACTATGTCCGAAGATCAGTTAAATCAGGAATTTCAACAAGTTCGATTTATTGCCTCAAAAGAAGAAATAGACCAATTCCGCTTGCTTTCTGACCCTACTGCGAAAGCTCGTTTTCTCTTTTCTTTCTGGCAGCGAAGAAACACAGATACAACCTCTTCCATTAATTTAGCCCGGTATAACTATAAGAAAAGAATCGATCAGGCTAATAAATTTTTCTCCTGGGGTGGAAAGCAAAATGGCTGGGATACAGATCGCGGTCGTGCTTTTCTGAAATATGGAGAACCGTCGAACAAAGATTATTTCCCTCAAAGAGGAAATGAACGTGCTTACGAAGTTTGGTTCTATTCAGAGCTTGAAGGTGGAGTCTATTTCTATTTTGTTGATGTTGGAGGTTTTGGTAATTTTCAACAAGTCCATTCTACAAAATCAGGCGAAATATACAATCAAGATTGGTATGAATTATATGTTCCAATTACTAAAGAAAACAGAAAAGATTATCAAATTGATGAGGATACGAGAAAGTATAGATGAGAAAATCAGTTTTAATCGATTATTTTACATATATATTAATGAAAATTCTTGGATGGATTGCTTCCTTGCTTCCACCAAAATTTCGTGGTCATTTGGGGATGTGTATTGGTAACTTTTTATTTTTAATACCAAGCAAAAGGAAAAAAATTGCTCTTTATAATCTTAGAATAGCTTTCCCTGATAAGTCTTTTGATGAACTTAAAAAAATTGCTCGCAAGTCTTTCCAAAATTTATCTATTGTATTTATTGAAACTTCCGCTGCTGAATTTTTTAGCGAAAAAGATATTACTAAACTTATTAAAATAAACAATATTGAGTTAGTTCCTCAACTTCTAAGTCAAAATAAGGGACTTATCTTTCTTTCTGCTCATTATGGGAATTGGGAATATGCTGCAATTGCTGCTGGGATTTACAGTAAAGTGCCAATAAACGTAATTGTTCAAAAACAGAAAAACAAATTTGTCAATAAATCTATCACGAAAACAAGAACGAAATTTGGGAATAATGTTGTCCCGATGAACAATGCAGCTCGTCAAATTATCCATGCTATCAGAAAAAATGAAGCCATTGCTATGCTTGTAGATCAATCTGCAAAATTCGGTAAAGATAATTTTATCGATTTTTTTACTACTCCAGCTCTCACTTATGATGCTCCGGCTGAACTCGCTCTACGTTTTCGCACACCTATTGTTTATGGCTTTGCCTTTCGTAATCAGGATTTCACTTATACAATTGATTTAAAGGAACTTGACTTTTCAGACTTATCATATAGCAAGGAAAATATTAAAATTCTTACTCGTCGTCATGTCGAAGCACTTGAAAAACAAATACTTAAAGCCCCGGAACAGTGGGTATGGGAACATAAACGCTGGAAACATTCCGTCGACTACAAAAAAATTGAGTGATGATTTTTATTTCCGTGTTTATGAAGTTATTGCACAAATACCTTATGGTAAGGTTACAACTTATGGTGCAATTGCTCGTGCTTTGGGAATTTCTCGCTCAGCTCGATTAGTCGGAATGGCGTGTGCTGCAGCAGCTGGCAAACTTGATTTGCCTTTTCATCGCGTTGTCAATAGAAACGGTGAACTAACTGGTAAACACAATTTCCCGACACCCGATTTTATGGAACAAATGCTAGTTGCCGAAGGTGTTGAGTTTATTAATGGATGCGTCGACCTCAAAAATTTTTTATGGGAACCAGAAATTTATTAAATTGAATTTATGAATTTAAACGAGCAAGATATTAAAACTAATATTAAGGGAAGCCGAATACTTGGAGTTGATTTCGGACTAAAAAGAGTTGGATTGGCTATATCTGACGAACTCGGTATTACAACTACTCCATTAGAAACGTTGGATTATTCAAAACAAGATTTTTGGGAACGATTGTTAGCAATTATTAATAAACAAAAAGCAAAAGCTTGCGTTGTTGGTGTGCCTTTCTACGATAAACAAACTGAAACTGATATTACTAACGCTTTGAATGTCTTTATCGATTTGCTTCGCAGCAAATCTGGGATGGATGTTTACATCTTTGATGAAAGTTATACTTCTCGTAACGCTGTCCAGACTATGTTAGCAATTGATAAGCCCAAAAAAAAACGTAGCCAGAAAGGCGAAAAAGATAAAATCGCCGCTGCTCTGATTTTAAGAAATTTTCTTGATTACTACTTAGGTTAATATGACACGCAAATTTATTATTACTGCCGCTCTATTAACAATGCTTATTTTTTCAGATTGTTTCTCTCAACCCGAAAGAAATTCTCCTAATAGAGAACCAGGTAATTTTGTCTTTGACTACTTTGCTCAACCATCTTATACACCTGATAGTGTGGAAATTACTATCTTCTACAAAATTGCCTTTCAGGCTCTTTTATTCAACCAGCAATCAACAGGTTTTTCTACTAATTATCAACTCGAAGCCACGTTCCGTGATGCTAATGGAATAATTCGCCGCAGAGCTAATGTTTTTGACACAATCATTGTTAATACTTTTGATGAAACAAAAGCTATCAATAATTATAAGTTTGGTTTTATCAACCAGAGGCTTCCATTATCAACTTACTTCGTTCAAATTCAACTTTTAGATTTTCGCAATCAAGTTCTTCACAGGAGCAATTTCCAGTTCAGCAAAGATAAACCAGGCAATGTTAAATACCTCCCAATTTTTACATATAATTCAAAAGAAAAAGAATATGTTTCGCAGGTTGCTAATGGCATTTCTTTTGCCGTTCCAAATTTTTCTATATATCTACCGGTAATTTTATCAAATCGTAGCGAAAAAATTCGCTATGAAATCACAAAAATCGATGAAAAAGAAGCAATTAATTGGGGTGATTTTTCTCCGATTTCAGATGAAATTGAACCAGCCTCAAATATTTATTTGAGCTTCGAATTAACTGACGCTGGCGTTGCAATTTCAAAAAATAATTCTGATGCTAATAATCCGTTTTTTGCATTGATTGATAAACCAAACACATTTGTGCCTGGTTCATACAATCTGATTCTTAAGTACGGAGATAGATTGGACACATTTAATTTCAGGGTAGTTTGGGAAAATATTCCCAAATCATTGCGAGACCCTCAATATATGTTACGAGTAATGGAATATATATTAACTGATGACGAAATCCAGCTATTTAGATCATTCAAAAGAAGTCAGCTTCCTGAAAAATTATTCGACTACTGGAAGCGCTTAGACCCAACACCAAACACACCGTACAACGAAGCAATGAATGAATACTTTGCTCGCGTTGATTATTCCTCTGTTGCTTTTAGAACTCCAGCTCAAAACGATGGTGCTTTAACCGATAGGGGAATGATTTATATTCTTTTCGGACCACCTGATGATATTCGAAGATTTCACCAAAACAATAAATTGCGAGAGCAATGGACATATCGCAGACTGATTAAGGAATACACTTTTGAACAGGTTTCTACTGGCAATTTCCGTCTAATTCAAATTAAAGAATAAATCAAGGAATTATTATGAATGTACCTCTTTTGGATTTAAGACAACAATATCAATCAATCAAACAGGAGATTGAACCAATTCTTCTGAAAATCGCCGAAAGTCAGATGCTTATATTAGGCGAAGAAGTTTCAAAATTAGAAAAATCGCTTGCTGACTATTGTTGCACCAAATATGCAATTGGAGTATCTTCAGGGACTGATGCCTTGCTTATGGCTTTGATGGCTTTGGGTGTTGGTCCAGACGATGAAGTTATTCTGCCCACTTACTCATTCTTTGCTACCGCTGGTGTAGTTGCACGTTTATTTGCAAAACCTGTGTTCGTTGATAGCGATCCAGTTACTTTTAATATTAACCCATCGTTAATTGAAAATAAAATCACCTCGAAAACAAAAGCAATAATACCTGTTCATCTTTACGGTCAAGCTTGCGAAATGAATGAAATTTTGGAAATAGCAAATAAATACAATATCCCGGTAATCGAAGATGCTGCTCAAGCAATTGGATGTCAATATAAAAATGGTAAGCCTGTGGGCTCTATGGGCACAATGGGCTGTTATTCTTTTTACCCAACTAAAAATTTAGGTGCTTTTGGAGACGGTGGATTAATTGTTACAAATGATGAAATGCTTGCTAAAAAATTATTCCAGATGAGAAATCACGGGATGGAACCAAAATATTATCATAAATTTGTCGGTGGCAATTTCCGTCTTGATGCTATTCAAGCAGCTGTTTTAAATGTGAAATTCCCTTATCTTGAAAGTTGGCACCAGGCGCGCAGAAATAATGCAGAAATTTATTACAATGAATTCATTAATTCAGGACTTGCTGATTGCGTTGGAGCAACTTCTTTTGATGCTCGGAACAAAGTTTTACTACCGAAGCCTATCTACAAAGATACCGGCGTATATAATTATCATATCTATAATCAATTTATTATTCGTGTTGAAAAACGTGATGAATTAAGACAATTTCTTTCGTCTCAGTCAATTGGGACAGAAATTTATTATCCTGTGCCTTTCCATCGTCAGGAATGCTTCGCTTATCTCGGTTTTCCGGATGAAGAATTCCCGATTGCGAATGCTCTCGCAGAAACTTCTCTGGCTTTACCTATTTATCCTGAACTCACAGAAGAACAAATTAAATACGTCGTCCAAAAAATCGCTGAATTTATCAACCAATAATATAATAAAAAAAGGAGGCTGATTGTTTTTCAGCCTCCTTTGTTTAGATATTTATTCCAACATATTTTATTCGCCCGGTTGCTTTGGTGCAGATTTTCTTTGTTTTAATTCATTATCGAGGAAGAATAATGCACCTTTCGAATCACCAATAAGTTTCAATCTCTCAACAATTTCACCAGCAGTTGCTTCTTCTTCGACCTGCTCGTCAATAAACCATTGAAGCATGCTCGAAGTCGCATGGTCTTTTTCGCTAAATGCTAAATCTGCAAGTTCATTAATCCATCCGGTAACAAGTTGTTCGTGACGGAGTGCATCTTCGAATGCTGCAAGTGGCGATTCCCATTCTGATGGTGGTGCTGCAATCTGTCCAATTTTTACTTTGCCTCCGCGGTCAATCAAATAATCGAAAAACTTCAATGCATGCATCATTTCTTCTTCTGCTTGAACATGCATCCAGTTTGAAAATCCGTTTAAATTGATTGATGCAAAATACGCAGACATTGCCAAATAAAGATTGGATGAATACATTTCACGAACAATTTGCTGATTAATTGCGTCTTCAATCACTTTCTTAATCATAATATCCTCATAAAATTGTAAAATATAAGTTTCAGACGAAATAATTCAGCAATATTGTTAATCTATTTCTTCAATTACTACAACTTTTCCAAGCTCCCGAAACCTTGCTGCAAGCAAGGGAATGATTTTCTTTCTCGAAAGAAGTCCTTGTTGCACAAAACCAATATTATCAGTTGCCGGATTATACGAAGTGCCAACAAAAAAATTAATTCTATCTGCATTCATCAAATAATCATAAAGTTCTGTTACTGGATTTTGCTCGTCCATCAGCGAACGGTCTTCGTCCAATACATTGTATAATTGATTAAGTGTAACAGCGCCTTCGGTTACTAAATCAACACCTTCAATTGAATATTTAGGTGGTGTAAAATGATTGGCAAAAGTATCATCAATATCAATTCTCTTATTCAGATATTTCGAAACTATGCTTGCGGTTGTCCCTCCACATACAATTTTTGTTCCATCCATTGAGAAGAACTTTCTGCATACCTCGTAATCACGACTTTTATTTATTGGCGGACCAGTCAGCACATTTGCAATTGCTCCAATTCGTGAATATGCCAGAATTGATGTTATATCATCATCATTATTGTTATTGCACAATGAGTATATTTTTGTCTGTAATTGGTGGGGAATTTCATAAAGTTTTCTTCCGTCTGAGAGTATCCCATTAATTATTTTGCAAACACCCTCAGGTCCAAGTCCCATTGGCAAGCCCCTTCCAATACCTGCTTGTGTAACTCCGTCCGAAACAAGTAGTAAAGCATCTCCAACCGACAGATAACAGTTCGTTTCAGTTATTACTGACTTTTCTACCGTAGTAGATCTGCCTTTCAATACGGTTGCATTACCTTTGGAAATATAAATAGGTGGTGGCATTTCAAAGCTAAGCACCACTCCCAGTCCATCATTTATTATTCTCGCAATTGAAAATACTGCATACGGCAAGTTCTCACGTGCAGCCTGGTTCATTGTTCTTACCATTGCTGCAAAAGCTTGTCTCAAAGTGAAACCGCACTTTAACAACTCTCGCAAACGCGATACGCACATTGTTGCATAAATACTTGCCTTGACACCCGAGCCCATCCCGTCAGCAAGGATAATTATTGTAGAGTTTTGGTCTCTATCAATAAGCACAACATCGCCACAAGCAGTATTTGTTTTTTTGGTTGCTTGGCTTTTTTCTATCTCGACATATACATATCCCATATCCAGCCTCGCTTATCCTTTTCTGCTTCTACACTTGTTGGGGATTGTTCTTCTGTGATCTTAAGTATGTTTTCTACAAGAGCTTCACCTTGTGCGGTACTCTCGGCTAACAATTTAGCAATATTTTGTGCCATTGAAATTTGATGTGAGAGCAATTGACGCGCTTCCTTAATCGTTCTCTGCCTTATATCATCAAGTTTGGATTTATCTGCTATATTTTTCGTGATATTTACAAAAATTCCAACAATTTGTTTCTCATTTTTTAGCTCATAAATAATCTGATGGCAAACTATTCCATAATTTTCGTGTTTTTGCGTTAATTCAATTATATCTTCGTGCTTTGTAGCAATTCTTACAAATGGCTCTGGATCCATCAAATATGAAATTGGTTTGCCAATAATTGCTTCTGAACACATAAAAAATCGCCTGAATGCAGGATTCATACTGATTATTTTTAAATGTTCATCCACTATTACTATTCCATTTGGGCTTGATTCAATAATCTTATCATTCTTCATTTCTGCTTTTCGACGCATAAATGGTATACACATATCAATTTCTGCCATCCCGTCAAGCACTGCACGAGCCTTTTCTTCGCAAGTATTATATCCACACGACTGACAGTTCAGACGATTCTCTTCAGATGAGTTACCTGTTTTTTCAAGTATTTGTAATAATTCATCTTCTGAATATTGCTTGTTATCTATTGCTACATCTCTATAAAAATTCGTTGTTAAATCTAATCCTTCAATTGGCTTAAACTCTTTATTTGGATACTTCTTGAAGTAATTAAATATTTCTTCTTTCCGCTCGAACATATTTTTTTCAGAAGTGATTCCTTTTCCATTAATACATCCGTTCTTACAGAAAAGTGGCTCAAATAAAATATTTTCAAAATTGTTCTTTGTAAGATAATCTGCCATTTCTTTTACATCTTCAAAGCCACTTAAAGCAATTACTTTTGTTTGTGCAATATCTGTGTCGTATCCGGATGTTTTCAATAATCCTCCCGATAATGGATAAAGTAAAGCGTTTTGGGGAGCATATTCGTCAAAATCACTTGCTTCAAAATTGGCTAAATTTATTTCTTCATCAGCAAATAATTCATTGAGTTCATCAAAAGTAATTACATAATCTATATCATCCTGATATTCTTTGCGATCTGATTCTGCTTTCTTTGCGATACAAGGTCCTATAAATACAATTTTGAACTCCTCACCTAAACGTTTCTTGATGTGCCGAGAATGCGCAATCATTGGGCTGACAGTTGGGGCTAATCTATCGATTAATTCAGGGTGATACTTTTCTATGTAGCTTACAACTGCTGGGCAAGCAGAAGATATTATGCCGTTGCTGCTTTTTTGATTAAATATTTCCTTCGTGATTTGAGATGTATAATATGCTCCGACTGAGGTCTCTGCAATATACGAAAAACCAATTTTTCGAAGTGCCGATGGTATTCGGACACGTTCCCAACCTTCATAGAAACTTGCAAAAGATGGTGCTATACTTGCTGCGACTTTTTTGCCACTTTTTAATAGTTCCCTCACAAGTTCGACTTCACGTCGATATGTTTTTGCTTTTTGTGGACACTCTGCAATACACGTTCCGCAATGAATACACCGGCTGTCAATTACTGAAGCTTGTCCTTTTTTCATTTCAATTGCTTTTACTGGACAATTCCTTATGCAACGATAACAATCCCGACAGCGAGCTTTATTCGTGAATACTACTTGCAACTCTTTGTCTTTCATTTTAATCACATTTTATTATTGCTACTTAATCAAAATTAAGCAAAAAAAATGTGAAATAAAAGATATTTTTATCGATAAATTTTTATCATTTAGAAGTCTATCTGAATTCCATTCAGTAGATTTAAATCTCGTGGTTTTACTTTTTCAGGAGGTTCGCTGTCGTAACGTAATCTTAAACTGGTTCTAAATGTTAAATTTTGATTGAACTTTATATTTAAACTGCTCTCGTTTAATAGACGATAGTCCTTGTCGTTCGAAAAACGTGGTTGATAATATGTTATACTTTTAATTAAAATGTTTGGTGAAACATTTACACCCAATGAAAAATAAGATGTAAGTCTGCCAACAGTTGTTTCTTTTGATGGCTTTGTTTTCAATTCTTCATTTTCAATCATCGCACCAAGCCCGACAAAAGTATATATATCAAGTCTTTCAGTTGAATCAATCTTTATTGTTTCATTAATGATTTGTATTCTTGAAGTTAATCCAAATAAATTCCTATCTTTTAACAAAATAAATTCATTGAACTCCTTTTGAACAAACGCTTCACCATACAAAAAAGTAAATATTTCATAACTTGAACGAAGATGAATAAACCCGCGATTTTCTCTTTTTTTAACGGCATCTTCTGCGTAAGCATAACTAACAATCCCAAAATTATGGAATTTGTCTTTAAGCCAGTCAATTCTATATGATGGTCTTACTGTTGTATATTCTGTATTTCCTTTTGTTATGCCTAAATCGACATTTATTTTATGGTAAATGCCATCTTCTGAAAACTCTTTTCGGAATACTTCTGTATTGATTTGTGAAAATAAACTGCTTGCCCAAAAGAATAGTAGTGATATACAAATTGTTTTTTTCATAATAATAAATTTCTTAATATTAATCGATTACAAATACTAATATAAAACAGTAATTATGCTATTTCATTACTCAAATATTAAACCTGTTCAATTAAATTAGTTTTACAAAAAAATTATTGAAAGTTAGAATTTATATTGTATTCCAGCTGAAAAAATATTAAATCTACTAATATTATAATCAGCAAAAACTGAAAAATTCCCAATACTTTTGTTCAATCCCAAAGTTGCTTTCCACGAACGATTAATTAAATTAATCTTTGTGGTTTGTGGTTTTGTATCTCCTGGATAATCAGGTGGCTCTGGAGGCATAATTTTATTAAGGACTGGATCGTATCTTAGAAGTCCCAACTGCATTTGCGTTTCTACAGGCAAGTAATACTTAAATCTTGCATCAATATCTAAATAATCGTATGAGATACCACCGTACAAATCAATAATATTCTCGAAGGATTTAGAAATATTCATATTTGCATTCCAAATTTGAGCGTTGGCTTTCAAATCCGATTGGGTAACTCCAACTTTATTTTGTAAATCCGTTCCTTGATAGACGATTTGAATCGCTAAGTCGAAAGGCGAATATTCATAAATTTCACCTTCGCTAGTTTCTATATATTCTGTGAAATACTGCGATATACTATGCTTGATTCCAAAGCCCCAAAAAGCAAATTTCCCAATATATTTTCCTAAGTCAAGTGGTGGGACAACACGAATCAAAAACTCAGTGCCATACAGCGAACCAATCTCGATTTGAGGCACTCCTGCAACAATTGTATTGATATTTCCACCTGCTGGTAAAGTGAAAAATGAAGGAACTTGCTTCATCACATTCAATAATGTGTCCTTCATTTCTTGTGGAAGATATTGATAGATTACATGATTTTTCACCAACTCCGTAAGAACAGTATTATCAAGATGAAGCTGTGTTGTATCTTTACCAAGTATCGATGAAGCTTTTTCGGGTGGAACAATCTTCCCG